>DEIK01000074.1 GCA_002352425.1 Rhodobacteraceae bacterium UBA2776
GGCTGGATCGAAGAATCCATCTAACTCGGATACATAAATTCGGATTAAGGGGTGCAGTTTTGCGCCCCTTTTTCTTTGCCAACTTGTGTTGCCCGCCCGCCATTGCCATATAGGACGGAACCAACAGGAGAACGAGATGGCTGACGATCAATTTCCAGGATGGCATGGCACCACAATCATAGGTGTGAAAAAAGGCGGCCAAGTCGTTATCGCGGGCGATGGTCAGGTCAGCATTGGCCAGACCGTAATGAAAGGCACGGCCAAAAAAGTGCGCCGTCTGTCGCCGGGTGGGTTTGACGTTGTGGCTGGTTTTGCCGGATCGACGGCGGACGCGTTTACCCTACTGGAACGGCTTGAAGCCAAACTGGAGGCAACACCGGGTCAATTGGCGCGGGCCTCGGTCGAGTTGGCCAAAGATTGGCGCACCGACAAGTATCTGCAAAAACTGGAGGCGATGTTGATCGTTTCCGATGGAAAAGACATATTTGTGATCACCGGCGCAGGTGATGTGTTGGAGCCTGAACATGACGTCACAGCAATCGGGTCGGGCGGGAACTATGCGTTGGCGGCGGCGCGGGCCTTGATGGACACCAAGTTGAGCGCCGAAGATGTGGCGCGCAAGGCAATGGCGATTGCGGCGGATATTTGTGTCTATACCAACGGCAATCTGACCGTTGAAACGATTAAAGGGTAAGTTCAGTTGAGCGATTTTTCCAAAGACGACATTCGGGCCGCCGTTGCGGCTGGTGTGATGAACGAAGGTCAGGCGGCAAGCCTGCTGGCCTTGGCACAAGAACGTCTGGGCGTGCGCGACGGATTGGCCAACGATGATGAACCGTTCGAGTTTTTCAAAGGGTTCAGCGAGATTTTTGTCACTGTCGGGTTGTGGCTGTTGTTCTCTGGCATCCTCACCTTTGGGGCTGTCATTGGCGGTGGCCTTGGGGTCTCTATTGTTGGCATGATCCTGACATGGGTTTTTGCACTGTATTTCAACTTGAAGCGCCGGATGAGTCTGCCAAGCATATCGCTGGCGGCAGGATTTGGCATCTTTCTGGGCGCCACGGTCCTCAATTTGCTCAGCCCATCCAGTAACAATATTGATGCGTGGCACTTAATAATTATGGGTGCTTTTGGCATGGTTGGAATGTTGATGTATTTCCGCATCTTCAAACTGCCATTTTCAATGTTTGTGTTCGGCATTTTTGGGCTGATTTTGATCTATGCTGCCATGAGCTCTCAAGGCTCAAGCCTGCCGTTGCGCGATTTTCCCAAAGGTCTGTTTGACCTAAGCGAAAGCTCTGGCCTTGCATTGGGCTCCTTGGTCTTTGGCTTCATCGCCTTTGGGTTGGGAATCTATTTCGACACCAAGGATCCACACCGCATCAGCCGCTTTTCGGCGACCGGATTTTGGCTGCACTTGCTGGCCGCGCCTGCGATCGTCAACACAATGGCGCTGACGCTTTATAACAGTGGCGGCCCTTCGGCATATTTACTGACTGCATTGCTGTTGTTCGTTGTGACGATCATATCGCTGATCATTGATCGGCGCTCGTTCCTGACGGCTGGTATTGGCTATCTTGGGGCCATTATCGTCTGGGCGATGGGTAGCAATTTAGGCAATGAGGTTGGCATGGTTTACACACTGCTTATCCTTGGCGCATTCATTACAGCGCTTGGCACATGGTGGGTTCAAATCCGCTCGTGGTTGATGCGTTTGCTGCCAGATTTTCCTTACAAAGACCGTTTCCCTCCTTACATTCGAGGCCATCATGACTGATCTTACCCCCCGCGAAATTGTTTCTGAACTGGACCGTTTCATCATTGGTCAAAACGACGCCAAGCGCGCCGTCGCCGTGGCCCTGCGCAACCGCTGGCGGCGCAAGCAACTGGGCGATGATCTACGCGAGGAGGTCTATCCAAAAAACATTCTGATGATCGGGCCAACAGGTGTTGGTAAAACCGAAATCAGTCGGCGTTTGGCGAAACTTGCCCATGCGCCATTCATCAAGATCGAGGCCACCAAATTCACCGAGGTTGGTTATGTTGGCCGTGACGTTGAGCAGATCATCCGCGATTTGGTTGACAGCGCCATTACCCTGACCCGCGAAAAGATGCGCGAAGAAGTCAAAGCCAAAGCCCTGCACGCCGCCGAGGAGCGTGTGATCGAGGCCATCGTTGGTGAAGACGCCCGCGACGCCACCCGCGAGATGTTTCGCAAGAAACTAAAGGCAGGCGAGCTGGACGGCACCGAGATCGAACTGGATATGGCGGACAACTCCAACCCGATGTCGTCGTTTGAAATACCAGGACAGCCCGGGCAAAATATGGGTATGATGAACATCGGTGATATTTTTGGCAAAGCCATGGGCGGACGCACCACGCGACGCAAAATGACTGTGGCCGAAAGTTATGAAATGTTAATCGGCGAAGAGGCGGACAAGCTGCTGGATGACGAGATCGTCACTCGCGCGGCGGTTCATGAAGTTGAACAAAACGGCATCGTGTTTCTGGACGAGATCGACAAGGTATGTGCGCGTAAAAATGCCAGCGGTGCCGATGTATCCCGCGAAGGGGTGCAGCGCGATTTGTTGCCGTTGATCGAGGGCACCACCGTTTCAACCAAACACGGCCCGGTTAAAACCGACCACATTCTGTTCATTGCGTCGGGCGCATTCCATGTCGCGAAACCGTCTGATCTGTTGCCTGAATTGCAGGGGCGTTTGCCGATCCGTGTTGAACTGCGCGCACTGACCGAAGAAGATTTCGTGCGCATTTTAACCGAAACCGACAATGCACTGACCCGCCAGTACACAGCCCTGATGGCGACCGAGGAGGTCACAGTCGACTTTACCATCGACGGCATCGCAGCGCTGGCGAAAATCGCCGCCGAGGTCAATCAATCGGTTGAAAACATCGGGGCGCGGCGCCTTTACACTGTCATTGAACGTGTGTTTGAAGAACTTTCCTTTAACGCACCAGACCGCGGCGGTGAAGCGGTGACGGTGGATGCGGATTTCGTTGAAAAGAATTTGGGCGAGCTTTCGCGCTCAATGGACGTTAGCCGATATGTTCTATAACATCGGCGAATGAGCCGCTTTCTACGCCTCCTGATTGTCTCAAGTCTAAGCCTTGTCGTGGCCTGCACGCCACGCGGGACGATTACCTTGTTTCCGGATGCAGCGGGTGTTGGACTGTCGCGTCATATTTTTGTTGGCACCACACGGGGCGTTGATGATGACGGGCGGTTGAACAACAACCGCTCCCCCAATGTGTCCTATCATCGCTATGATGTTTCCGTGCCGCCAAAACATGAAGTCGGGGAAATTGAGTGGCCCAAGCGCAAGCCAGATGCCGCCAAAAATTTCCTGACCACCTCCGTAAACCACTATCCCGCCGCCCCTGGCTTTAAGGCCGACTTAGCAAGATCATTGCGCAGCCGTCCAAAGGGACAACGCGAGGTCGCGCTGTTTGTGCATGGGTTCAACAACACTTATGCCGAAGGTATTTACCGGCTTGCGCAACTGTCTGCTGATATGGAAATGCCCAACCCGTCGGTGCATTTTTCATGGCCCAGCGCAGGTAGTACGCTTGGCTATGGCTATGACCGGGATAGCATTTTATCCGCACGAGACGGGTTAGAAGAGTTGATCAAAACCATCCGCTCAGCAGGCGCCGATCAAATTTTGTTGGTTGGCCATTCTATGGGTGCATTGTTGTCTATGGAAACGCTGCGCCAAATGGCAATTTCCGATGTTCGGTCAATGAATCGGTCCATAAGCGGCGTGATTTTAATTTCCCCTGACATTGATGTTGATGTGTTTCGCAGGCAGGCGGATCGGATTGGCCCTCTTCCGCAACCCTTTGTGATTTTCACCTCCTCAAAAGATCGCGCACTGCGACTGTCCGCGCGTCTGTCTGGACAACAAGAGCGCCTTGGAACGGTTCGAAATTCCAGGCGGTTAAAGGGTCTGGAAATTGCCCTGCTTGATGTCACTGATTTTTCAGAAGGGCCAACGGGCCATTTTAATGCGGCCACGTCGCCGTCCCTAATCAAAATTCTGAAACGGCTGAATGATGTGAATATTGCCTTTCGAAATGATCCGGCAGGCCGAACCGGTCTTTTGTCAGGTACGATTTTGACAGTCCAGCAGGCAACGAACCTCATCCTTTCGGCCACCACGGTCAAACCGGATTAGCGCAACAACAATGACTTTCCTTCAGTTTACGCGCCAGAATGCACGCTGGCTTTTTGTTGGCACCTTACTCACCTTGATGTCCAGTTTTGGGCAGACGTTTTTTATCTCAATTTTCTCGGGCGAGATCCGGGAGGCGTTTTCACTGTCGCACGGCGCTTGGGGTGGCATTTACGCGGTCGGCACTTTGGCGTCGGCAATTGTTATGGTCTGGGCCGGCACACTAACAGACCGATTTCGTGTGCGCGTTTTGGGGGCCGTGTGTTTGGGCGGATTGGCTGTGGCCAGCTTGGCAATGGCTGTGATCCCATCCGTATGGGCCCTGCCGTTTGTCATTTTCGCGCTGCGATTAATGGGTCAAGGCATGACCAGCCACATCGCGGCCGTTTCGATGGCGCGATGGTTTGTCGAAACAAGGGGGCGCGCATTGGCACTGGCGTCATTGGGCTATGCCATTGGTGAATCGCTGTTGCCGTTGATATTTGTAACGCTGCTTACAGTGATGTCGTGGCGTTCACTTTGGGTTGTGGCGGCGGTGTTGGCGTTGCTTTCGGTCCCATTGTTGATGCGCTTGCTGAAATCAGAGCGCACACCAAAATCGGTTGCTGAAAGTTCCCACGCTTATGGCATGTCCCAGCACCATTGGATCCGGCGCGAAGTTCTTGGACATCGGTTGTTTTGGTACATGGTTCCCACGTTGTTGGGCCTTTCAGCATTCGGGACCGCGTTCTTTTTCCAGCAGGTCCATCTGGCCGAAACCAAAGGCTGGAGTCATGCTGGCCTTGTCGCCTTGTTTCCTGTGCTGACCGCCGTCAGCATTGGCGCAACCCTTGTTTCGGGCTGGGCGATTGATCGATTTGGCACAGCCCGCATTGCGCCGCTTTATCAACTGCCCATCGTTGTGGGGTTCGTGATCTTGGGGATCGCGGAAACCTTATTGGGGGCCGCCGTGGCAATTGTATTTATGTCGTTCACGATTGGCGCTGGACCAACGGTTCCCAGCGCATTTTGGGCAGAATTTTACGGCACACGCCATCTGGGCAGTATCAAGGCTATGATCGCCGCGATTATGGTTTTCGGATCTGCCATTGGCCCAGGATTAACCGGATTGCTGATTGATTATGGCATCATATTCGAGGACCAAATGAACGGTATTGCGCTCTATTTCGTGTTTGCCTCGGGAATGGCGTGGTTGGGCATTCAGCAAGCCAAACACTTGCTACCGGTTACGTCTTAGATAAACGTAATAGGCCCCTTCTCCGCCGTGTTTTAGGTGCGCGGGTGTCACCTGAATGACCAATGCACCCAGCGGCGGGGCCATCAGCCAATGCGGAACCTGCTGACGCAGCACGCCGCGCCGTTCGGGAATTGGGCCTGTACCAGACGTGCCTGATTTCCCCTTGCCCGTCACCACCAAAACCAGACGTTTACCCTGTGCATGGGTGCGCTGGATAAAACCGTTCAAAGTGGGGTGAGCTTGCGCCAAGGTCATCCCGTGCAAATCAATTTTGGCCTCAATGCCCAATTTGCCGCGCTTCATTTTACCGTAAGCTTTGCGATCCATCTGGATCGCTGAACTCATCAAATGATCGGCAATCGGTGGGGCAAGATCATGTTGAGGGGTAGCTTTGCGGGCCATATGTCCGATACCGAAATGCTGCACGTGATGCTTTGGTGGAACCTTGTTCAGATGCTCTACGGCCTGCTTCATAGGTTGGGCGCGTTCGGGGTGCATCGGCACTGATTGCTCGGCCACGCGCTGCCACAGCTCACGCTCTTCTGGCCGCAAGCCACGGGTTTTTCGGCTCATTCGTCGAACTCCGGTGCCAAGGCAAAAGCCGTTTGGATCGGCATCAAAACCACCATACGGCCGGGATCACGGATGGCCCCTGCCGCACGCCCTGCGTCATCACCCGAGCCATAAAATATGTCGGCGCGTTGTGCGCCTTTGATGGCTGACCCTGTATCTTGGGCCACCATCAAACGGCGGATCGCTTCGCGCCCGTCCTTTTCCAACCAGACAGGCGCGCCAAGCGGCGTGAACCGTGGATCGACCGCCAATGTTCGACCTGTTGTGACAGACCGGTTCATCGCCCCGATTGGCCCTTTTGACGACGGCACTTTGGTAATCTTGCGAAAGAAAACAAATGATGGATTGTGGCGCAGCAATTCGGCCCCTTCATAGGGATTACGCCGCACCCAGTTTTGGATGACTTGGGCCGAGACCTGATGCTTGGAATAGATGCCGCGCCGGATCAGTTCCTGACCAATCGAGCGATAGTTGCGGCTGTTCTTGCCGCCATACCCGACCCGCATGGTGTTGCCATTGGTCAGGCGCACACGGCCCGACCCTTGAATTTGTAAGAAGAAAACTTCGACCGGATCGTCGATCCAAACCAGTTCAAGCCCACGACCATTCAACGCACCTGTTTCCTCGATCTGCCGACGGGTCAGCCACGGTATGCCATTTTTGACCTCTGGAGGTTTGCGATACAGCGGGTAGCGAAAACGCGCGGTTGGGGTGAGAGAGCCATTCAGTTCTGGCTCATAGTAGCCAGTGAAAAGCGCCTCTTTACCGTCCTCGATCAGCACGGGGCGAAAGAACATCTCAAAATAGGTTTTGGCACTTGGATGGGTTTTGGCCAACCCGCAAAGCGCCTTCCACTCGCTGTCTTTATTGATCGAACAGGTTTCGAGAAATGCAGTCAGGGCGGCGGTGTGGTCGTCGTCCTCCCATCCTGCCAAATCATCGAACTTCAGCAAGGAATATTCAGCCGCCGCGCTGGGGGTTGGCTGGCTCATGATAGCCGCCAACAGGAACACCACAACGCGAACGGCATGCATCATTCCCCTGTTGCCACCAGCTTCCAGTTGGGGTCGTTGGAGCCCATTTCACGGGCAAAGGTCCAAATGTCTTTTTGCTTTTTGACCTCGTTGACCTTGCCCTCGACAATGTCACCGGCTTTGTCGCGCACAACGGATGTCAGCTCGCCAACAAATTTGACCGTGACTTCGCCGCGGCTTTTGGATTTTAGGAACTTGGCCTTGGTCAATGTGGTTTCGCGCACGCCAATGAAACTCGCGTCAATGGTCAAACCTTGGTCTTCGCGGTGGGCAACGACTTCGGTGAAAGTTTCAAACACCTCGTCGGACAGGAACGGCTGGATCGCGTTTAAGTCACCGCGCTCGAACCCCATCAGGATCATTTCGTAAGCGCCGCGCGCACCCTGCAAAAACTCGCCCACGCCAAAACTTGGCTCGGCGGCTTTCATCGCTGCCAATGCTTTGGCGGCAGGGCTGCCCTCTTTGACATGGTCCGTGATATCACGATCTGGCCCGCCTTCAATCACCTCAAAAGCTTGGCGTTTTTCCGAGGCCTTGTCAGGTTGCGGTGCTGACGAGGGCGGTTTTTCAAAACCTTCACGGGTGCCCAATACGCTTTTCAGCTTTAGGATCAGAAAGACTGCGATGCCTGCCAAAACAAGCAGCTGGATCATTGGGGTGTTCATCAAAACCTCATTTCAAAGACTAAATCATGGTAACAGTGGTCGTTCGCACATATGTAAGGGCTGGACATAAGCAAGTCCACCATACGCATAACGTCTATATGAGGGTTCTATGTGGTTATTTCTACTGTTTGTCGCGGTTCCACTGATCGAAATCGCGCTTTTCATCGAAGTCGGGGGCTTTTTGGGTCTGCCGACCACACTTGCGATCGTGATAGTGACCGCATTTTTGGGCACATGGTTGGTCCGCGCCCAAGGGGCCGCCGCCTTGAACCAAGTGCGCGGATCGTTTTCCAATATGCAAGACCCGTCCGAGCCACTGGCGAACGGCGCGATGATCTTGTTTGCGGGCGCCTTGCTGCTGACACCAGGGTTTTTCACGGACGCTGTTGGGTTTTTACTTCTGTTCCCACCGTTTCGCGCGGCTGCTTTTAGATACGTCAAAAGCCGCGTCACCGTGCAGACGTTTTCAACCGGTACACCACCGCATCAGCGTCAAAGCCCGCCTGAAAATGTGATTGACGGCGAATATACCGAAGTTTCACCCGATAAACCGCCCTCAAAGGGCAACTCTGGCTGGACCAAGGATTGAGGCCCGTGACGGGACCTGCTAACGATTGCGCAAATTAATTCCTTCAGGAGAACGACTATGGCCGAAAACGGTGCCGAAGCCCCACAAATCAAGATGCAAGTTCTTGCACAGTTCATCAAAGATCTGTCGTTTGAAAACGCTGTTGCCCAAAAAGGTATTTCTGGCGACGTTCAGCCGGACATTCAGGTGCAGGTCAATCTAGACGCTAAAAAGCGCCCGGATGATCACCAGTTTGAGGTTGTGACCAAGTTCAACATCACCTCAAAAAACAAAGGTGGCGATGAGCCATTGTTTCTGCTTGAGTTGGAATATGGCGGAATTTTCCACGTTGAAAACGTACCAGAAGACCAGCTGCACCCGTTTTTGCTGATCGAATGCCCACGGATGCTGTTTCCTTACGTGCGGCGCATCGTTGGTGATGTGACCCGTGATGGTGGCTTCCCGCCGCTGAACCTGGAAACTATTGATTTCCTTGCGCTATATCGCTCTGAATTGGCGCGCCGCGCCGAGTCAGAAGGCGAAGCTGCAAAGCCAGCCGACGCCTAAACGCTGGCTATTTTGACCAAATCGAGCCGTCGCCCATGTCCTTAACAAAGGTCTCGTGGGCGGCGGCTTCTTCGTTTGTAAGTTTTGATGCAAGCGGTGTGGGCCGTGGGCGCGGACGCCATGCATCACCAGTTCCCACGTCCTGTGATGACGCCTCGGCCGCCAAAGCAAATCCAGATTGGCGACCGCCCAGCAGTTCCAGATAAACCTCGGCCAAAATTTCGGAATCGAGCAACGCGCCGTGCAATGTCCGCGAGGAATTGTCGATGCCAAAGCGGCGGCACAACCCGTCGAGCGACGCATTCGCACCTGGGAATTTTTTACGGGCAATGGCCAATGTATCCAAGGCTTGGCTCATAGGCAGTTCAGGGCGGCCTACTTTTTGCAATTCAAAGTTCAGGAATTTCATATCGAATGAAGCGTTATGAATGACCATTATTGAGTCACCGACAAAATCGACGAACGCCTGTGCAATGTCCTTGAACAGTGGTTTGTCAGCAAGAAATTCATCACCCAATCCGTGGACTTCAAACGCTGATTTGGGCATAGCGCGTTGCGGGCAGATATATTGGTGATAGGTCTTGCCCGTTGGCATGTGGTTCAGCAATTCAACCGCGCCGATTTCAACAATGCGGTCGCCTTGGCTAGGCTCGAACCCAGTGGTTTCTGTATCCAATACGATTTCACGCATCTATTTGCCCTTTGATTTGCGCCAGAACCATCTGTACTTGAGATTTTGCATCCTCAAGGGTGGTTGTTTCAATCACATAATCGGCACGCTGGCGTTTTTGCGCGTCCGGCAGTTGTTTGGAAAGGATGATTTCGAACTGCGCTGGTGTCATCGCGGCACGTTCCAGAACCCGGGTGCGTTGAATTTCAGCAGGGGCAGTGACAACGACCACGGCATCCATCTGGTGATCTGATCCGGTTTCAAACAAAAGCGGTATGTCCAGCAGAACGATGTCCGATTGTGCATCTGCGATAAAAGCGGCCCGATCAGCGGCCACCAAAGGGTGTACGATCTGCTCGATTTGACCAAGCGCGGTGGCGTTGTCAGCAATCCATGCTTTCAGCACATCACGGCTAACTGCACCATCAACCACGGCATCCGGATACAATGCTTGCAAAGGCGCAACCGCCGCGCCACCAACACCATAAAGACGATGAACAGCGTTATCCGCATCCCAAACCGGCAGGCCAAGATCAGCAAACATTTGGGCGGTTGTGGATTTTCCCATCCCGATAGAACCCGTCAATCCGATAAGAAAAGGCTGTTTTTTCATGCGGATAGGACTGCGTTACGCAGGGCATCATCCACCACGGGGCGAGTGCCGAACCAGCGTTCGAATGCGGGCACGGCTTGATAAAGTAGCATACCCAAGCCATCGACGGTCGTGCAGCCGATTTCACGGGCTTTCATCAAAAAGGGTGTGTCGAGCGGGGTGTAAACCAGATCAGAGACTGTGGCATTGGGTGATAGGCCATCCAACGGGATGCGAAATTCAGGCTTGCCAACCATACCTAGGGATGTGGTGTTCACCACGGTTGTGGCCCCATCCATCATGTTGCCGGCTTTGACCCAGTCATAGACCTTAACTTTGGCGCCAAATTCAGTATGTAGAACGTCAGCGCGGTTGCGTGATCTATTGGACAGGCGGATTTCCGGCACACCGACCTCGATCAATGAGGCGATCACGGCCCGCGATGCGCCCCCTGCCCCGAACACAACGGCGGGACCGGATTTTGGCTGCCAGTTCGGCGCCCCGTGACGCAAGTTTTCAATGAAACCGTAACCATCTGTGTTGTCCGCGTGAATGATGCCATCTTTGCGGAAAATCAATGTATTGGCCGCGCCAATCAACGCTGCGCGATCTGTAACAAGATCCGCAAGTTCCAGCACTGCTTCTTTATGCGGGATCGTGATGTTGACGCCGACAAAGCCCATTTGTGGCAAGGTGCGGATCACATCGGGCAGGTTTTCGGCACTGACATCCATCGGTACGTAAAAACCCTTGAGGTCGTTCGTTTGTAGCCAATGGCGATGCAAGGCCGGTGATCTGCTGTGCGCAATGGGGGAACCGATAACACCCGCCAACGGGATTTTATGTGGTGTTTGTTGTTCGGTCATGAATCCAAAAGTCCGCGCTTTGACAAATATGTTAACATCTCTAGCAGAGGAAGGCCCAGAACCACAAAGTAATCTCCGCTAATCCGTGAAAACAGCCGCGCGCCTTCTTCTTCTAACTTGTAGGCTCCGACGGAATGACGAATGCTTTCCCAGTTTCGGTTGACATAGGATTTCAGGTAAGTATCTGAAAATTCGTGCATTTCCAGTTGTGATTTACCGATGTGACGCCAAATTGGCTGCCCATTCTCATAGATCACTGCGGCCGAGTATAGAGTGTGCTGTTTGCCCCGCATGGCCTGCAATTGGGCTTGGGCTTGATCCTTTGACTTAGGTTTGGACAGGACCTTGCCGTCAAAATCCAAGGTTTGATCGCACCCGATCACCAGAGAATCAGAGTGTTTCATAGCCACCTTTTTGGCTTTGAACTCAGCCAAGGCATCGGCAATATCGCGGGGCGTTGCCAAGTCAGCTTCGAGCGATTGGCGAATGGCGTCTTCATCGATTTTTGCGACGGTGATATCGAATTCCACACCGGCATTTTGTAATAGCTCCTGACGAGTTTTTGAGCCTGAGGCCAAAATGATGCGGTTGGTCATGCGCGTATTCCTGTGGACAAATGGGCTGATTAAAGGTGGGCGAAGCCACGGATAACCGCCGATCTGCGCGTGGCGTGGATAAGTTAGGTTGTTATCAACGTATTCAGCACAGTTACCCACGGTGGAAAAGGATAATTTTTGGATGTGGGTAATTTTGCAATCTGTCGTTTGCACACAATAGCAAAGTTTTCTATCAGGCGCATTTTGATAGAAAATGCTAAGATTCAGAAGATTGCCCACCGTTTTATCAACAGGTTTTCCAACTTGGGATAAAGTCGGGGAAAAAATTTAATCCCCAGAAAAGACGCTGACTACTTAATCATCATCTTTTCTTTTATATATATATATTATTAGAAAGGGGGACCGAGATGTGAGGAAAACCCATGTGGGACGCGATTACAGATTTATTGTCCAATTATTACCTTTTGATTAAATCGTTACATATTATTTCGGTGATCAGCTGGATGGCCGGTATTTTTTACCTTCCTCGTTTGTTTGTCCATCACACAGAATCCGTGGAATTGGGATCAGACGCGGACAAGCTGTTTCAAATGATGGAACGCAAGTTACTGAAGGTGATTATGACCCCGGCGATGGTTGCGACTTGGATCTTTGGAATTTTTATGGTGTTAATCCCGGGGGTCGTGGATTGGTCTTATGTCTGGCCATGGACCAAGGCACTGTCGGTTATTTTGATGACATGGTTTCATTATTGGTTGGCAGCGCGTCATGTTGAGATCGTGGCCGGAAAAAATATCCGCAGTGGCAAACAATACCGCGTTATGAACGAAGTTCCGACAGTTTTGATGTTTATCATCGTGTTTTCCGTCGTGTTGAAGTTCTAGGAAATCTTGACTCCTATAGCGTGCATCCCTATTTAGCGCGTAATCCCGCCGTCCGGTGGGTGGTTTTTCACATTGTAAACTATGATAGTACACCCATTGGTGTGCCAAGGATCTGTATTCATGACCGACGAAACTCTCGTTCAAGAAACCCTCGCGCTGGCTGATCTTAAAGTCAAAACACCAAAAGACTTGCTGGAATATGCTGAAGAGCTGGAAATCGAAAACGCATCGACCATGCGCAAGGGCGAGATTATGTTCTCGGTTTTGAAGGAGCGGGCCGAAGATGGTTGGGAAATTTCCGGTGATGGTGTGCTTGAAGTGCTTCAGGACGGGTTTGGATTTTTGCGCTCGACTGAAGCGAACTACCTGCCAGGACCTGATGATATCTATGTTTCGCCAGAAATGATCCGTGCATTATCGTTGCGCACAGGTGACACCATTTCCGGTGTGATCCGTGCACCTGATGACAATGAGCGTTATTTTGCGATGACAAAAATCACGCAGATCAATTTTGAAGAGCCTGAGAAAAACAAGCACAAGATCAATTTTGATAATCTGACGCCGTTGTATCCTGATGAGCGATTTAATCTGGAAATTAAAGATCCGACCCATAAAGATAAATCTGCGCGTATCATTGATTTGGTTGCGCCGATTGGGAAAGGTCAGCGTTGCTTGATCGTGGCGCCACCGCGCACGGGTAAAACGGTGTTGTTGCAAAACATCGCTACGTCGATCGCGGCCAACCACCCTGAATGCTATTTGATTGTTTTGCTAATTGACGAGCGTCCAGAAGAGGTGACCGACATGCAGCGCAGCGTTAAGGGCGAAGTTGTGTCCTCAACATTTGATGAACCTGCGTCGCGCCACGTTGCAGTTGCCGAAATGGTTATCGAAAAAGCCAAACGTCTGGTCGAACATAAGCGCGACGTTGTGATCCTGCTGGATTCTATCACACGTTTGGGTCGGGCCTTTAACACGGTTGTACCATCCTCGGGCAAGGTCCTGACAGGCGGTGTGGACGCAAACGCCCTACAGCGCCCTAAACGCTTTTTCGGCGCTGCACGGAACATCGAGGAAGGTGGTTCACTTAGTATCATTTCAACGGCCTTGATTGATACAGGTAGCCGCATGGACGAAGTAATCTTTGAAGAGTTCAAAGGCACCGGCAACTCCGAGATTGTTTTGGATCGTAAGGTGGCAGATAAGCGCGTCTTCCCGGCGATGGATATTTTGAAATCCGGCACGCGTAAGGAAGAACTGTTGGTCGATGCAAAAGACTTGCAGAAAACCTATGTGTTACGCCGTATTTTGAACCCGATGGGAACCACAGATGCCATCGAATTCCTGATGTCCAAATTGAAGCAAACCAAATCGAACGAAGAGTTCTTTGATTCAATGAACACGTAACTTATTGTTTAGTTACAATTGGTTAGATGAAATATGAGCACAATATTTGCCTTAGCGACGGCGCTTGGAAAATCAGGCGTGGCCGTCATTCGGTTGTCGGGGCCAATGGCCTTTTCGGCAGCCAAAAGGCTTGCTGGCACATTACCTAAGTATCGAGTTTCTGGCCTGCGCTCACTACATGATCTGGACGGTGTTTTGTTGGATCAAGCGTTGGTTTTGACGTTTGAACACGGGCACAGTTTTACCGGTGAAGACGTGGTCGAATTGCACCTGCACGGTGGTCCAGCGACGATTAAGGCTGTGCTGGAAACGCTTGGGAATATTGATGGTTTACGGCTTGCTGAACCTGGCGAGTTTACGCGGCGCGCTCTTGAAAATGGATGTCTGGACTTGGCTCAGATTGAAGGGCTGAGTGACCTGCTCGAGTCCGAAACAGAGGCTCAGCGCAAGCAGGCGTTACGGGTGTTTTCTGGTGCTTTGGGCGACAAGGCCGAGGCGTGGCGCAAAGATTTGATTCGTGCTGCTGCGCTTTTGGGGGCGACTATTGATTTTGTTGACGAAGACGTACCGGTTGATGTGACCCCCGAGGTGAACACATTGCTTGACGGGGTGATGTCTGCATTGGCGGTTGAGGCTGTTGGTGCTCGTATTTCGGAGCGCATCCGTGAAGGATTTGAGGTTGCTATTGTTGGCGCGCCCAACGTTGGCAAGTCGTCTCTGCTGAACCGGCTGGCAGGGCGGGATGCGGCGATCACGTCCGAGGTCGCTGGTACCACACGGGATGTCATAGAGGTGCGGATGGACCTGAACGGGTTGCCAGTGACTATTTTGGACACCGCCGGCTTACGCGACACCGATGATATGGTTGAAGAGATTGGTATAGAACGGGCGATTTCACGGGCTAAACTCGCTGACTTGCGCGTCTTTCTTTATGATCAAGAGCCGCTAGACCTTCCACTTGAGCCCGAGCAAAACGATATTGTTGTGCGCAGCAAGGCAGATATCTATGACGGGGATGCGTTTTCGGTGTCTGGTTTGACGGGTGTAGGCGTTGATTCTTTAACATCGCGGATATCCTCGGTGGTTGAAAACAAAGCACAGGGTGCTGGGGTTGCTATCCGCGAGCGTCACCGGTTGGCAATTTTAAGCGCTATAAGGGCTTTGGAAACCGCCAAAACTGAATTAGGGTACGGAATCGAACGCTCTGAGTTGGCGGCGGAGGAGCTGCATACAGCCATCCGAGCCCTTGATAGTTTGGTCGGGCGTGTAGATGTAGAGCATATTCTGGATGAGATTTTCTCCAGCTTTTGTTTGGGAAAGTAAGGATTGTTTCACGTGAAACATCAAAATTTTTTTGACGTTGTTGTTGTCGGCGGTGGTCATGCCGGCACTGAGGCTGCTCATGCTTCGGCCCGTATGGGCGCGAAAACGGCTTTGATCACCCTAACGAAATCCGGCATTGGTGTTATGTCCTGCAACCCAGCGATTGGCGGGTTGGGCAAAGGCCACCTTGTACGTGAAATTGACGCGTTGGATGGCGTTATGGGCCGCGTTGCTGATGTTGCAGGCATCCAGTTCCGATTGTTAAACCGTCGGAAAGGGCCTGCTGTGCAAGGACCACGCGCGCAGGCAGATCGAAAAATCTATCGCACGGCTATGCAAAATGAGATTTCCATTTGCGAAAATCTGACGGTGATTGAAGGAGAAGTCACTGACCTCATTATGAAAAATGACGAGGTTTCTGGCGTTACGCTTGAAGATGGCACTGAAGTATTCTCGCCGTCGGTAGTGCTGACAACCGGCACGTTTTTGCGCGGCGTCATTCATATTGGTGATGTATCAAAGCCAGGTGGACGAATGGGCGACAAGCCTTCGGTCAAATTGGCCGAACGCCTGGATAGCTTTGATTTGGCGCTTAAACGCTTAAAAACGGGAACGCCGCCGCGATTAGACGGGCGCACGATCAATTGGGACATTCTTGAGTCCCAGCCCGGTGATGATGAACCGGTGATGTTTTCATTTCTGTCGAAAGCGCCAACAGCACGGCAGGTTTCTTGCGGAATCACCCACACGAACCAGGCCACACATGACATTATCCGCGAAAACCTAGAGCGTTCAGCGATGTATGGTGGCCATATTGATGGCGTTGGGCCGCGGTATTGCCCGTCGATCGAAGACAAAATCGTTCGTTTTGCTGATAAAGCTTCGCATCAGGTCTTTTTGGAGCCAGAAGGGTTGGATGATCATACGATTTACCCCAATGGCATTTCCACTTCGTTGCCAGAAGCTGTTCAGGTTGACTATGTGAACTCGATTGTCGGGCTTGAAAACGCGAAGATCCTGCAACCTGGTTATGCGATTGAGTATGATTACGTCGATCCGCGTGCTTTGACCGCGACGTTGGAGGTGAAAAACATTGCTGGATTGTTTCTTGCGGGGCAAATCAATGGAACAACTGGCTATGAAGAAGCCGCCGCCCAGGGGCTTGTGGCTGGTTTGAATGCCGCGCGCCGTGCCACCGATGGTGAGAAAATCCAATTTAGCAGAGCGGAATCCTATATTGGTGTAATGATTGACGATCTTGTAACGCGCGGTGTGTCGGAACCATATCGCATGTTCACGTCTCGTGCCGAGTTCCGTCTGTCTTTGCGCGCGGACAATGCGGATCAACGGCTTACGGCAATTGGGGTTGCGGCGGGCTGTGTGAGCGAGAAAAGACAATTATCGTTTGAAAACAAAATGGAAGCTATGAGTGTAGCGCTGTCTGCTCTTCAAGGCACGACCCTCACACCAAAGGAAGTTTCCGCTCAAGGCATTAAGATAAACCAAGACGGCAAGCGCCGGGATGGTTTTGATCTGTTGTCGTTTCAGGATGTCCATTTCAGTGATATCATCGCGATGCGACCAGAAATGGCCGATGTCGATCTTGAAATTCAAAGGCAAATTGAGCGCGATGCGTTGTACGCCAACTATGTTCGCCGGCAACAAAGAGACGTTGAAGCGATGAAGCGGGATGAGTTGCAGAAGATACCTGAAGCATTTGATTACTCAGTGATCAGCGGGCTTTCGAATGAATTACGGTCGAAATTGCAAACTGTGCGGCCCATGACTCTGGGGCAGGCTGGGCGGATAGATGGTATGACACCTGCCGCGCTCACGCTGGTTTTGGCCAAGATTAGGCAGCATTCTAGAAAGAAACGTGCTTGATGGGTGTGGATTACCGACAGGAGTTTCAAAACGCTTTTGATGTTTCACGTGAAACAATGGAGCGTCTGGATCACTATGCGGGTTTGCTAGAAAAGTGGAATCCGGCGATCAATTTGGTTTCAAAATCGACGATAGCAACGCTTTGGCAACGCCATTTCCACGATTCTGCGCAAATTTATCAATTTCAAGCAGGAGAAGCTCGTAAGTGGGTGGATTTGGGGAGTGGTGGTGGGTTCCCTGCCCTCGTATTGGCAATTTTGGCG
Source organism: Rhodobacteraceae bacterium UBA2776 (assembly GCA_002352425.1). Classification (GTDB taxonomy): domain Bacteria; phylum Pseudomonadota; class Alphaproteobacteria; order Rhodobacterales; family Rhodobacteraceae; genus Profundibacter. The sequence goes on from DEIK01000074.1 coordinate 17,284, forward strand.
CTGGAGCTGAATCCAGACGACGATTTCACGCTTGTTGAAAGCGATCTGCGCAAGGTTGCCTTTTTGCAGACTGTTATCCGTGATCTAGGGCTGAACGCGATTACAATAGCAGAAAGAATTGAAAAGGTGGCGCCTCAAAACGCTGACATCTTGACCGCGCGGGCGTTGTCTTCGTTGGATAAATTGCTTGAATTTGCGGAGATTCACCTATGCCCACAAGGAGTAGCCGTTTTTCCCAAAGGGGAGACCTACAAAAAAGAAATAGAAGATGCTGTTGGGCAATGGAAGTTTGAGTTAGAAGAAACTACAAGCAAAACAAACCCAAATGGCGCAATTCTAAAAATTGGAGGCATCAAGCGTGTCTGATCCGACTCGGCCCAAAGGGCCACGAATTATTGCTGTCGCGAACCAAAAAGGTGGTGTTGGAAAAACAACGACGACTATTAACTTGGGTGCTGCGTTGGCTGCCGATGGGTTTAAGGTGCTTCTTATTGATCTGGACCCCCAGGGGAATGCGTCTACCGGATTGGGGATCGAAGCTTCGCAACGCCAGTTAAACACCTATGATCTGTTGTTGGGCGATGTGCCGCTTGAGGACATTGTGCAAGAGTCCGACGTCGAAAGAGTGTTGATCGTACCTGCCACCACGGGTCTTAGTTCAGCTGATATCGAATTGATCTCAAACGAAAAACGTAGCTATCTGCTCTACGACGCACTGCGCCAGCCTGCGATTGATCAATATGATCTTGATGTTATTCTTATTGATTGCCCCCCGTCCCTGAACCTGTTGACCGTCAACGCGATGGTGTCGGCGAATTCAGTTCTTGTTCCGTTGCAAAGTGAATTTTTTGCGCTTGAAGGGTTGTCACAACTGATGTTGACGGTTCGAGAGGTTCGGGAAACCATCAATTCAAAGCTGCGCATCGAGGGGATTGTTTTAACCATGTACGACAGCCGGAATAGGCTTTCGCAGCAAGTTGAAGCAGATGCGCGGGAAAACTTGGGTGAATTGGTTTTCAAAACGATTATTCCTCGAAATGTACGGGTAAGCGAAGCGCCCTCCTTTGCTATGCCAGTGACCGAGTATGATCCGAGCTCAAAAGGTGCAAAAGCGTATCGGCAGTTGGCGCGCGAGTTGGCGTCAAATAATTCAATGACAATAACCGCAAAAGGAAGTTGAAATGACCAGTAAAAAACACGAACGACGTGGTTTGGGGCGCGGGCTTTCTGCGCTTATGTCAGATGTTGCGGTGGACAGCGCGCCGAAAGAAGAAAGTGCGGTTCGAGCATCAAACGAGCAGTCAATTCCTGTTGAAAAAATCAATCCGAACCCGGAACAGCCGAGGCGCGATTTTCCGAAAGAGGATCTGGATGATCTTGCCGCATCTATTCGGGAAAAAGGTGTAATTCAACCACTAATTTTGCGTAAAAAAGATGGAAAAACAACAAGTTACGAGATTGTCGCGGGGGAGCGTCGCTGGCGTGCCGCGCAGTTGGCGCAATTGCATGAAGTGCCAGCGATTGTTCGCGACTACACGGATACAGAAGTTTTAGAAATTGCGATCATCGAGAATATTCAGCGCGCTGATCTTAACCCTGTTGAGGAAGCTGCGGGTTATCAACAATTGATGGAACGTTTTGGCCATACACAGGAAAAACTGGCCACTGCCTTGGGTAAAAGTCGCAGCCACATTGCCAATTTGATGCGGCTGTTGCAGTTGCCAGCAGAGGTATTGGCGATGCTTCGGGATGGGAAGCTAACATCAGGTCATGCGCGAGCGTTGATCACGACTGAGAATCCGATCGAATTGGCCCGTATTGTAGTAAAAAAAGGCTTATCCGTTCGTGAAACCGAGCGCCTGGCTAAGGCGCCGAAGATCAAGCCAGGTAAAGTAGCGCTAAGGCCCAGCGAGAAGGACGCGGATACGCGTGCGCTTGAAGGGGATTTGGCAGCCAACTTGGGGATGAAGGTTTCAGTTAATCATACGGCTGGCAAGGAAAGTGGCAAATTAACTATTAATTATAAAGACTTAGATCAATTGGATGATTTATGCCGTATTCTAACAGCTATGCCTCAGGACGGCTCCAAATAAAGATCAACACAGCTATCAAAATGGTCGCCTGCAGGAGTAATAGCCAAATTTTGAGCCCTAATGCCAATGAAATGCCGTAAGCAGCAAAAATTGAAACTGTTGCATAGCCTTTTACACGACGATTGATTGCGCCGTTTCTTTGCCAATCTTCAATTGAAGGGCCGAATTTTGGGTGTGTTATTAACCAATTGTGCAGGCGTTCAGATGATTTGGAAAAACAGAACGCGGATAACAGCATAAAGGGAACTGTTGGCAAAATTGGTAAAACCACACCGATGGCGCCAAGCGCAAAGGATGCTAATCCTAACAAGAGCCAAATAAGACGCATCAATTACTCCGTTAACAGCTCGCGAATAATGGCATTCAGCACGGGACGACCGCGTGGTGTGGTCATAAGTCGATTTTCAGAGACTTCTACCATGCCGATGTCGCCCAATTGAGCGATCATGTTGCTGTTTAAGGCAGAATGCGAAATGTTTCCATAACGAGTTAGATCTATCCCATCCGTAACCCGTAGACCCATCATGAGATATTCATCAGCATGTTCAGCAGCAGATTGTGCTTGTCTGGGCAGTTCACCGTTACCTGCGGCCACGGACGCCAACCATGTTTGAGGATCTTTCGGGGATTCGGTGGCATAGCGTATCCCATTCAAAGTCAGTCTGCCGTGGGCTCCCGGGCCTATTCCAACGTAATCGCCGCATTGCCAGTAAATCAGGTTATGACGCGATTCAGAGCCACTTTTGGCATGATTAGAGACTTCATAGGCGGTTAAACCTGTCGAAGTGCAGAGTCCTTGAGTGAGTTGATACATGTCAGCCGAAAGGTCTTCTTTTGGCAAACCGAGCAACCCACCAGCGGCCATTCTGTCGCCAAAGGCTGTGCCATCCTCGATTGTCAGTTGGTATAACGAAAGGTGATCGCCCGCCATGGCCAGCGCCTCGGTCAATTCAGATTCCCATTGGCTGAGCGTCTGATCCTGACGTGCGTAGATCAGATCAAAACTTATGCGTTCAAACAGGTTGGCAGCAGTGTCAAAGGCAGCTTTGGCCTCGGCCACTGTATGTAAGCGGCCCAAGCGACGCAGATCGTCGTCGTTCAGCGCCTGAATTCCGATCGAAACGCGATTTATGCCGGCGTCTTTGAACCCAGCAAAGCGGCCGGATTCAACCGAAGTTGGGTTGGCTTCGAGAGTGATTTCGATGTCATTACTAAGGGGCCATGTTTCGCGCACTTTGCGCAGTATTATCGCGACGGTATCGGGGTCCATCAAGCTGGGTGTGCCGCCACCGAAAAAAATTGACCGCAAGGGACGTTCGCCGGTTTCGATACCCAACCGGTCAATTTCGTTGCAATAGGCCAGTGCCCAAGCGGACTGATCAATGGATTTCGAAACATGTGAGTTAAAGTCACAATAGGGGCATTTGGACTGACAAAACGGCCAATGAATATAGAGCCCGAAGCCGCCGTATTGCCAATCTTCAGGCAAAACAACCAGCGACCAGTTTAACAAAAGCATCAGCGCGGTGGCTGATGTCTTTTTTGCGGGCGGGATCCATTTCGCCGAATGTCAGTGCTTCGCCATTGGGTAAAAACATGGGGTCGAACCCAAAGCCATTTTCGCCACGCATAGGCCAAACAAGACGGCCGTCCACGCGACCCTCAAAGACTTCGTCGTGTCCATCGGGCCATGCCAGGCACAGCGTGCAATTGAATGCTGCGGTTCGAGGTTCGGGGGACTGTTTTTCTTCTAGCAAGGTCCAGACCTTAGTCATCGCCATGGGAAAATCACGTCCCGTCGGCGTTTCTGCCCAATCTGCGGTGTAAACACCCGGTGCGCCGTTCAGTCCGTCGACGGTAATGCCGCTGTCGTCCGACAATGCAGGCATGCCGCTGGCTTTGGCTGCGAAATGTGCCTTGATCCGTGCGTTGGCTATGAATGTGTCTTGGTCCTCTACTGGTTCTTGCAGTCCAAGTTCGCCAGCCGAAGTGACTGTGGTGCCGAAAGGCTTCAGCAGCTCGGCGATCTCGACCAGTTTACCGGCGTTGTGGGTGGCGATGACCAACTTTTCTTCGGTAAAGCGACGCATTAGGCTGTTGCTGCCTTTTGTGCGGCCATCAGTTCGCCAACGCCTTTTTCGGCCAAATCAAGTAGGCCGTTCATTTGATCACGCGAATAGGTGGAACCTTCTGCAGACATTTGGACTTCGATCATCTGACCATTGCCTAATAGAACGAAATTGCCGTCGACACCTGCTTCGGAATCTTCTGGATAATCCAGATCAAGTACGTTTTGACCAGCGTAAACGCCGCAGCTGACAGCGGCGACAGGATCAACCAAAGGATCGGAAATTACATCGCCCGCTTTCATCAGTTTATTGACCGCAAGACGCAGCGCGACCCAACCGCCAGTGATTGACGCGCAACGCGTGCCGCCATCGGCCTGAATAACATCGCAATCCACCGTGATTTGACGCTCGCCCAAAGCAACACGGTCAACACCCGCGCGCAATGAGCGGCCGATTAGGCGCTGGATTTCCTGGGTGCGACCGGATTGGCCATTTTTGGCCTCGCGGCGCATCCGCGTGTTGGTGGCGCGGGGCAACATGCCATATTCGGCGGTGACCCAACCCAACCCGGACCCCTTCAAAAACCGCGGCACACCTGGGTCGATTGTAGCGGTACACAGCACATGCGTATCGCCGCATTTGATCAGGCAAGAGCCCTCGGCGTGCTTGGTAATGCCGGTCTCGATTGAAACTGGCCGCATTTCGTCTACATTTCTACCTGAGGGGCGCATGGTGTGTCCTTTGTTTATGGGTTAAGTACGAGATACCTGCGCCAATGTGCCAATAGCAACCTGAAAGTGCCTGATGAGTGACGGTAGCGAAATATTCAACGACATGAACAGCCGCAGCCGCGAGGTGTTTCGGCTGGTGGTGAAAAGCTATCTGGAAACCGGTGGACCAATTGGGTCGCGCACTTTGACCCGCGCGATGGACGAAAAGGTGAGTGCTGCGACAATCCGCAATGTGATGCAGGATCTAGAGCATTTGGGGTTGCTGGATTCGCCGCATATTTCGGCGGGGCGTATTCCGACGCAGCAAGGGTTGCGATTGTTTGTGGACGGATTGTTGGAGGTTGGTGATCCACAAATTGGCGATCGCCAAAAAATTGATGCTACTATGAAAGACGATCAAAGCGATGTCGCCACCATGCTTGACCGTGTTGGCTCGGCTTTGTCGGGCATGACGCATGGCGCGAGCCTTGTTTTGACGCCAAAACATGAGGCGCCGATAAAACATGTTGAATTTGTAAGCCTTGCCCCGGATCGCGCACTTGTTGTGTTGGTCTTTGCCGACGGTCATGTTGAAAACCGCGTTTTCACGCCGGCCAAAGGCCAAACGCCATCATCCATGCGCGAGGCGGCGAATTTTCTGAATGCCTTGGCCGAAGGGCGAACCTTGACTGAGCTGCGGCACAGCATTGGTCACGACATTAAATCAAGACGTCAGGAAATCGATTCTTTGGCCCGTGAGTTGGTCGAGAGCGGATTTGCGCTCTGGGATGATGAAAGCGCGAATTATGAGCGGTTGATTGTACGCGGCCGTGCGAATCTACTGAATCAAGATGCCGAGGAGGCGGACCTTAATCGCATCCGCAGCCTGTTTGATGACCTAGAACGCAAGCGCGACATCGCCGAATTCCTTGAATTGACCGAGGAAGGCGAAGGTGTACGCATTTTTATTGGCTCTGAGAACAAATTATTTTCACTTTCGGGTAGCTCTTTGGTGGTTTCTCCTTATATGAACTCTGATCGCAAGATTATTGGCGCGGTCGGGGTCATTGGCCCCACCCGTCTGAATTATGGACGTATCGTGCCGATTGTGGATTACACGGCGCAACTGGTTGGAAAGCTGATTTCGGATCAGGGCTAAGGAAAAGAAAAATGGCAGACGCAAACAAAGAAGACTTTTTGGATGACATTGAATCGCTTGAGGCAGAACTGGACCGCATCGAAGAAGACGATGATGCGCTTGAGGTGGATGAGCTTGAGCAGCTGCGCGGTGAGCGTGACGAATTCAAAGACCGTTTTATGCGTGCCTTGGCGGATGCCGAAAATTCCCGCAAGCGCAGCGATCGTGATCGCCGTGAGGCGGAACAATATGGTGGCTCCAAATTGGCGCGCGACATGCTGCCAGTTTACGACAATATGAAGCGCGCACTTGAGGCGGCAACTGAGGAACAACGTTCTGTGTCCGCCGGTTTGATTGAGGGCATCGAGTTAACCATGCGTGAATTGCTGAATGTGTTTTCCAAACACGGCGTAACAATTATTGCCCCCGAAGTTGGCGAGCGATTTGATCCCAACATTCATGAATCCATGTTCGAAGCGCCGCTACCAGGTACCAAATCAGGTGACATCATTCAGGTGGCAGCCGAAGGATTTATGTTGCACGATCGTTTGCTGCGCCCTGCGCAGGTTGGCGTTTCGTCGATGCCAAAGGCCTAGGATTCCAGGGTTTTCAACTCGTACAACAAGGCCAACGCGTCTTTGGGTGTTAGATCATCTGGCATGATGGCGCGCAGCCTGGTTTCGATCTTGGAGTCTTTGATTTGGACAGGGGCTGGTGCCGGGGTGGTTGAAAACAACGGTAAATCGTCGATCAACGCCTTTTGGCCAACCTTGCCTTCGCGTTCGCCTTTTTCCAGCATTTCCAACACGATACGTGCGCGTTCGACCACGCTTTCGGGCAGGCCAGCCAATCGGGCAACCTGCACACCGTAGGATCGGTCAGCAGCACCTTTTTTGACCTCGTGTAGGAAAATCACCTCACCTTCCCATTCCTTCACCGTAACGGTCGCGTTTTCGACGCCGCCCAGTTTGTCCGAAAGGGCGGTCATTTCATGGTAGTGGGTGGCGAACAATGCGCGGCATTGGTTTGCGTCGTGCAAATGCTCTAACGTCGCCCATGCGATGGACAGCCCGTCATAAGTCGCAGTCCCGCGGCCAATTTCATCCAGAATGACCAAAGCGCGATCGTCTGCTTGATTCAAAATCGCAGCGGTTTCGACCATCTCCACCATGAATGTTGAACGTCCGCGAGCCAGATCATCAGACGCTCCAACGCGGCTAAATAATTGTGACACCAACCCGATATGGGCGCGATTTGCAGGGACATATGATCCAATTTGCCCCAACAATGCGATTAAGGCGTTTTGCCGTAGGAACGTGGATTTACCGGCCATGTTTGGACCCGTTAGCAGCCAGATATCGGCGCCCGCGCTGCCGTTAGCCAGAATGCAGTCGTTCGCAATGAATGGCGCGCCACCTTGTTTGCGCAGGGCCTGTTCAACAACGGGATGACGGCCACCTTCAATTTCAAAGGCGCGACTGTCGTCGATGGTTGGTTTGCACCAGCTTTCCCCCGCCGCCAGATCAGCAAAGGCACAGGACAAATCAATTTCCGAGAGCGCTTTGGCAGCCAGCCCAATCGGGCCTGATTGTTCCAAAATGGCGGCATTTATGCTAGAATAGAGCCGCTTTTCGATCTCAAGCGCTCTGTTGCCGGCGTTCAGGATTTTGGTTTCCATTTCGGACAGAGGCACTGTGGTGAACCGCACAGCGTTGGCTGTGGTTTGTCGGTGGATAAATGTTTCTGACAGCGGCGCGGACAGCATTTTTTCGGCATGAGTGGCCGTGGTTTCAATGAAGTATCCCAAAACATTGTTGTGCTTGATTTTAAGCGCAGAAATGCCGGTTTGTTCGACAAATTCGCGCTGCATTCCGGCAATGACGCTGCGCCCCTCATCGCGTAAGGTGCGGGCCTCGTCTAACTCGGCATCATACCCAGGCGCAATAAATCCGCCGTCACGCATCAAGATGGGTGGATCAGCGACCAATGATTGATCAAGCAGTTCGAGCAAAGCTTCGTGTCCGGCGAGAGATTTGGCAGCATCCGCCAATGTGGCTGCGATCTCTAGCCCGCCAATGCGCTCTGCAATAGCCTGTGCTTGTGCCAACCCGTCCCGAATGGCTGTCAAATCCCGTGGTCCACCGCGATCCAGTCCAAGACGTGAAATTGCGCGGTCCATGTCGGGGCATTTACGGAGATCGTCGCGCAAATCAGTCCTCAAGGCGGCTTGAGTCAGCATCGAGGTAACAGCATCTTGCCGCGCATGGATCTCGCTTAGGTTTCTAGAGGGGCTGGACACGCGCCGTTCTAGCAATCGACCACCGCCTGCTGTGATTGTGCGGTCGATTACCGCGAGCAGCGAGCCATCTCGCCCACCGGACATGCTCCGCGTCAATTCCAGATTGCGCCGCGTTGCTGCATCAATTTGCATCGCGCCTTCTGAGGATTCCCGAATGGGTGTGCGCAGCAAAGGCAGTTGGCCTTTTTGGGTGATATCAAGCCAGTCAACAATCGCACCCATCGCCGAGTTTTCAGCACGGTTGAATTGCCCAAAGGATTCAAGTGTGCTGACTTTGAACAGTTCCATCAAGCGCTTTTCGGCGGCCGTGCTGTCAAAGCTGGCGCTAGAGAGCGCGGTTAAAGAAATACCCAATTCAGTCACTAACTCGGCCAAATCGGCCTCATTTTGCTGCGTTACGACCAGTTCACGAGGCGTCAGGCGCGCCAACTCGGGGCCTAGACGGACACGCGGACAGGGCATGACGTGAAAGACGCCTGTTGAAATATCAACCCAAGCCAATGCGCCCTGATCACGAACCTCGGAATAGGCCGCCAGATAGTTGTGCCGCCGAGCATCCAGCAGAGAATCTTCTGTCAAAGTACCAGGCGTGACCAATCTTACGACTTCACGGTGCACGACGGATTTGGCACCGCGTTTTTTCGCTTCGGCGGGGTCTTCCATCTGCTCACAAACGGCGACCCGAAACCCTTTGCGGATCAGCGTCAGGAAGTAGCCCTCAGCGGCCCGTACGGGAACGCCGCACATGGGAATATCTTCGCCCATATGTTTGCCACGTTTGGTCAGTGCGATATCAAGTGCGGTCGCAGCCGCGACAGCATCGTCGAAAAACATCTCATAGAAGTCACCCATCCGGTAGAACAATAGCGCGTCTTGATAGTCGGCCTTGATCTCCAGAAATTGGGCCATCATTGGTGTGACGGATGCCTTGGCGATATTCATGTAACCCCCCGGTTTTTACACGGGTGATCATACGTATTGCCCCGCCATTGTGAAACCCTTGATACGCAGGATGTTGTTACGGGCGGCAATCAGCGGTATTGAGGTATAAATACAATTGGGATCCAGATTATGTCGAAAAATTCAAAAGTCACCGCAGAAGAGGCGCTCGCCTATCATCTTGAGCCGAAGCCCGGCAAATTTGAGATTAAGGCGAGCAAGCCGATGACAACGCAACGCGATTTGTCACTGGCCTATAGCCCCGGTGTGGCCGTTCCCGTGGAAGCAATCGCAGAGAACCCTGAAACGGCATATGATTATACGAATAAGGGAAATTTGGTTGCGGTTGTCACCAATGGTACTGCCATTTTGGGCATGGGTAATCTAGGCGCGTTGGCGTCAAAACCTGTAATGGAAGGCAAGGCTGTTTTGTTCAAACGCTTTGCCGACGTTAATTCGATCGACATCGAATTGGACACCGAAGACCCTGATGAATTCATCAATGCGGTGCGCCTTATGGGGCCGACATTTGGCGGGATTAACCTTGAGGATATCAAGGCACCGGAATGTTTTATCATAGAGCAGCGTTTAAAAGAAGAAATGGACATTCCTGTTTTCCACGATGATCAACATGGAACGGCTGTGATTTGTGCTGCTGGATTGATGAATGCGCTGCACCTGTCAGGAAAGAAAATTGAAGATTGTCGTATTGTTGTGAATGGTGCCGGCGCTGCTGGGATCGCTTGTATTGAGTTGATCAAGTCGATGGGCGCGCTACATGACAACTGCATTTTGTGTGACACAAAAGGGGTGATTTTTCAGGGTCGTGAAGAGGGTATGAACCAGTGGAAATCTGCTCATGCTGCCAATACCGAATTGCGTACTTTAGACGAGGCAATGGTGAACGCTGACGTGTTTCTTGGGGTTTCTGTTAAGGGGGCCGTGACGCCAGAAATGGTCTCTAACATGGCGCATGACCCTGTTATTTTTGCCATGGCCAACCCAGATCCCGAGATTACCCCAGAAGAGGCACATGCCGTTCGCGAGGACGCCATCGTTGCGACGGGACGTTCAGATTACCCAAATCAGGTGAATAACGTGCTGGGTTTTCCCTACTTGTTTCGGGGTGCGTTGGATATCAACGCGCGCGCTATCAACGATGAAATGAAGATCGCCTGTGCCCGCGCGCTGGCCGATTTGGCACGCGAAGATGTGCCGGATGAGGTGGCGATGGCCTATGGGCGCAATCTGACGTTTGGGCGGGATTATATCATCCCTGCCCCGTTTGATCCGCGTTTGATTTATCGCATTCCGCCAGCTGTGGCCAAAGCTGGCATGGACACGGGCGTCGCACGTCGCCCGATTGTCGACATTCATGGCTATGAGGAATCGCTTAAAGCGCGACTTGACCCGACCGCTTCGATCCTGCGGGGCATTCACGCCCGCGCCAAGGCGGCGCAGCGAAGGATGATCTTTGCCGAAGGTGACGATGTGCGTGTTTTGCGCGCAGCGGTTGCCTATCAGCGCGCCGGTTTGGGTCAGGCGCTGGTTGTTGGTCGCGAACCTGATGTGAAGGCCAAATTGGAGGCTGCCGGTATGGCGGATGCAGTGAGTGAACTTGAAGTGGTGAACGCCGCGAATTCCAAACACCTGCCCGCTTACAAGGCGTTTCTTTATGAGCGGCTTCAACGCAAAGGGCATGACAGGGCGGATATTCACAGACTCGCGGCCCGTGATCGCCATGTGTTTTCGGCACTGATGTTGGCACATGGCCATGGCGATGGGTTGGTGACGGGCGCGACCCGTAAATCTGCCTACGTGTTGGAGCTGATCAACCATGTCTTTGATGCCTCGGCAAAAGATGGGGCTGTTGGGGTAACGGCTGTGCTAAAAGGCGGCAAAATCGTGCTGATTTCAGACACCTTGGTACATGAATGGCCCGATACAGAAGATTTGGCAACGATTGCCGAGCGCGGCGCAGATGTGGCCAGATCCTTAGGATTAGAGCCGCGTGTAGCTTTTGTCAGCTTCTCTACGTTTGGCTATCCGGTGTCGGAACGGGCAGAAAAAATGCACCTTGCGCCAGATGTTTTAGCCAAGCGTGGGGTTACCTTTGAATATGAAGGTGAGATGACGGTTGATGTGGCGCTGAACGCGCAAGCGATGGCGCAATATCCGTTTAGTCGCTTGACGGGTCCAGCCAATGTTTTGGTGGTTCCGGCGCGGCATTCGGCGTCGATCTCGGTCAAATTGATGCAGGAAATGGCGGGAGCGACGGTGATTGGGCCTATCCTGACGGGCATTGATGCGTCGATCCAGATCTGCTCGACTGTTTCGACATCGAACGACATTTTGAACATGGCCGTTTTGGCCGCCTGTAAGGTAGGTTAGATGACAATTTTTAACCTTGGATCGATCAATGCAGATCATATCTACAGGGTTGAGCATTTACCGAATCCGGGGGAAACGCTGTCGGCCAGCAGTTTCGTAACGGGGTTGGGTGGCAAGGGCATTAATCAATCGGTGGCGGCATCTTTGGCAGGGTCGGATGTTGTCCACATCGGTGCCGTGGGTCTTGATGGGGCTTGGGCGGTTGATCAGATTTCCGGCTACGGGATTGATACGCGATTTATCGACCGGATTGAGACACCAACAGGTCATGCCATCGTGAATGTTGATCAAGGTGGTGAAAATGCGATTGTCATTTTTTCCGGCGCAAACAATTGCCAGAGCATTGAGCAAATTCAAGCGGCGCTGGGCGGCGCTAAGGCCGGTGACATTTTGTTGTTGCAGAATGAAACTGACCTTCAGGCTGAAGCAGCGCGTATTGCGCGAGGGCTTGGGATGAAGGTGATCTACTCTGCTGCTCCATTTTCCGTTGAGGCGGTGAAAGGTGTGTTGGATAACGTATCTGTTTTGATGATGAACAAAGTAGAATCAGAGCAGCTTTGCGCAAGGTTAGAGACTGTTTTGTTTGATTTACCCGTATCTGACATCGTTGTAACCAAGGGATCTGATGGCGCTGATTGGTTGTGCCCTGCAACGGGTAAGACCCTTAACGTCGCTTCGTTTCCAGTCACGGCGATTGACACCACGGCAGCGGGTGACACGTTTGCAGGGTATTTTGCTGCGGGCCTTGACCAAGGGCAAAGCATTCAGGACGCGATGATGCTGGGGTCAGCGGCAGCGGCCATAAAAGTGACACGCAAAGGCACCGCTGATGCGATCCCAATGCGAGCCGAGATTGATGCCTTTTTGAAAGAAAACCGTTCCTAGTGCGAATTTGCGAATGGTGCTGCTTTGCCCCATAGTTTGCGAACCTTAGCGTCACGACCACAGGCTTTGCGATAAGCTTTGTACGCGGAGGATTGGCGTTTGGGCCCGAACCGCGTCACAACCAGCTTGGTCCCTTTGTAGTAGTTCTGATGATAAGCTTCGGCATCATAGAACTGCTTGGCGGTCAAAACCGGCGTTGCGATTTTTTGACCAAGGTCTTTGGCTGCTTGGGCAATGGCGGCGGTAGCCGTTGATTTTTGGCCTTCATTAGAGACGAATATGGCTGTTTTATAGGGGCTACCACGGTCGCAGAATTGGCCACCAGCGTCGGTGGGATCAATTGACCTTAGAAACAAGTTCAGCAAAGTTGCATAGCTGACTTTGCCGGAGTCGTAGGTGATTTTTACCGCTTCAAAATGCCCTGTGCCGCCGCGACCGACCTGTTTGTAAGTTGGGTTTTTGGTGGTGCCGCCTGTGTAGCCGGACACGGCCTCAATCACGCCAGGGACGCCTTCGAAATCGGATTCAACGCACCAAAAACACCCACCAGCCACCACCATGGTTTCAGTTTTGCCCGCATGGGCCTGTGTGCAATTTAGTGACAGGCCTATGACGATCGCGATAAGTAGGGCCAATGGTTTCATTTGGTTGATTGATAAATGCATGAGGTTGCTCCCTTTTGGGGGCAACATTCATTAGAACCAAGAACCAAACAACGACAAAACCGCGTTATCACGTAGCGGTGATTGAAATTTACCGCTTGGCGCATTGATGCGGGATGGCTACTGCTTTGAGTGTCAGCAGGAAACAGGAACTTCAAAAATAAAAATTGCGATATGGTCTGGGCCGAGCTGTTTTATGTGCCCTACCTGACAGCAACAGGGCTAAAGCATCCAATGCGCAACGAAATCATCGCGGCGGGTGAGCCGGATCCGGATAAGGTTGCGGCACAGTTGGTTGGGGCCGAGGCAGAGCTGCCCCAGCTGACCGATGATTATGCTACCTGACGGAAGAGGCGCTGCCATACTATGAAAAGCTGGCAGCGGCCAAGATTAGTCCTTGAGGCGTCTGTCGCGGGCGGCCAACAATTTCAAACGCAGGGCGTTGATTTTGATAAACCCAGCGGCGTCAGCCTGATCGTAGGCCCCCGCATCATCCTCGAAGGTCACATGCTCTTCGGAATAGAGCGAGTGGTCTGACCAGCGGCCAACCGTTTGAACCATACCTTTGTACAGTTTCAGGCGGACGGTTCCGGTGACGTGTTCTTGGGATTGATCAATCAAGGCCTGCAGCATGTCGCGTTCGGGCGAGAACCAGAAACCGTTGTAAATCAGCTCGGCATATTTTGGCATCAGCTCGTCTTTTAGATGCGCCGCGCCACGGTCCAGGGTGATGCTCTCGATGCCGCGGTGGGCCTCGAGCATAATGGTGCCGCCGGGTGTTTCATAAATTCCGCGGGATTTCATGCCGACAAAGCGCCCTTCAACCAGATCAAGACGGCCAATGCCGTGTTTGCCGCCCAGTTCGTTCAGGGCCGTGAGCATTTCGGCGGGCGACAATGGCTTGCCATCAATCGCAACGGGATCGCCGCGCTCATATGTGATTTCGACAAATTCTGGTGTGTCAGGCGCATCTTCGGGGTTAACGGTGCGTTGGTAAACGTAATCGGGTGCCTCAATGGCTGGGTCTTCCAGCACTTTGCCCTCAGACGAGGTGTGCAATAGGTTCGCGTCGACCGAAAATGGGGCCTCGCCGCGCTTGTCTTTGGCGATTGGGATTTGGTGCTGTTCAGCGAATTCCAGCAACCGTGTGCGGCTGGATAGGTCCCATTCGCGCCAAGGTGCGATGACCTTGATTTCGGGGTTCAACGCATAGGCGGCCAGTTCGAACCGAACCTGATCGTTGCCCTTGCCTGTCGCACCGTGGGACACGGCATCGGCACCTGATTCAGCGGCGATCTCGACCAAGCGTTTTGAGATCAGCGGGCGTGCGATGGAGGTGCCAAGCAGATACAGCCCCTCATATTGGGCATTGGCGCGGAACATTGGGAACACAAAGTCACGCACGAATTCTTCGCGCAGATCTTCGATATGGATGTTCTCTGGTTTAACGCCTAACAGCTCGGCTTTTTTGCGGGCGGGCTCCAGCTCTTCACCCTGCCCCAAATCGGCGGTGAATGTCACGACTTCACAGCCATATTCGATTTCAAGCCATTTCAAAATGATCGAGGTATCAAGGCCGCCAGAGTAGGCCAGAACAACTTTTTTAGGCGCAGACATGTGTTTCTCCAACATCTGTTAGGTTTGGGTCGCGATTACGCCTATTTTGACCAAAGGGCAAGGCGTGTGCAGTTGACCCGCTGCCTTTGTGGTGCGTATCAACACGAAACAGGTTTTATACAATGGGTGTCAGATGCAAGGCTGGAAAATTTTTATTCATTCGGTGCGGATGGTTTTTAGGAATTTGGGCCCTGCGTTGCGCATTTCCGGGGTGTTGTATGTGATTTACATTATTGTAAACCTCTATTTCACATTGAACTTCAATGACGATCTGGTTCAACTTCAAATCAGCATGTCGAAAGGTGAAGTTCCGACGGAACTGCCAAGTGGCTTGATCTCAACGATGATATTGAATATTTTTGTCAGCCTGTTGAGCAGCCTTTGGATTTCGGTGCTTTGGCACAGATATGTTTTGCTTGAGCAAATTCCTGAAACGGTAGTCCCGCCGCTCTATTTGGACAAGATTTTGAGGTATTTGGGGAAGACCATCCAGTTATCGCTTTTTCTTGGTGTTGTCGTTGTTGCGATGGGTTTGTTGCTGGGGTTCGCGCTTGAACTGTTTTTGGGGGTCTTTGCCGCGATGGCCATCCCGCTAATTTTGTTGGGCGTGATGCTATATCTATCATACCGGCTTGCGCTTGTTTTTCCGGCCGTGGCATTGGGCGAGTCGATGAGCTTCAAAACCTCATGGGAGAAAACGACAGCGGCATCGGGGGCGATCGCGCAATTGGCTGTGATCGCAGTTGTTTTTGTGATTCTTATTCAAGTGCCGAGCAATATGAATCCTGATACGACATCTGTCATTAATTTGACCTATGCTTATGTGGTGGGATGGATTGTGATGATGGTTGGCATCAGTGTTTTGACCACGCTTTACGGAATTTATGTTGAGGGACGAGAGCACGATAATGCCGAAATTTTCCGATAGAGCCCATGCTGCGACCAAAGCCATGCGGGCGCTGTTCGCGCCAACGCCGTTGCAGCGTAACGATCATTTGTCAGCGCGCTTTGAGGCTGATATCTGGCTAAAACGCGAGGACCTGTCGCCAGTTCGATCCTATAAAATTCGCGGTGCGCTGAATGCAATGCGCAAAGTGGTCGATGAGCAGGACGTGTTTGTTTGTGCCAGTGCTGGAAATCACGCGCAGGGTGTGGCATTTGTTTGTCGTCATTTCGGGGTTCTAGGTGTTGTTTTCATGCCTGTTACGACGCCGCAACAAAAGGTCAACAAGACCCGTATTTTTGGCGGCGACAACATCGAAATCCGTTTGATCGGGGACTATTTTGATGACACATTGGCCAGCGCCAAAACCTACTGTGATGAGGTTGGCGCGCATTTTCTATCGCCCTTTGATGATGCGGATGTGATTGAGGGGCAGGCCTCGGTCGCGGTGGAAGTTCTTGAACAGATGGGGCGCGCACCTGACATGATGGTCCTGCCTGTTGGTGGCGGGGGGCTGTCGTCCGGGATTAAATCATATCTGTCGGTTTGCGCTCCGGAAGCTGACCTTCGATATGTTGAACCCAGCGGTGGGCCTAGCCTGACGATGGCCGTCGCCAATGGTGCGCCAATGACCTTGGACAGAGTTGACAGTTTTGTTGACGGCGCTGCGGTTGCGCGCATCGGTGATCAAAATTTCGCTGTGCTTAAAAATGTGCCCACGGAGGACATCCTGTTGGCCCCTGAGGATAGGATTTGCACAACGATTGTTGAGATGTTGAATGTCGAAGGCGTGGTACTGGAACCTGCGGGTGCGCTGTCGATTGATGCTCTGCCGGATTTGGCAGAGCAGATTAAAGGTAAAACTGTGGTTTGTGTGACATCCGGCGGAAACTTTGATTTTGAACGGTTGCCAGAAGTTAAAGAGCGGGCGCAGCGGTATCTGGGGCTAAAAAAGTATTTCATCCTACGCCTGCCGCAGCGGCCTGGCGCGCTCAAGGATTTTTTGGCAATTTTGGGACCAGATGACAACATTGCACGCTTCGAGTATTTAAAGAAATCTGCTCGAAACTTTGGATCGGTTTTGATTGGTATTGAAACCAGTGATGCCAAAAACTTTGATGTATTGGTTCAGAAAATTGATGATGCAGGTTTTACATTTAGCGATATTACAACTGATGAGGCTGTCGCAGAGTTTATCATCTAGGCGGCCATCGTCCTACTTAAATGTTCTTGGAAAACAGCTTTGGATTGGGCATAGGAATCATAGATGTCGTTCAGGCAAATCGTTTCAGACTGCCCGTTTCCAGCTGCAGTTTCGCCAGCCTGACAAAGGCGGCTGAAATCCGCAAACCCAAGGTTAAGCGCGCTACCTTTGAGAAAATGCATGTCTTCTTCCAGTGTCGACAGATCCGGTGTCGCGATCATACGCACCATAGTACCCTCGACTTCCTCCAGGAACATGGCGCTCACTTCACAAAAATCTTCGACTCCGACTTCATCTCGTAACTCATTTACGCGATCCCAATTGATCATTTTCCCACTCCTTACATTCGTTTAATCGTCCCACACCGGTCTCTTGTAATAGGGCGCCATTAACAAAAAGTGATGTAGTCAATGTATAATCATTCAATTTTTATCATTCACCCTGTCTTAAATGGTTGCTGGCAAAAAGGATTCTAACTGGGGCAAACGTCCCGTTTTCAGGTGAAAATAATGGCGCAAAATGCTGTCCAACCGGGCGCAGAAATCTCGGATGCTGAACATGGCGAGATCGACGCAACCAAACGTGTTTTGGTTGTTGACGACAGCCGTGCGCAACGACACCTTCTATGCTCGATGCTCAAGCGCTGGGGGTATGAGGTGCTTGAGGCTGACTCTGGTCATTCTGCGCTGGAAATCTGTCAGCAAGAGCCGCTTGATTTGATCCTAAGTGATTGGATGATGCCGGGTATGGATGGGCTGGAGTTTTGCAAAGAGTTTCGCAAACTTGAACGTGATAACTATGGCTATTTTATCCTGCTGACCTCTAAAAGTGAAAAAGATGAGGTTGCGCATGGATTGGATATTGGTGCCGATGACTTTTTGGCTAAACCGGTAAACGCCAGTGAATTGCGCGCCCGTATGCGCGCCGGCGAACGCATTCAGCAAATGGAGCGCGAGCTGACCGAAAAGAACCGCACAGTCACCGATGCGCTGGCGGAAATTCAGTGCCTTTATGACATTATTGACCGTGACCTGATCGAGGCTAAGAAACTGCAGCAATCATTGGTCAAAGAGCGGTATCGCGATTTTGGTGCAGCTGAAGTGTCGCTGTTGTTGCGCCCTAGTGGTCACGTTGGCGGGGATTTGGTTGGTTTCTTTCCGATCAACAGCACACAAATCGGGCTGTTTTCGATTGATGTCTCGGGGCACGGTATCACATCGGCTTTAATGACCGCACGATTGGCTGGTTTTTTATCAGGGTCGAACCCTGATCAGAATCTGGCGCTGGAGCATTGTGAAGGGGGTGGATACGCTGCTCGTAGTCCAGCAGTTGTAACTGAAAACCTCAATCGCATTGTG
This sequence comes from Rhodobacteraceae bacterium UBA2776, assembly GCA_002352425.1. Lineage (GTDB taxonomy): Bacteria > Pseudomonadota > Alphaproteobacteria > Rhodobacterales > Rhodobacteraceae > Profundibacter. Next base: position 35,592 of record DEIK01000074.1, read on the forward strand.
CTGGAGGAAATGGAGACTGAGCATTATTTTACTTTGCTTCTCGCACATTTCGACCTTTCCACGGGTGTTGTCGTCTTCACACAGGCTGGCCATCCGCACCCGGCGCTTCAACGGACGGATGGAGCGGTTGAGTACTGTGGCCAGGGCGGCTTACCTGTTGGGTTGTTGCCTGGCGCGACCTATGAGGATTGTGACATCAGGCTATATGCGGGCGATCGGCTGTTTTTGATGTCGGACGGCATTACCGAATGCCCTGACAAAGATGGTGAAATGCTGGACGAAGAAGGTGTGGCAAAGATGCTTGATCGCAACATTTTGACCCGTGGTGAACAATTCCTAGAGGCGGTTATGTGGGATCTGAATGAATACTCTGGTGGTCAGGATTTTCCGGACGACATTTCAGCTATTTTGCTTGAATACAACGGGTCGGAAAAATCCTAGTTTTGGCCTAGTCAAACAATTGCCTGATAAAGTGACGATCACCTTCATTGGCCAACTGATGCTCGGCGTCATGCGCATCCATCCAAACGGCCAAATGCCCTGCTTCTGTCGGCTCCCCTAGCGCACGAACCGGACGGGCCACGTATATGTGACACAGTTTCTCTGCCCATAAATCATATTCTGGCATATAGGTGAAACGGCGAAACGCACCCAGTTTGCGGGGGGCTGAAACCTTCCAGCCAGTTTCTTCTATCACCTCGCGATATAGCGCCTGCAATGGTGATTCACCTGCATCAATCCCGCCACCCGGCAGTTGATATTCCGGTGTGGGTTGTGCTTGGTGTGTGACCAGAACATCATTGCCAAGCGGCAAAATGGCATAGGCACCGGCCCGCATTATATATCGCTTTCCAGCCACTGTAGGTTCGCCAAATCGCCGGATCATCTTTTCTTTCTCCAATCAGTACCCATCTGTTGTGAATTCGCGGGGCTGCGGAATCAACTACATTCGTTAGGTTGCCCTGCTCAAACAGTCGCGCTATGCCAGAATGAACGCGCAAAGGAAGATCAGATGACACAAACAGCAGAAATCACATGGGACGACACAGTGCTTCCCTTTCAGCTTGATCGCGCCAATGTCCGCGGCCGCGTGGCCCGTTTGGATGGTGTGCTTGAGCAGGTTTTGGAACAGCACAATTACCCGCCCCAGATAGAAGCCCTGATTGCAGAGGTCGCGTTGCTGACTGCCTTGATTGGCCAAACGATCAAGTTACGCTGGAAGCTGTCTATTCAAGTGCGCGGTGATGGCCCTGCCCGCATTTTGGCAGCCGATTTCTATGCCCCAGAATCCGAGGGCGCTCCTGCCCGTATCCGCGCTTACGCCAGTTTTGATCCCGAACGGCTTGATGCAACCCAAACCCCGTTTTCGCAGATTGGCAAAGGATACTTTGCGATTTTGATTGATCAAGGTGAAGGAAATGAGCCGTATCAAGGCATCACGCCGCTGGACAAAGATTCCCTGAGCGCCTGTGCCGAGACATATTTTGATCAGTCCGAGCAAATCCCGACACGTTTTGAGTTGGCTTTTGGTCAATCCCAAATGGCAGGTGAATCGTCGAGTTGGCGGGCGGGCGGGATGATGTTGCAACATATGCCAAACGCATCCCCCTTGATGGGTGGAGTCGACGCGCCAATTGTTATGCATGACACCGACGAGGACGAAAATTGGTCGCGGGCAAATATCCTGCTCGATACAGTTGATCAGTTGGAGCTGATTGGCCCAACTGTTGCACCGACAGATCTGTTGCTACGCTTGTTTCACGAGGAAAAGCCGCGTGTGTTTGATGTGCAGTCCGTGGGGTTTGGTTGTACCTGTTCCGCTAATCGTGTGCGTCAAAGCTTGTCGATCTATTCAGCCAAAGATATCGCGCACATGACAACTGACGCGGGGGTCGTGACGGCTGATTGTCAATTCTGTAGTGCACATTATGAGTTCGATCCGAAAACACTGGGATTCGAGGCAACCGAGCCAGCCGATGATGAAGGGTGATGGTCTTTCAAACCGTTTGATTGGCGCGATGGGCCGGGTGCATCGCGCCTCGTCAGATTTTGACCTAAACCCCGATGTTGCCCAGACCAAGGGGCAAGTGCTTCGACCTGCAGCCGTTTTGATTGCGATCGAAGCCAGCACGACTGAGCCACGCGTCATCCTGACCCAGCGCGCCTCGACACTTAGGCATCATGCAGGTCAGATCGCCTTTCCTGGTGGCAAGCGGGATAAAACGGATGCCAATCTTGAAGAAACCGCCCTACGAGAGGCCGACGAAGAAATCGGCCTGCCGCCAGAAAATGTAGAAATACTGGGCCGACTACCTGTTCATGAAACGGTAACTGGGTTTGTTGTAACCCCCATTTTAGGGTTGGTTAGAGACACATTCGTACCCGAAGTAGACCAAAATGAGGTGGCCGAAGTGTTTTCTACCCCCTTGCATCATGTCACAGACATCACGCGGTTTTCTGTGCAAGGGCGTCGGTGGCGTGGTCAGCAACGGCGCTACTATACGGTGCCTTTTGGCCCTTACTATATTTGGGGGGCCACGGCGCGGATATTGCGCGCGCTGGCCGAGGGTCTAGAGACATGAAGCGGATCACTGCAAACTGGATCACAAATAGTGATACGCAAAGGGTCTGCCATATGCTGAGCGATGCAGGTTTTGAGTGCTATTTCGTAGGCGGATGTGTCCGCAATGCGCTGTTGGACTCACCAGTAAATGACATCGACATTTCAACCAACGCCCTGCCCGACCGTGTAATGGCATTGGCCGAGGCCGCGGGTTTGAATGTGGTACCAACAGGTATAGACCACGGAACGGTGACAGTCATTTCATCCGGTACGCCGTTTGAGATCACAACCTTTCGTCGCGACGTTGAAACAGATGGCCGACGGGCAGTCGTCGCCTTTGCGGACAGCATTGAAGAGGACGCGCGCCGCCGTGATTTCACAATGAATGCGCTCTATGCTGATCAGAATGGCGTGATCAGTGACCCGCTTGATGGTTTGGACGATCTTTGGGCGCGCCGCGTCAGATTTATCGAAGACGCTGATCTCCGGATCAAAGAAGATTATCTGCGCATCCTTCGATTCTTTCGGTTTCATGCATGGTATGGTGACGAAAGCGCTGGGCTGGATGTTGATGGTCTGGCGGCTATTTCATCAAATTTAGGCGGGTTAGAGAGTATTTCAAAGGAGCGTGTCAGCTCAGAGATCATAAAGCTGCTGAGCGCCCCCAATCCGGCGCCGAGCGTTGCATCTATGGCTGCGAGTGGCGTTTTGAATGCTATTTTGCCTGGTGGTGATGCGAAATACTTAGCTGTTTTGGTTCACTTTGAAGAGGCCACAAAGCCGGATCCGATCCGCAGGCTCGCAGCGTTGGGCGGCATTGATGTTGAGAAATACCTGCGTCTTAGCAAGGCCCAATCACGGCATCTGCAAAAACTGAGAGACGACATTGGTAGTGCCCATGGCCCTGCGGAATTGGGGTATATGTTGGGGCGTGAAGTGGCTCGTGATGTTATTTTTCTGCGGTCCGCTCTGTTGGAGACGCCTCTTGATCCAGAGGTATCGCTACAGATTGAAGTCGGTGCCGCCGCCATCTACCCCATTGTGGCGGCTGACCTGATGCCGCGGTTTAAAGGTGCAGGCCTTGGCAAAGCGCTTGCCGACCGAGAGACGAGATGGATCAAATCCGGCTTTTCTCTGACCAAAGAACAGTTACTTGATTGACCCTTTATACGCCTTTGTGTTCGCCGGAATGTTCACGCCCGGGCCGAATGTCATTATGCTCACGGCCTCGGGCGCACAATTCGGATTTCGCCGCACATTGCCTCATTTGTTAGGCGTCGTTCTGGGCGTTGGCGTTATTGGCGGATTTTCGGGACTTGGTGTTGGCGCCCTATTGGCAGCCTATCCGCAACTTAAATTCAGCCTACAAGTCATCGCATCTGTGTGGATCTTGTGGATGGCCTGGCAGCTTTGGCGAACGACCTATGGGGCAACGTCGGGGCAACGAGAAAAGCCATTTTCATTCATACAAGCCGTTTTTTTTCAATGGGTTAATCCGAAAATTTGGGCTATCGCTTTGACAGCATCATCAGGCTATAGCGTGGGCTTGCCCCCCATCCAGGAAGCATTTCGTCTTGCCAGCACGTTCTCGAGCATGAACTTGTTTGTTTGTCTGTTTTGGACATCGACCGGAACCTTGTTAGCCTATTTGTTAACGCGTCCGGTGGCCTGGCGCATGTTTATCCGCGCGATGGCGCTGGCGCTGGCCGCCACAGCCGTTATGGTGTTCATCTGATCACTACGGGCGACGAAATGTGAAACCATCAACATGGATAGACGGCTTTCAGCCAGCCGATGGACCTCCGCCGCAAACATTGTGGCGATTTATACGGTGGTGTCTAAAGGGTGCGTTTTCTATACTGACGCTTTCGGCGCTGGCTGCAGCCACATCCGGGGTGCTGGAAGTCGTAACGGCGCTGCTTTTGGGCGTGGTGATTGACGGCGCGCTTGCTAGCGGGCCAAGCTTTCTGACCGACCAAAGCACAATGTTGCTAATGGTCGTTGGGTTTTTCTTAATCTTGCGACCTGCGGTGATCGGAACCTCGGTTGGGCTGCAATCCGTGGTGATTGGTCCCAATGTGATGCCGTTGGTTTTGTCACGGCTAAACCGATATACGTTGGGCCATTCGGTACAATTCTTTGATGATGATTTTGCTGGGCGGATTGCACAAAAGCAAATGCAGACGTCGCGTGCGATTACAGAAGTTGTGATCGAGGTTGTGAATGTGGTGGCATTTGCGTTGGCGTCTTTGGTTGGGTCAGTGGTTTTGCTGTCCACTGTTGATTGGCGCATCGGCCTGTTACTGGTGGGTTGGTTGGTGTTGTATTTGTCTCTAATCCGCTGGTTTTTGCCCAAAGTGCGTGGACGGGCAAGCGAACGAGCTGCAGCAAGGGCTGTTTTGACGGGGCAAATTGTCGATACCGTAACCAATATCAAAACTGTTAAGTTGTTTGCCCACCACAGGCATGAAGATGCGGCTGCCTTAACCGCGATGCGCAATTTGCGAACCGTTTCTTTGCGGTTTGGTCGGCTTGCGACAGTGTTCAGGTTTTCGTTGATGACGGTCGCTGGCTTGGTGCCAGTGATCCTCGTTGGGGGTACACTATGGTTGTGGTCGCTTGGCGAGATATCCGCGGGCAATATTGCAACGACGGGGGCGATTTCGTTGCGGATCGCGCAGATGACCGGCTGGGTCAGCTTTGCGATGATGGGCATCTATGCGTCGGTGGGTGAAGTTGAAGATGGTATGAAAACCCTGACGCCCGTGCATGGGTTGACCGATGCCGAGGGTGCGCATGAATTGCAGGTTTCAAATGCCGAAGTGACCTTTCGGAACGTCAGTTTTACCTATGGGCGCGAGGCCGGTGGGGTATCCGACATAAATCTGACCATCCATTCCGGTGAGAAGCTGGGGATTGTCGGTGCATCGGGTGCAGGCAAGTCGACAATGGTGGCGTTGTTGATGCGGCTTTACGATCCGGAATCGGGTGATGTTTCGATTGATGGGCAGCCGTTGGCGAATGTTACACAGGAAAGCCTGCGCCGCCAGATTGGTATGGTGACACAGGAAACAGCGATGTTTAACCGGTCGGCGCGGGATAACATTTTATATGGGCGCCCTGATGCAAGCGAAGATCAGGTGGTGGATGCGGCGAAGCGGGCGGAGGCCGATACGTTTGTTCATGAGTTGCAGGACCATGCCGGTCGATTGGGGTATGAAGCCTATTTGGGTGAACGTGGGGTCAAGCTATCGGGTGGTCAACGTCAACGGATTGCGCTGGCGCGGGCCATTTTGAAAGATGCACCGATCTTGGTTCTAGATGAGGCGACAAGTGCGCTTGATAGCGAGGTTGAGGCTGCCATTCAAACGGCGCTGTCTCGAGTCATGGAAGGTAAGACGGTACTGGCGATTGCACATCGTCTTTCGACGATTGCGCGTATGGACCGCATCATTGTGCTGGATCAGGGTCGAATTATAGAAGAAGGCACCCATGAGGTGCTGCTGGCCAAGGGTGGGCAATACGCGCGCTATTGGGAGCGTCAATCAGGCGGGTTTATCGGAATAGAGGAAGAAAAGCAGTGACTTTTACAGTTTTACGATTGGGTTATCAAGGCGATGGAATTGCCGAGGGGCCGATCTTTGCCCCCCGAACGTTGCCAGGAGAAGTGATTGAAGGTGAGGTTACAGGCAATCGCATTGAAGCTCCGAAAATTATCACACCGTCAACCAGTCGGGTTGCGGCACCGTGTCGACATTATAAATCCTGTGGTGGGTGTTCGTTGCAGCATGCCGCGGATGGGTTTGTGGCGGATTGGAAGCAGGATGTTGTGCGCACAGCATTGGCGGCGCAACACATTGAAGCCGATATTCGTACAATACAAACATCTGCACCGCGTAGCCGTCGGCGGGCGGTGTTGACGGGTCGGCGCACCAAAAAGGACGCGCTGGTTGGATTTCATGCCCGTGGCACCGATACAATTACCGAGGTGCCCGATTGCCATCTATTGCATCCCGATCTGTTAGCTGTTGTCCCGGCGTTGCGGGCGCTGACGGTCTATGGAACGACGCGCAAAGGTGAAGTGCGGTTTACAATCACCCAATCGGAGGCAGGGATCGACGTTGCTGTGACGGGTGGCAAGCCCTTGGATGGCCAAATGTTGATGACATTGGCGGCGATGGCTGGGGAACAAGGGTTGGCGCGGTTGACCTGGGACGGTGAACCGATTGTTGACATTGCATCCCCGTTTCAGATGTTCGGATCCGCACGGGTTGTACCACCTGCGGGGGCCTTTCTTCAGGCCACTAAAGAGGGCGAAAATGCACTGATTTCCTCTGTGTTAGAGACTGTTTCTGGCGCAAAGTCGGTGTTGGATCTTTTTGCGGGATCCGGCACATTTGCATTGCCGATCTCGATAAATGCAGAAGTTCATGCCGTTGAGGGTGATGCTGCGATGTTAAAGGCTTTGGATCAGGGTTGGCGTCAGGCCACGGGGTTAAAGCGGGTCACAACCGAGGCGCGAGACCTGTTCCGGCGTCCGTTGTTACCAGATGAAATCAAACGGTTTGACGCTGTGGTGATTGATCCGCCGCGGGCCGGTGCTGTGCATCAAGTCAAAGAGTTGGCCGAGGCCAAGCCGCATAAAATTGCGACGGTCTCTTGTAATCCAGTCACATTTGCCCAGGATGCGAAAACGCTGATTGAGGCGGGGTATGAGCTGGGACCAATTGATGTAATTGACCAGTTTCGCTGGTCAACGCATGTAGAATTGGCGGCATCCTTCACCTTAAAGTGAGGCAAGGCTGCGTCGAATACATTCTTCCCAGATCGTCAAACATGCTATATGGCAGGTCAAATAGGGCAGGAAAACGGGCATAATTATGAGTATTTTTAGAGCAATATTACTGTTGGCTGTGATGGGATTCATCGGTGGCTGCGCGAGTAAATTTAAACCCTATAATGGCCCCGAAGTTACACGCGTTATTGTCTACAAAGAGCGTCACAAGATGTATCTTATGCACAACGACAAAGTGCTAAAACGATATGATATCGAGTTGGGTTTTGCACCTACAGGTCACAAAGCGGTTGAGGGAGACGGCAAAACACCCGAGGGTGAATACATCATCGACCGCCGCAATCCAAACAGCACGTTTTATCTGTCGATCGGCATATCTTACCCGAATGCCGCGGATGTCGCCAAGGCAAAGGCGTTGGGCAAATCGCCAGGGGGTGATATCTTTATCCACGGTGGCCGTCGGAAAATTGATTCACCCGAGCCAGACTGGACAGCCGGATGCATATCCGTTTCAAACCGTCAAATGCGAGATATCTATGCAATGGTTCGAAATGGCACACCGATTACGATCAATCCATAATCGGTGCTAAGTTTTATCCGCCAGTAACCAGCGTCCACCAGATTTTGCCATTGGCATCCTGATGCCAAGAAAAGCCCATATCTGTGGATTTTGGATCCAAGATAACACTGCGTGTCCCGGGTTTGTCCATCCAGGCGCTGAGTGTTTCGACTTCGGTTTCGTAAGTTTCAGAGATGTTTTCACCCCTCATAGTGCCCGCATAACCAGTGCGTTTGACCCGATCTAGCGGCGATGAAGCGTCAGAGCCGAAATGCCAAGCGCGATTTTGCACGGACATATCGCGCGAATGGGTCGCGGCGGCAGCGGTGAGTTGTGAATTCAGAGAAAGTGGCGTTGCACCGGCAGCCCCACGAAGCGCATTGATAGAGTCTTTCATGCGTAATTGGATTTTACCGGTATTCCCTGACGAGATTCGATAAACACGTGGCAACGGTTTGCCATCAGGGCCAAGCGTCGGGGCAGCTGTTTCACAGGCACTGAGGGCAAAAAGAGCGGCAAAAGCAATAATAAGTAGTCTAGACATGAAAAAAGCCATCTGTTGTTGGTTGTTCCTAACCCGTCTATAGACATCATCGTTGCGGATCAAACCCACATTTCGCGGATTTGGCGTGTTAACGCTTGTTTGATTTGCGACTGCGTCTTTCTCGCCATATATAGGCAGTAACAAAGCAGTATTTTTTAACTGGAGCGAAACAGATGAGTAACGATGTAAGAAATAAGATGAACCGGCGGCTGTTTTTAAGCACAACCGCAGCAACAATGGGCGCACTTGCGGCCCCGGCGTTGGCGCAAACCGGAACGACCGAAATTGAGGAAGATATTTCAAATGCCACACGCCGGAATATTTCCAGTTTTAGGTCCTTGGAATGGCGGCCCTATTTCAACAATCTAAATGGCGGTGCGATTTTGGTCGATACGACGTCGCGCGCCTTGCATTATTGGAATTCAGACGAGACAATTTACAAGCTGTATCCAACAAGTGTACCGATGACTGATGACCTAACGCGTCGTGGTCGTACCAAGATTGTTCAAAAAGTGGACGGTCCCAGCTGGCGCCCGACGTCTTCGATGCTGAAACGGAACCCAGAATTGCCCGCTTATATTGCGCCGGGCCCTGATAATCCGCTTGGAACCCATGCTTTGTACCTGTCGTGGACCTATTATCGCATCCACGGCACCCATGATACACGTAAAATTGGCCGTAGATCGTCCAGTGGGTGTATTGGTTTGTACAATGAACACATCGCTGAGCTGTTCACGATGGCCACTGTCGGCACGCAAGTGTTGCTTATTTGACGTTGTATCCTCAATATTGAGCGATACAAGGCCCTAGGCTTGAAATTTGCAACCTTTTGAGGTTATTGAATCGATACGCGCTTAATTATTTTGGGTGAATCGCACTGCTAATCGCAGAAGATTTTCTGCTATACGAACAAAGGATGATAAAAATGAAAAAGATCGCACTTGCTGCTGCATTGTCAGTTGCCGCCACTACAGCATTCGCTGGTAACCCACTTCCACCAGTAATGGACGACACTGTAATGGTTGACGAAACAACATCTTCTTCCGGTGGTGGTATCGTTGTTCCATTGCTGCTGCTTTTGGTTATTGCAGCTGCATCTAACTAATTCAGAAATCTTATAGATTTCGAAAATGGCGGTGGATTTTTCACCGCCATTTTTTTGTCTCGTGCTTAGATCCAGCCACCCAGGTTGTTGTTGATCAGGTTGACCAGCGCAGCAATATGCGCGTCATCATCATTAAGGCAGGGGATATAGGTAAAACCCGTACCGCCGGCCTCTTCAAAGCTTTCAAAAATCTCTTCGTTGATTTCCTCAAGCGTTTCGATGCAATCAGCGGCAAAAGCTGGGGCAATTACGGCGATGTTCTTTTTGCCGTCTTTGGCCAGCCGCGCGACTTCGTCAACGGTGGCGGGCAGTAACCATTCTTCTGGGCCGAATTTTGATTGGAACGTGGTGATTAGATGCCCGTCATCCAAGCTCAATTTGTCCTGTAGCAAACGGGATGTTTTTTGGCATTGGCAATGATAGGGATCGCCTTCGGTCAAGTATCGCGTTGGCATACCGTGATAAGAAACGATCAAATGATCGGGTTTTTGGTCCATTTTGGAATAGGCAGTTTCCACTGATTTGGCCAAGGCCGCAATGTAGCCTGGATCATCAAAATAGGCCGACACGGTGCGCACGGCCGGTTGCCATTTTTCCGAGGCAAGAGCTTTGAAAAATGCCTCATTCGCGGTGGCGGTGGTTGCGCCAGCGTATTGTGGATATAGCGGAAAAAACAGAATTTTGTCGCAACCTGCAGCAACCATTTCGCGGGTTTTAGATTTGGTTGATGGATTGCCATACCGCATGCAAAAATCAACCATAACATTGTCGCCATACAGTGCAGTCAAAGATTTTTTCAACTTGGCGGTTTGCTGTTTGGTGATGGTCATCAGGGGGCTTTCGTCCTCGGCTTCGTTCCAAATTGACTTATAGGCAGCGCCAGAGCTGAAAGGGCGTTTTGTCAGGATTATCAATTGCAACAAGGGTTGCCATTTCCAAGCTGGGTAATCAATGACGCGGCGATCCGACAAAAACTCGCCCAAATAGCGGCGCATTGACCAATAATCATACCCATCCGGTGTGCCCAGATTGGCAATTAGAACGCCAACTTTTTTCGTAGGCAGTTTCGGGTGGTCGCTGGGTAGGTTGGAAAAAGTGTTCATTTAGGGGTTCCTGAGATCTAGGGCCCGGAAATAGTGGGCTATTGGGGCAGGCTAATTGTGCTTGTTTGGCGCGGGGTCGGGTAGGGGTGTTTCAAGTGTGTTTAGCACATCCGCTAACCGTGCGCTGGCTGACCCCGGTCGAAGGGGTTTTGGTTGGCTTTCGTCAGGGGCCCAACCCGTTAGAAAAATAATTTCAAATGTCGCGGCAATGCGCCCCTCTTCGGCTTGAAAGGCGTCTGCATATATTCGGCTCGCGGTTTCGAACAAGGCGCGCGGGGCAAAAGATTTGCGCCGTTGGCTTTGCGCATTGCTTTCCCCCATTAGGCGTAAATCAGTCACTAATCCGGACAAATTCGCATATGTTACGGTTTTGATCGCTGTGTCTGCGACGGGCATGGCAAACTCGGCCCTCTGTAACAATGCGCCCAAATCGCGGATCTCGCCCATTGGCGCAATACGCGGTGACAACCCGCCCGAAATGGCGACCTCGGCTTCGGCCAAGGCCACGCGCAATTCAGTTAGGGTTTCACCACCAAAACAGGCCCCCAGAAACAACCCATCAGGTTTTAGGGCGCGACGGCATTGAATCAACTGGCCGACAAAATCATTGGCCCAATGCAATGACATTGAATGGATGACCAAATCATAGGCTTCAGCTTTTAGGTTGAGCAGCTCGTCATCAGATATAATTTCCGCGTTTGGCAGATATTTTCGCCACAAATCAGCAAATGGGGTCACAATTGCGACTGATGTAAACGTTCTATTAACCTCGTTCAGTCTTTCATTGATCTCAAGAACAGCCTCTTCTTGCAGGAACAATGCAGGATTACCGGAACGCAGGGCACGTGCCCGAAAACGCTCAAGTGCGTTGCGGTCGGTCAACTGAGGGTTTTTTTGCATCACGCGGTCCTTTGGCTGCGGGCAATCTAGAAGGAACGGCACAAAATGCAATCGGCACTTCATCTGATTTATCCGTCGCAATGTATTTCATGTCGTGATCTGGTCGAGGGTGATAATGCTCTGTGCGGTAAATGTTGGCGTGATACGCCGTTCATTTCTGGACTGACTTGCGACAAATGCGGCACTCCACTGCCTGGCGAAGAAACAGGCGAACATATTTTATGCGACGATTGCATGATCGTTGCGCGTCCTTGGAAGAGGGGCCGCGCTGCGCTGCTTTATCAGGGCAATGGTCGCAAGATGATTTTGGCGTTCAAACACGGGGATCGGTTGGATCTGGCGCATCCAGCGGGTCAATGGTTGGCACGGGTCGCAGCGCCGCTGATCGACGAAAATACGCTGGTTGCACCGGTGCCGTTACATTGGATGCGGCTGATGAAACGGCGCTACAATCAATCAGCATTACTGGCCAGCAGTCTTGCCAAAGCGGCGGATCAATCGGTTTGTCTGGATTTGCTGACGCGTACAAAACGTACTCGTTCCTTGGATGGCATGGGGCGGGAGGCACGGTTTGCAATGTTGGCAGATTCGATAAAGGTGAATCAAAAGCGGCGGCACCGCCTGGTCGGGCGCAATGTGTTGTTGGTCGACGATGTTATGACCTCTGGCGCGACTTTGGCGGCTTGCACCGAGGCTTGTTTGACCGCTGGTGCTGCGAATGTGAACACCGTGACATTGGCACGCGTTGCGAAGGACGCATAAATCCCTATAGTTCAGCGAAACGATAGGGAAATTGAGATGCAAACTGTTGAAATTTACACGTCGAACTTTTGCGGGTTTTGTGTAGCGGCCAAGCGGCTGCTAAAAAGCAAAGGTGTAGAGTTTACCGAACATAATGTTGGCAGAGATGCCGCCAAACGTCAGGAAATGATGGCACGTGCCAATGGTGGGCACACGGTTCCACAGATATTTATTGGCGACAATCATGTCGGCGGTTGTGACGAGTTGCACGCGTTGGAACGGGCAGGCAAACTTGAACCAATGCTGGCGGGCTAGGGCATGAAAGCGGCTCTAATCCAGCTGAACTCATCAGATTTACCTGCGGAGAATCTTTCGCAGACCATCGAATTCATGCGCGAAGCCGCTGCGGGCGGGGCGGAGTTTTTGCTGACGCCCGAGGTGACGAATTGCGTTTCGGAAAGTCGTACGTATCAGCAGTCCGTGCTTTGTCATGAGGCCGAAGACCCGACGCTTGAGGCAATGTGTGCCGAGGCAAAAGCGCTGGGCGTATGGGTGTTGATCGGGTCATTGGCGTTGAAGACGGATGATGTAGATCGGCGATTCGCCAACCGTTCCTTTATGGTCTCGCCGCAGGGAAAGATCGTGGCGCGCTACGACAAAATTCACATGTTCGATGTCGAAATCAGCAAAACAGAAACCTACTGCGAATCCGCTGGGTATCGGCCTGGGGCACAGGCCGTGATTGCAGACACGGATTTCGCCAAAATCGGCATGACCATCTGTTATGACGTGCGTTTCCCTCATTTACATCGAGACCTGGCCCATGGTGGTGCCAAAATCTTGACCGGCCCGGCCGCGTTTTCACCTGTATCGGGTGCTGCCCATTGGGAGACCCTGTTGCGGGCGCGCGCCATTGAGACTGGGTGCTATGTTTTCGCACCTGCCCAATGCGGTATACATCCCTCATCGACCGGCGGGGCGCGCAGCACTTATGGTCACTCCTTGGCGGTGTCGCCGTGGGGCGAGGTTTTGGCGGATGGTGGCAAAAAACCGGGTCTGACGCTGGTTGATTTTGATATTGCGGAGGTTGATAAAGCGCGGCGCAAAATTCCGTCTCTGTCGCATGACCGCGACTACGAGGGGCCGTAATGACCGACACAACAGACAATCTTGCCATCGCATTATTTGGCGAAATTTTCATGGGAGACCAGCTGGCGCGCAACCGACTGTCCAAAGCGCTGCCAAAAGGCATGGAGTTGTCGCATTTTTCGGTTTTGAATCATCTTACCACCGCGAATGCTGAACGATCTCCGGCCCAATTGGCAAAGGCGTTCCATGTAACCCGCGGGGCGATGACCAATACGCTGAACAAATTGGAATGGGCGGGGCATATTCATATTCGTCCAGATTGGGATGATGCGCGGCGCAAGCATGTCACAATCAGCCCTTCGGGCCGCGCCGCCCGCGATGTGGCGCTGAATGCAATTGCGCCGATTATTGCCAAAGTGGTCGAGGCTATCGGGACCGAAAAGGTGCGTGCCGCATTGCCGGTATTGCGTGAATTCAGGGACCAGATGGGTGAAGAAAGCTAGCGTTTGACACTGGCCGTTACATAATTCACCGACAGATCCCGATCCGACAAAGACCAAGACCATGCAATCGGATTAAAGACGAATCCGCTGCGATTTGTAGGCTCTAATCCAGCGTTTTTGATCAAGTCGAACAATTCATCTGGCGTGATGAACTTGTTCCATTCATGGGTCCCTTTGGGCAACCAGCGCATGATATGCTCGGCGCCGATAATTGCGACTGCATAGCTTTTTGGATTGCGGTTCAGGGTGGAGCAGATCATCAACCCGCCCGTTTTTAACAGCTGCTGACAAGCCGTCAGATAGGCCAGCGGATCGGCCACATGTTCGACCACTTCCATGTTTAAAACCACATCGAATTGCTCGCCCGCGTCGGCCAGTGCTTCGGCGGTTGTGTAGCGGTAATCAATTTCAAGCCCTTGTTGGTCGGCGTGGACCTGCGCGACAGGGATGTTTCCTTGGGCTGCATCGGCGCCAACCACCGTCGCACCCAGCCGCGCCATTGGTTCAGACAACAACCCGCCGCCGCATCCGATGTCCAACAAGCGCAGGCCCTGGAACGGCAGTGTGCTGGTTAAATCACGGTCAAACATCGCTGCGATTTGGGCGGTGATATAGTCCAGCCGACACGGGTTGAGCATGTGAAGCGGTTTGAATTTTCCGTTCACATCCCACCATTCAGCAGCCATCGCCTCGAATTTGGCAACTTCGGCTGGGTCAACTGTTGTCTGATTGGCTTGCATTCTGATCTCCGTATGGTCAATTTGGGCTCAGAAACTTGTATAGGTTATTTATGGACAAGAACGCAGGGCAAAAGAGCGCATCCCAGCATCTATTTGCGCAAACCGCGCCGTTTAATACACGGATGTTGGATATGGGCGATGGCCACACGATCTATGTCGAGCAATGCGGTAACCCAGATGGGGTGCCGGTTGTGGTTTTGCATGGCGGACCGGGAGGTGGATGCAGCCCCGCGATGCGCCGCTTCTTTGACCCGACTGTTTATCGCATCATTTTGTTTGATCAACGCGGCTGCGGGCGGTCCAAGCCACATGCCAGTGTCGAGGCGAACACCACGTGGCATCTGGTGGCCGATATAGAGCGCATCCGGGCCGCACTCGACATTGACCGCTGGATTGTTTTTGGCGGCAGTTGGGGGGCGACACTGACGTTGATTTATGCTCTAACGCACCCCAATCACGTTGCGCATCTGGTTTTGCGCGGTGTGTTTTTGATGACGCAATCCGAGCTGGATTGGTTCTATGGCGGCGGGGCTGGAAAGTTCTGGCCAGACCTTTGGGAAAATTTCGAAAACATGGTGCCGGTTGGTGAACGCGATGATTTGATCGCCGCCTATCACAAGCGGTTGTTTTCCGGCGACCGTGATACCGAAGTGCGGTTTGCCCGCGCATGGTCGTCATGGGAAAATGCGCTGGCGTCGATTCATAGCAACGGCGCTGTAGGACAACCGCCCGCGGATTATGCATTGGCCTTTGCGCGACTTGAAAATCACTATTTTGCCAACGCCGGATTTTTGAAACACGACGATTGGATCATAGAAAACCTGCCCAGCATTGCGCATATTCCTGCCAGCATTGTTCAAGGTCGATATGACATGATTTGTCCGCCGACCTCGGCGTGGCGGGTTGCCAAAGCGATGCCAAAGGCAAATTTGCAGATGGTGCAAATGTCTGGCCACGCCCTGTCAGAACCTGAAATTACAGCCGCTTTGGTGCAAATCATGAACAGATTGCGCCGCCAGGCCGACATTTTGGAGTGTCGTTGAGGGGTTGATTTAGGGCGTGGAATGGGGGAATTTTGAGTCCGATCAACCACATATGACATTAATCAACAATGCAAACAGGGCTATGCGTTGACAATGTCTCTGGGCTACGACATTTCCTAAAGAAAAAAATATCAGGCAAGTTTCGGAGAGTAGTGATGCGTATTGCGATGATTGGCACAGGGTATGTCGGGCTTGTATCAGGTGTATGTTTTTCCGATTTCGGACATGATGTCATTTGTGTCGACAAAGACCCCGAAAAGATAGCGATGTTGGAGCGTGGCGAAGTTCCGATCTATGAGCCAGGCCTGGATGAGCTGATGGCCAAGAATGTCAAGAACGGCCGTCTTTCGTTTACGCAAGACCTAAAGACAGCCGTTGCCGATGCCGATGCGGTTTTCATTGCTGTCGGTACGCCGACGCGTCGCGGGGATGGTCATGCCGACCTGACATTTGTTTACGCGGCCGCCGAAGAAATCGCCAATGCCATCACGGGTTACACCGTAGTTGTTACCAAATCGACCGTGCCGCTGGGTACCAATCGGCAGGTAAAACAGGTGATCCGCAAGGCCAATCCCAAGGCTGAATATGACGTTGCCTCCAACCCTGAATTCCTGCGCGAAGGGGCTGCGATTGATGATTTCATGCGGCCAGATCGTGTGGTTGTTGGCCTACAATCTGATCGTGCGCGTGATGTGATGGATGATATCTATCGGCCGCTTTCGCTCCGCGATTTTCCGGTGATCTATACGGATCTGGAATCCGCTGAAATGATCAAATACGCTGCCAATGCATTTTTGGCGACAAAGATCACGTTCATTAACGAAATCGCGGGTCTGTGCGAGCGCACGGGTGCTGATGTGAAACAAGTGGCCAAGGGTATGGGCATGGATGGGCGCATAGGTGACAAATTCCTGCATGCCGGACCTGGCTACGGTGGATCATGCTTTCCCAAAGATACCAGCGCCTTGGCGCGGATGGGTCAGGAACATGCGGTTCCGATGCAAATCACTGAAACCGTGATCAAGGTCAACGACGAGATCAAGCGCCGGATGATCGATAAAGTCATGGATTTGTGTGACGGCACAGTGAACGGCAAGGTTGTTGCCATTTTAGGTGTCACGTTTAAGCCCAATACCGATGATATGCGTGATGCGCCTGCTTTGACGATTGTGCCCGCACTTGTTGGTGGTGGTGCCAAGGTGCGCTTGGTTGATCCGCAGGGGCACCGCGAAGCTGAAGCGTTGCTGCCCGGCGTTCACTGGTTGGATGACGCCTATAAGGCGGCGAATAATGCGGATGTGATTGTTTTGCTGACCGAGTGGAACGAATTCCGTGCGCTGGATCTGAAGCGTTTGGCCAAGAAAATGACGGCACCACGGATGGCCGATCTTCGTAACATCTATAGCGCTAAAGATGCCAAAAGGGCCGGGTTCGAGGCTTATGTTTCGATCGGGCGCAAAGATATGTTCAATAATCCCGACGAATAGTCAAAAGGGCTGGTTTTGAAAACTCTTGCGATCACATCAATGCGTAACGAGGGCCCCCACTGTTTGGAGTGGATTGCCCATCATTTGGCCGCGGGTGTTGACCACTTTTTAATCTACACGAATGATTGTGATGACGGCACTGATCTGATGCTTGATACATTAGAAAACGCTGGATTAGTGACGCATATCCGGCAGGTTCCCAAAGGCAAACGCACGGTGCAATGGCAGGCGCTGAAACATGCCACGGATCATCCGTTGGTCGCACAGGCAGATTGGGTTTTGGTGACGGATTGTGATGAGTTTATCAACCTTCGCAGCCCTTATGGGACGCTGAAAGAAATGATCGAAGCCTTGCCTGACGAGGTGGATGCGATGGCGATGCCGTGGCGGTTGTTTGGCCATTCCGGCCAGATTGAAATGCGCGATGAGATGACGATTGAACGGTTTACCCGCGCAGCACCGATCGACATTCAACTGCCGCTGGCACATTTTTTTAAATCATTGTTTCGCCCCGCCGCGTTTCGTCAGTTTGGTGTGCATCGTCCAAAGCGCAAGCAGGACCGTTTGCCAAAATGGGTTGACGGAGGTGGCAATGCATTGCCCGAGGGTTTTGCCAAACAGGACGGTCGCATCAACATGTTTGGCATCGAGGCCGGCACTGATTTGGTGCAGTTGAACCATTATTCTCTACGCTCAGCGGAATCCTTTATGGTCAAACGGGCTCGTGGATTGCCCAATCATACGGAGCGCGAGATTGGTTTAGGCTATTGGGTCGAGCGTAATTTCAACACGGTAGAGGACCCTAGCATTCAGCAAATGATGGGTGCGACAAAGGCCAAGTTGGATCAACTGAAGTTGATTAAAACAATCTCTAACCTGCACAAAAACGCATGCCAGCGCCACAAAGACTGTTTTAACGAAATGATGACAAATCGCGCTGATATTCAATTGTTTTGGCACCTGACTTTAAGCGCCTCCAGTCAGCCACCCAGTGTAACTCTTGCGCGTACCCAGATTAACCGGATCATAAAGGCTGAAAACCAAGATGGCTAAAGCCGCAAATAAGTCGAACTTCTTTTTGCAAACGACCCTGAATGTTCAGCAGGCGGGAGATGTGACTTTGCTTGATGCGATTTCGCATGCTGATGGCGATAATCGTAAAATGCAGTTGTTTTTTGCTGCGGGCACGCCGCCCGAGCAGTTTCGAGCGGGTAAAGGGCTGGAAATCATCGAAATGCGCAGCCTGGGCGAGGCGCCAATGCTGAATTGTATAGCCAAAGGTAAGTCTGGTCCTGTGTCGATTGATATTGGGAACCAGACCCTGAAAATTAAAGCCGAAGACCCTGAAACAGCCGTTTTCGCGGGTCTTAACGTGGGTTTTGCGATCCGCAACGGTGAATCGCTTGAAACCACGTTGGAATGGCTGAACTACCACGTCACGCATCATGGTATGAACGCTGCGCTTATTCTGGATCGGGCCAAACCACAGGCCGATAAGGCCTACGCCAACCAGTTGAAAAACAAAGCCGCCAAGATCAAGGGACTGGAACGACTTGTACTGCTGAGAGCAAAAGTACCGCTTGGCAGAGCAGATTTGCCAGCGGAATCTCACCCTTTCAACGTGCCAGGTGCGCCGGGTAAGGATCGGATGGAAATTCCGAAAGGTGATGCGTGGAATTCGCCACTGGGTGAGTTGCAGATGTTTGAACTGCTGCGAGCGCGGTTTCTTGATCATGCCCGCGCTGTGATGAACATTGAGTTGTATGATCTGGTGGTGATTGGCAAAGGCAAAAATGTTTTTGACCGTGCGGTTGTGGCCAGCAATGGCTGTATTCAGATGGATGGCCATCAGATTTACCCGTGGCGCGTGCGCAATGGGGATGAAGCCACATTTGGTGATCATATCTGCCGCCAGTTTGACGCCAAGGGTACGCGTAAACGGTGGTGTATTGCGCCTGCCACAGCCAAGGAAAATGTGGTTTGGCGTTTGATCCGTGTGGTTGGTGCGACCCCTGCACCGGAGGAGGCCGTGCCATATTTGCGTTGCATGGCTTTGCGTCATCCGACTGATACAGTGTCAAAAATTGTGCCTAAAACCAGCCTGATTGAAGATGAAAATCTGCTGGCCATGTCGCAGAATATTTTCAAACATAAACCGGTTCGCACACCTGAGGAAAATGCAGGGCTAAAGTGTCGTGATACCAACCGCACCGCCATCGTTACCACCATGAAAAACGAAGGGCCGTTTATCTTGGAATGGCTGGCGTACCACCGCGCCATCGGGGTTGATGATTTCTTGGTCTACACCAATGATTGCACGGATGGCACGGATACAATGCTGCAAATGTTGCAAGACAAAGGCATCGTCCAGCACCGTGAAAATCCATTTAAAACCAGCGGCTTAAAGCCACAGCACGCAGCGCTTCAGGCGTCGGATGATGAGCCAATGATCCAGAATGCAGATTGGTTGATCTGTATGGATGTCGATGAGTTTATAAACATCAAATGCGGCGCCGGGCGGCTTGATGATCTGTATGAGGCGATTGGCGACGCCAACATGATTTCGATCACTTGGCGGTTGTTTGGCAATAGTGATTTGCATGAATTCAAAGATGGCCTGATCATTGAGGATTATGATCTGTGCGCCCATGAATTGATCCGAAAACCACATCAAGCCTGGGGCTTTAAAACCCTGTTTCACAACATTGGTATTTTCAAAAAAATGGGGGTGCATCGCCCCAAGGGGTTAAAGCCGCAATTGTGGGAAGATATCAATTGGGTCAATGGATCAGGGGCGCAGATGCCCAGCGACATGTACCGTAACGGCTGGCGTTCCACGACCGAGACCTATGGTTATGATCTGGTGCAGTTGAACCATTATGCGGTGCGGTGCGCCGAGAGCTTTTTGGTCAAGCGGGATCGCGGGCGGGTTAACCACGTCGATCGGGACCAAGGCATGGCTTACTGGTTTCGGATGAACAATAACGCGATGAAGGAGCATTCGATTCAGCGCATGGTGCCGGCCGTGCGTGCCGAGCTGGACGCGCTGATGGCTGACCCGGACATCGCCGCCGCACATGCGCATTCAGTTAAAATGCACAGCGAAAAAATTGTAGAGCTGAAGGCGGGTGAAAACTATGCCGCGTTCTATAAGGAATTGACCAGCCCGCGGTTAGAGGCCCTTTCGAAACTGCATGCGCATTTCGGGGCGAACGTGTTTCTGCTGGGACCAGAAGTTGTCCCTGACGAGGTTCTGGAGAAAGACCCCAATGAGGATTTCTTTTTCACTGTCGAAAAAGGCGAAACGACACATTAACCACATGGCGGTAAAACAAAGCGGCTTATTGTTTCGGATTCGTTGACAAAGCGGGCTATTATCTACATATTTTAAGCGAAACAGGCACAATAAGCACTGCAAGTATAACAGGCCGAATGGCTGATAAAATTGAGGAATATCATGGTACTCCCGACAATCGGAACACTTTGGATTGGTCCTGAACTGAGCTGGCTGGAACAGCTGTGTTTGCAATCGTTTTTGGACCACGGGCACGAGGTGGTTTTATACACCTATGGCCAAGTTAAAGGTGTGCCAAAAGGCGTGAAGATCGCAGACGCAGATGATGTGTTGCCCAGCAAGAGCATCATCCGCCATGCGCGCACAGGTAGCCCTGCTTATCATGCCGATGTGTTTCGCCTGCATATGTTGAAACAGACGGACTATATATGGGCCGATACTGATGCGTTTTGCTGTCAGCCTTGGGACATTAAAAAGGGCAAGCATTTTCACGGATGGATTTCCGATAAGAAACCACAGGTGAACAACGGTGTTTTGCGTCTGCCAAAGTCTAGCAAAACGCTGGCGGCGATGATCAAATTCACCAGTGATGAATATCCGGTTCCGCCGTGGCTGTCCAAGAAGGACAAGGATGAGCTGCAGGCCTTGAAAGACAAGGGCGAGGGCATGCATGTGTCCTTGATGCCGTGGGGCGTTTGGGGGCCGGATGCGTTGACTTGGTTCCTGAATGACACGGGTGAAATCAAGTATACTCAAGACAAGCATGTGATCTATCCCGTGCCGTTTTCCATCGCAGGCGTCACCCTTAATCCCAATCGGCGTGACAAGGCCCGTGGGATGATTAAGGATGACACGCTTTCAATCCATTTCTGGGGGCGTCGTTTTAGAAACATTGCCGCCAAATATGGCGGTGTGCCGCCAAAAGGCAGCTATGTTGCCGAGCTGTGTAAACGTCACAAGATTAACCCCAGGAAAACAGCCCATATGATGCAAAAGAAAAATATCGTAGCGCCGATCCAAGATGTGGATTTTTCCATGTTCGATGATGCTGATGTGGCTAACCTCATTTTGCAACGCTCCGAAGTGGGTGAGGTTGGGCAGGAAATCCGCGATTGGCTGGATGGCAACGACGCACCTTTGCAAAAATACGCTAAGGATAATCGCGATGCAATTTTGAACGAGGCCCTCGAAGTGGCGCGGCGGGAATGCGAGTTTTTTGTCGAAGCTACGGATGACCCAAAGCCAAAGAAAATTGCAGATATTGGATGTGGGTATGCTTTTGCCGATCTGTTTTTGTACAACCGTTACAAATCCAATATTACCTTGATCGACATTGAGGAAAGCAAAGACCGCCATTTTGGCTTTGCAGAATCTGGTTCGGGCTATGCGAGTCTGGATAAGGCGCAGAAGTTTTTGACCAAAAATGGTGTGCCTAAGCAAAAGATCACGCTGATCAATCCGAATAAGAAAAAGGTTTCCAAGATCGGCGATTTTGATCTGGCGATTAGTCTGGCCTCTTGTGGGTTTCACTATCCGGTTTCCACCTATGATGGGTTTTTCAGCAGTCAGATAAACGACGGCGGTGCCGTGGTTTTGGATATCCGCAAAGGTTCGGGTGGGATTGGGGAAATGAAGTCATTTGGCACTGTTGATGTGCTGGCAAAGCACCCGAAATATTCAACGGTTTTGGCCCGCGCAGATGGTTGAGACAAAGACGATTCTTCAGGCGCTTGATCTGGATGAGGTGGGGCGGATCGCTGATATCAATGGCGGCACACCTGATCTGGCGATTGCGCTACACAACCGATTTGGCAGCAAAATCGACGTGATCTGTTTGGACAGCGAAGGCGGGTATATTGAGCCGGATAAAGATATCCGTAAATATACCAAAAAGCTGCAAAAAGCCGGTGTTGAAAAATCAGCTATTCGGTTTGTGACAAAGCAAAGGATGCTCAAATCCTATGACGTGGTCACCACGGTTGGAAATTTCGGGTCGCGCTACAAGATCAAGCATATCAAACGTCTGTTTGATAAGGCACTGCACCCGTTATCACGGGTGGTAATTGATATCAAAAAGGGCAGTGGTAGCTATCCGTTTTTGAACGACTACGGCGGATGCAATACCCTATCAGCGCCAACGCGAGACAGCACAGGTATGGTGGTGATGTCGGTTGAACCCGTGTCCGAACCGGCGGGCGAATGGTCTGCGATTGCCAAAAAACTGGCAGGCAAAAAGGGCTTTTTCACTGATTGTGGCGAGCATTCCTTTCTTTACATCCCGCGTGGCGACACATTGGTTGTGACCTTTGACAACCTTGATATAGCCATGACCAAACGTGATGATCGGCGTCCTTGGGGCTTTGCGTTTATTGAGTCTGAAAACTGGTCCATGCTGGGCGTTATGGCCAACGGCTGGACATGGTTTCGCGATGGGGCTGTGACGGATGAATTTAATCGTCTACGCGACAGTGGTTTCTTTGATCAATTCAAGCGCGTGGTGTTTTACGGGGCCTCGATGGGTGGGTACGGCGCTGCGGCTTATTCAGCGGCGGCCAAGGGATCAACTGTATTTGTGATCAGCCCACAATCGACGTTGGATAAGGAAATCGTTCCGTGGGAAATGCGCTATAAAAAGGTCTGGGGCCGCGATTTTTCCGGCGAATATGGCGATGCTTCTATCAGCAGTCAATCGGCTGCCGACGTGCATTTGATGTATGACCCTTATGTTGCGCCCGATACGGGTCATGCCAAACGGTTCACGGGTGAAAATGTTACGCATTGGCGCTGTCCGTTGCTTGGCCACCGGCTAGGGTCATCCTTGCAGCAAATGGGAATTTTGCAGGAAATCGCGCGCAAATCCATTTTGGGCGAGTTAGACCAGCTGACGTTTTACAAATTGCTGCGCAAGCGCCACGAATTTCCGCGCTATCAGCGTGAACTGGCCAATCTGGCACTGGATCGAGGCCGCCCTGAATTGGCGCGCCGCGTTTGTCGCTTTGTATTGGCGCAGCGCAAAGACCGGTTTTTCCAAAAAATGCTGGCCCGTATCGCCAATGATTAGCATCTGACTTGAGGCGACTTTGTTAATCATGATAGGTTATGGACAATAAAGTAACGGATCGAGTAGCGGGATAATATGCGCACAGATATCAACATCGTTTATCATTTGGGTGCGCCCCACACAGACAATGATCAAATTACATGGTCTTTGCGCAAAGACGCGGATTTGCTGGCCGAAAAAGGCGTTATGATGCGCCGCCCTGGGGAATATCGGCAAGTTCTAAAAGAAATGATCCTTGAATTGAAGGGAGAGGACCCGTCGGTCGTAGATCAGGAGAATCTGCTTTCCGCTATCATCAAAAACCAGCAGGTTGATCGTTTGATTATGTCTGATCCCCGGTTTTTGGGAGTGCCTGCGTGGATGCTGTATGGCGGTTCGCTTTATCAAAATGCGGCGAAAAATACGGGGCGCATTCGGGATTTGTTTCCAGACAACCCCTGCGAGTTTCACCTTGGTATTTCGTGTCCTGCCACCTTTCTTCCAGCGGTTTTTAAGGCTCAAACCGACAAGACCTATGAGCAGTTTATTGATGGTTGCGATTTGGCGACCCTTCGGTGGTCCAATGTCATTCGCGAAATCCAAGAGGAAAACCCAGATTGCCCGCTGAATGTGTGGTGCAACGAAGATACGCCGATCATTTGGCCGACAATCCTGCGTGAGATCGCGGGACTAGATCCGCAAACACGTCTGGCTGGCGAGTTGGATGTCATTCAGCAAATCATGTCCGAGGATGGTGTTGCGCTATTGGTCAAATATCTGGACGAGCGGCCCAACCTGACCGAAATTCAACGCCGCCGTGTGCGGGGTATTTTCCTTGAGAAATTCTTTTTGGATGAGGCAGTTGAAGAAGAAATCGATCTGCCCGGATGGGCGGATGAAACCGTAGATGCGTTAACAGAAATCTACGAAGACGACATTGAACGGATCGAGAGCTTGCCGGGTGTAAACTTTATCACGCCCTAATCATCACACAGCAGTAAAACTCAATCACAAGGCTTTCAAACATGCGCACCGCACTCGTTACCGGATCAGCTGGATTCATCGGATATTTCACCTGTAAACGCTTGCTGGAGGCTGGGTTTCGGGTGATTGGCGTCGATGCGATGACAGATTACTACGATGTGTCGCTGAAAGAGCGTCGCCATGCGATGTTGTTGCAAGGCCCGAATTTCTCGGCGATCAATGCGCGGATCGAAGAACCCGACATGCTGAAAAACCTGCTGCGCGATGAGCAGATTGACGTGGTGGTTCACCTCGCAGCGCAAGCTGGCGTGCGCTAT
Source organism: Rhodobacteraceae bacterium UBA2776 (assembly GCA_002352425.1). Lineage (GTDB taxonomy): Bacteria > Pseudomonadota > Alphaproteobacteria > Rhodobacterales > Rhodobacteraceae > Profundibacter. The sequence goes on from DEIK01000074.1 coordinate 60,400, forward strand.
TCGATTGAAGATCCGAAGTCCTATGTACAGGCCAATTTGCTGGGTGCGTATGAGTTGCTTGAGGCGGTGCGCGCCCATAAGCCGGGCCATGTTTTAATGGCATCCACATCATCGGTTTATGGGGCCAACACGCAAATGCCTTATAAAGAGACCGATAAGGTCGACACTCAAATGTCGTTCTATGCTGCCACCAAAAAAGCGAACGAGGCGATGGCGCATTCCTACGCGCATCTTTACGACATCCCGACCACGATGTTCCGGTTTTTCACGGTTTATGGTCCTTGGGGCCGCCCTGATATGGCGCCGATCCGGTTCGCCAAGGCGATTTATGCGGATGAACCTATCGATATTTATAACCACGGCAAAATGAAGCGTGATTTTACCTATGTCGAGGATTTGGTCGAGGGTATTTTGCGTCTGATTGATGCGGTGCCAGTGCGGCCTGCGTCTGAGGACGACATCGAGGAAGGCGACAGCCTGAGTGCGGTTGCACCGTTTCGGCAGGTGAATATCGGCAATGCCGAACCTGTTCCGTTGATGGAGTTCATTGCGGCGATGGAATCCGCCATCGGGGTTGAGGCGAAAAAGAACTATATGGATATTCAACCAGGTGATGTGCCGGCCACATGGGCGGACACAGCATTGTTGAAGCGCTTGACGGGGTATGCCCCTTCGACCAGCGTTCAAACAGGGGCGGCCAAGTTTGTAGAATGGTACAAAGAGCATTATAATCAAGGGTGATTGAATACCCCCTTGCAGACTCACCTATGTTCCCCTATATCCCTTGACAACAGCGGCGCGCTGGCTTCCACACCCAGCGCCCACCGGAGATTTCAACGGGCCGCGCGCCCGTTTTTTTGTGCTTTGAGAAAAGTTAAAAATGCCGGTTTCAAATGCTGCACAAGCTTAAGAAAAGAACATATGACTGACCTGATCGCCAAAGCCGCTATCGACCGTAAACTGGCCGAAATTATCCAACCCGTCATCGAGGGTTTGGGGTATGAGTTGGTGCGCGTGCGCATGCAGGGCGGCAAAACCAAATCGATGCAAATCATGGCCGAACGCCCCGATGGTGGTATCGAGGTTGATGATTGTGCGAAAATCTCAACCGCTGTGTCGGCCATTTTAGATGTCGAAGACCCGTTTGAAGACCCTTATGCGCTAGAAGTGTCCAGCCCAGGTATTGATCGCCCGCTGACCCGTTTCAAAGATTTTGATATGTGGAACGGCTATGAGGCCAAGATCGAGACGGATGAATTGGTTGACGGCCGCCGCCGCTTTAAGGGTGTGTTGGCGGGTGTCAATGATGATGAGATTTTGATCACGATTGACGAGGGCACCATCGGGCTAAAGTTCGACTGGTTGTCTGATGCAAAGCTTGTTCTGACCGACGGGTTGATCAGCGAAATGTTGCGCCAACGCAAAGCGAGCGGCGACATTGACGAGAACGATTTTGACGATATTGAAACCACTGATACCGACACCAACGAGGGCTGACATGGCTATTACCAGTGCAAACCAACTAGAACTTTTGCAAACCGCCGAGGCGGTTGCGCGCGAGAAAATGATCGATCCCGAATTGGTGATCGAGGCGATGGAAGAGAGCCTCGCCCGTGCCGCGAAATCGCGTTACGGCATGGAAATGGACATTCGTGTGTCTATTGACCGCAAGACAGGCCGCGCCACATTCAAGCGGTTCCGCACCGTGGTTGCCGAAGAAGATCTGGAAAATTACCAAGCCGAGTTCACAATCGTTCAAGCCGGCGAATATCTGGACAACCCCAGCGTTGGCGACACTTTTGAAGAAGAAGTGCCGCCAGTTGAGATGGGCCGGATCGCGGCGCAATCGGCCAAGCAAGTGATCTTGCAAAAGGTGCGCGAAGCCGAGCGTGATCGTCAGTTCGAAGAGTTTCAAGACCGCGCGGGCACCATCATCAACGGTGTGGTCAAACGCGAAGAGTACGGCAATGTCATTGTTGATGTGGGCCGTGGCGAAGGCATCCTGCGCCGCAATGAGAAAATTGGCCGCGAAAGCTATCGCCCCAATGATCGCATTCGTTGCTACATTAAAGATGTGCGTCGCGAAGTCCGCGGTCCGCAGATTTTCCTATCGCGCACCGATCCACAGTTCATGGCCGAACTGTTCAAAATGGAAGTGCCTGAAATCTACGATAACATCATTGAAATCAAGGCTGTTGCCCGTGACCCGGGCTCGCGCGCCAAAATTGCTGTGATCTCGTATGACGGCTCCATCGACCCTGTCGGTGCTTGCGTTGGTATGCGCGGTAGCCGTGTTCAGGCCGTCGTGAACGAGTTGCAGGGCGAAAAAATCGACATCATCCCATGGAATGAAGATGCGCCGACGTTCCTTGTGAACGCGTTGCAGCCTGCCGAAGTGACCAAGGTTGTTTTGGATGAGGAAGCCGAGCGTATTGAGGTTGTTGTTCCAGACGAACAACTTTCGCTGGCCATTGGCCGCCGTGGTCAAAATGTGCGTCTTGCCAGTCAGCTGACAGGGTTGGACATCGACATTCTGACCGAAGCCGAAGAATCTGAGCGTCGTCAAAAAGAATTCACCGAACGCACGAGCCTGTTTATGGCGGCGCTTGATGTTGACGAATTTTTCTCGCAACTTTTGGTTGCCGAAGGTTTCACGTCGCTTGAAGAAGTTGCTTACGTTGAGGTTGAAGAGCTGCTGGTCATCGACGGTGTTGATGAGGCCACAGCTGGTGAACTTCAGGCCCGTGCGCGGGACAATCTGGAAGCCGCCAACAAACGCGCAATGGATCACGCCCGCGAATTGGGTGTCGAGGATAGCCTTGTGGCATTTGAGGGCCTGACCCCACAGATGTTGGAAGCGCTGGGCGAAGATGGCGTTAAAACACTGGAAGATTTCGCGACCTGCGCCGATTGGGAATTGTCTGGCGGCTGGACCACAGTGAATGGCGAGCGCATCAAAGACGAAGGCGTGCTGGAAAAATTCGATGTGTCACTAGAAGAAGCGCAAAACATGGTTATGACCGCGCGTATTTCACTGGGCTGGGTTGATCCCGCCGATTTGGTGTCCGAGGAAGACGCAGAGACAGACGAAGACGGCGAAACAACAGCGGAGACTGAGGTCTGATCTCAGGCCTCAGGATTTGTTGAATGACTCGCGGTGGTCAAAACAAAAAACAGGATGCGTCGGAGCGGCGCTGTATCGTCACGGGCGATACACAGCCTAAATCCGGGCTGATCCGGTTTGTTGTTGGTCCAGATGATCAGATCGTGCCGGACCTGTTGGAAAAACTTCCAGGTCGGGGGATTTGGGTCTCTGCGGATCGCAGTGTGTTGGAGCAAGCCATCAAAAAGGGGCTTTTTGCGCGCGGCGCAAAGCAGGCGGTAAATGTGCCGGATGGGTTGATTGATGCAGTTGAAGCTGGCCTAACGCGGCGGGTGATTGAATTGATTTCACTGACCCGCAAATCCAGTCGCGCAGTGATGGGGTATGAAAAGGTCAAAAGCTGGCTGGCGCAAGAACGCGCGCGGGTTTTGATCCAGGCGAGTGACGGTTCTATACGCGGCAAAACCAAGCTGCGTGCCCCCGAGGGCAACAACAGTTTTATCGGGGTTTTGACGGGGAGCGAATTGGGTTTGGCTTTTGGTCGGGAAAATGTGATACATGGCGCGCTTGCGGCTGGTGGACTCACAAAACGTGTTGTAGAGGAAGCAGCAAAGCTTAGCGGCTTGCGCAGAAATTCTGGTGGAAATGCCACCAAGAAGGGTTTGAGGACCACAGATGAGTGAAAATGACGGCAAAAAGACATTGGGCGTCGGCGGCGCCCGCCCCGCGAATGTAAAGCAAAGCTTTAGTCACGGGCGTACAAAGAATGTCGTGGTGGAAACCAAGCGTAAGCGGGTTGTCGTGCCAAAGCCTGGCATGGCGAAACCGACTGTGGGCGGCACCAACAAGGTTGCGAAAAGCGATCCGGCCAAGCGCCCAGCGGGCATTTCCGATGCGGAAATGGAACGCCGGATGAAGGCGCTGAAGGTTGCCAAAGCCCGCGAAGTCGAGGACGCTGAAAAGCGCAAAGCCGAAGACGAAGCGCGCATAGCTGACCGTGAACGCCGCAAAGCCGAGGCCGAAGAAAAAGAGCGCGCTGAAAAAGAGCGTGAGGACCGTCTGAAAGCCAAGGCTGCAGATGAAGAGCGCAAGCGCGTTGAAGCTGCCGAAGCGGAAAGCCGTGCCAAGGCTGCTGAAAAACCCGTTGTTGCGGACGCTGGTGTTTCCAATGAAGCGCCTCGTGGTGCTGGGGCTGGCAAGCCCTCCTCGGCCCCTCGTAAGGCGGACCAAGAAGCCCGTGATCGTCAGAACAAAGGCGGCAAAGGCCGTGATGATGGTCGCCGCGCAGGCAAGCTGACGCTGAACCAAGCATTGTCCGGTGACCGTGGGCGTCAACGCTCAATGGCTGCAATCAAACGCAAGCAAGAACGTGCACGTCTCAAGGCGCTGGGCGGCACAGTTGAGCATGAAAAAGTGATCCGTGACGTTCAGGTTCCAGAGGCGATTGTTGTTTCGGAACTTGCCAACCGTATGGCTGAACGTGTGGCTGATGTTGTTAAATCGCTCATGAACATGGGTATGATGGTGACACAGAACCAATCTATCGACGCTGATACCGCGGAATTGATTGTTGAAGAATTCGGTCACAAAATCATGCGGGTCTCTGACGCAGACGTTGAGGATGTGATCCACGCCGTTGAAGACAAAGACGAAGATCTGCAAACGCGCCCACCGGTTATCACCGTTATGGGCCATGTTGACCACGGGAAAACCTCGTTGCTGGACGCAATCCGCAACGCCAAGGTTGTATCGGGCGAAGCGGGCGGTATCACGCAGCATATCGGTGCTTATCAGGTGAAAACTGATGACGATAAGAAGCTGACCTTCTTGGATACGCCTGGCCACGCCGCGTTTACCTCCATGCGGTCACGCGGGGCCCAAGTGACGGACATCGTTATTTTGGTGGTGGCGGCGGATGACGCTGTAATGCCGCAAACGATCGAAGCCATCCACCACGCCAAAGCGGCGGGCGTGCCGATGATCGTTGCGATCAACAAAATTGACCGCCCTAACGCCAACCCTGACAAAGTGCGCGCAGATCTATTGCAGCACGAAGTTATCGTTGAGAAAATGTCAGGCGAAGTGCTCGACGTCGAAGTTTCGGCGATCAACGGCACGGGCTTGGATGTGCTGTTGGAAAACATCGGCTTGCAGGCTGAATTGCTTGATCTCAAGGCCAACCCCGATCGCGCCGCTTCTGGCGCTGTGATCGAGGCGCAGTTGGATGTGGGTCGTGGTCCTGTTGCAACCGTTCTGGTTCAAAACGGTACTTTGCGTCGCGGTGACATTTTTGTTGTTGGTGAGCAGTTCGGTCGCGTCCGCGCATTGATCAACGATCAAGGCGAGCGCATTGAAGAAGCTGGCCCATCTGTTCCGGTTGAAGTTTTGGGCCTGAACGGCACGCCAGAGGCTGGCGATGTTTTGAACGTTGTGGAAACCGAGGCACAGGCCCGCGAGATTGCTGAATTCCGTGCCCATGCCGCCAAGGAAAAACGTGCCGCTGTTGGGGCTGCCACCACGCTAGAACAGCTGATGGAGAACGCCAAAGCCAGCGAGAATATGGCCGAGATGCCAATCTTGGTGAAGGCTGACGTTCAGGGTTCTGCCGAAGCGATCACCCAAGCCATGGCTAAGATCGGCAATGACGAGGTTCGCGTTCGTGTGCTGCACTCCGGTGTTGGCGCGATTACGGAATCCGACATTGGTTTGGCCGAAGCCTCGGGCGCACCTGTGTTTGGATTTAACGTGCGGGCCAATGCCTCGGCACGGAATACGGCCAACCAAAAAGGCATCGAGATCCGCTATTACTCAGTGATCTACGATCTGGTGGACGACGTGAAGGCGGCCGCATCTGGCCTGCTAAGTGCCGAAATCCGCGAGAGCTTTATCGGCTACGCGAAAATCCAGGAAGTGTTCAAAGTTACCGGTGTTGGCAAAGTTGCTGGTTGTCTGGTGACCGAGGGTGTTGCGCGCCGTTCCGCGGGTGTTCGCCTGTTGCGCGATGACGTGGTGATCCATGAGGGCACGCTGAAAACGCTTAAGCGCTTCAAGGACGAAGTGGCCGAAGTACAGTCAGGTCAAGAATGCGGTATGGCATTTGAAAAATACGATGATATTCGCGCTGGCGATGTCATCGAGATTTTCGAGCGTCAAGAGATTGAACGCTCGCTCGAGTGATCAAAACGCCGATATGAATTGAATTGGGGGGTGCTGCGGCGCCCCCCTTTTTTATTTCAGAGAGTTCAGCGTACGCTCCAGCCCGTCATGTAACGTGTAGGGCGCCTTGAACCCGTCCAATTCATGCTTGGCGGTGGCAAAGCTGGTGGAGGAGGTGAATTTTTGCACCCGAATCCTGCTGATCGGCAACTTCTTTCCCGTCAGTTTGGTCACCACATCCGCAGTCCAACCCAATGCCAGTCCTAGCCATTTTGGCAAACGTAGCCCAACACCATTTTTCCCCAGCATGTTTTTGCGCACATCAGCGACCAGTGTGTTCATGTCATAATCAGGCGTGTCGACGTAGTTGAAAACGCCATAAGTGGTTTTGGTGGTCACACAGGTTAGTAAAAACGCGGCAATATTTTGCACGTAGGCCATGGATTTTTGATTGTTTCCATCGCCAACCATTAGGAAACGTCCGGAAGTGATTTGCTTGATCAGGTTATAGACGTTGCCGCGATTGCCTTCTCCAAACACCACGGTCGGGCGCACAACCAGCAGCGCCCGTTCCTCGGGATTTTCACCGCGCCACTGTTCAAGTTGCTCTTCGGCCTGATATTTGGATTTCCCATAGGCGTTGAATGGATTGATCGCGCCGGTTTCGCCCGTTCCATTTTTGGCGAAGCCATAGACCGCCACCGAGCTGGCGAAAATGATCTTTTGGATCCCTTTATCGGCGCAAACTTCGGTCAAGGTTTTTGTACCAAATACGTTGGTCTGAAAATATTCATTCGGATCGGAAACATCGTCGGTATGCACGGCGGCCAAGTTGACAACAACCTGTCCTGTGATGGTGCCCTGCAGGCTGTTTTTGTCGCGAATGTCGCCAATTTTGGTCTTGTCGGGAAACAGCGGGCTTGGGACTAAATCAATGATTTCAAATGGCATCTGGCGGTCGGCCAATATTTGACAAAGGACTGTTCCGATGAAGCCAGAACCACCTATGATTGTAATTTTATTCATATTGCCTCGACTCTGAACCGCTATTTTCTACGAAAAAGGCCCGCGTTAGGGCATACGGCTTTTGGGCCTGTTTTGATTTTGTCATTCAGGGACTGGAATTGAAAGGGGTGTTCTGAGATGTAGAGGGCCGTAAATTCGGTTTGCACACGCAGAAAACCGCCGACCTCGATCGGTATCCCCATTTACTATTTTCCCTTTTTCAGGCATAAGTGGCGTTGCACACTGTATTTTTTGCCTGACGTGTGCATTCAACCTGGGGGCTGAATTGACAGTATATGTATCCGATAGACAGATTGCAAAAGCGAGCAAAGTTGCTACTGCGATTGGTGGATCGCCCTTGTTTTGGGCCTCAAAGCGTTGTTTTGATATTGTAACGAGTCTGCTTTTGCTGCCCCTTTTGGCCCTGTTTGCTATTATCCTCCTAGTTGTGAATCCTTTTGCGAATCGTGGGCCGCTGTTTTTCGTCCAAATCCGTATGGGGCGGGATTGTCGTGCTTTCAAAGCCTATAAATTCCGTACAATGCATGGGGAAAAGATGGTTCGTAGAGGGCCAAATGACCCGATTGAGAGCTGTGGGATCACAAATTTTGGTAAATTCTTACGCAAAACCCGCATTGATGAACTGCCGCAAATTCTGAATGTTTTACAGGGAAAAATGAGCTTGATCGGGCCGCGTCCGGATTTCTTTACCCATGCTCGTGCATTTGTGCGCGCCATTCCGGAATACCGCGACCGTCATCGCATTCGCCCTGGTATTTCCGGTCTTGCACAGGTCGAGTTGGGCTATGCGGAAGGGTTCGCTGAAACCCGCACGAAGGCCCAGGCAGATCTATACTATATCAAAAACGCTGGCTTCCTTTTGGAGCTGCGTTTGATCGGCAAAACCATCACCACAATCCTGACCAAAGCCGGCGTTTAAACCCGCTACAGCCAATCGCGCAATACTGGAATAAGCGGCAGGTCTGCGGCCGGCATTGGGTAGTCGCGCAGGTTTTTGACATGCACCCATTTCAGGATTTGGCCCTCTTTGGGCTGCGGCGTGCCCTGCCATTTGCGACAGGCGAACAGCGGCATGATTAGATGAAAGTCATCGTAGCTGTGGCTGGCAAATGTCAGCGGGGCCAGACAACTGGCCCATGTGTCGATGCCCAATTCTTCCTGTAACTCGCGGATCAACGCGACCTCTGGGGTTTCGCCCTCTTCGACTTTGCCGCCTGGAAATTCCCACAGGCCGGCCATTGATTTGCCCGCAGGCCGTTGGGCTAACAAAATGCGCCCATCGCGATCAATCAGCGCAACGGCAGAGACCAGCAGCGATTTCACGACCGGTAATCCGCGTTGATTTCGATATAGGCATGGGTCAGGTCGCAAGTCCAAACTGTTGATTTTCCTGTGCCGATGCCCAAATCAACGGCGATCAACAATTCATCGCCTTTCATGTGCTTTGCGGCGGAGGCCTCGTCATAATCCGGTGATACCCAGCCCTTGTCGGCGACAACGACATCGCCAAACCGTATCGACAAAAGATCGCGGTCAGCCTTGGCGCCGGATTTACCGACAGCCATCACCACGCGACCCCAGTTCGGATCTTCGCCCGCGATAGCAGTTTTGACCAGTGGTGAGTTGGCGATCGACATGCCAACCTTATGTGCATCGGCGTCCGTGTCGGCGCCCGTTACACAAACCTCTACGAATTTAGTAGCGCCTTCGCCGTCTTTGACAACCTGATGGGCCAGATTACGCATGACGCTGTGCAGTGCGTCGGTGAAGGGGCCGGTCAGTGTTGTGACTTCGGCGGATTTTCCGGTGGCGCAAAGCAACAGCGTGTCCGAAGTGGAAGTGTCGCTGTCCACGGTGATGCAGTTGAACGTCTTGTCCGTCAGCGATGATAGCATGTCTTGCAACAGCGGCTGTGCAATTTTGGCGTCGGTGAAAATATAAACCAACATGGTCGCCATGTCGGGCGCGATCATGCCGGACCCCTTGGCAATGCCCGCAATGTTGATCACGCCTGTGTCTGTTGTGACCTGGGCGGCTGCGCCTTTTTCAAAGGTGTCCGTCGTCATGATCGCTGCGGCGGCGTCTTGGATGCGGGCAGGGGACAGGCCCTCGGCCAGCTCGGCAACTTTGGCGGTGATGCGTTCAAAGGGCAGGGGCTCGCCAATCACGCCGGTCGACGAGGAAAACACGCGATCTTGCGGCACATCCAGCGTTTCCGCGACCATTTTGGTAACGGCTGTAACGGCCTCAATGCCTTTGCCGCCGGTAAAGGCGTTAGCATTGCCCGAATTGACAACAATCGCAGCGCCGCCGTCAGACGCGGACCCCAATTTGGCCTGACAGTCCAAAACAGGGGCGGCGCGGGTGGCCGATTTGGTGAACACACCGGCTACGGATGTACCCGCACAAAGATGCGCCAACATCACGTCTGAACGCCCGCGATACTTTACTCCAGCCTCAACGGCGGCGAAAGTAACGCCGGAAATGACAGGAAGATCGGGAAAGCCGCCTTTGGGTGCCAAAGGTGATGTTTTCGCCACGATATTGCTCCTAGTTTTCGATCAAGCTGAGGTTGCTTAGGAACGATGGATCGAGGCTGTTTTCTTCAACCCGTGTGACTTCGGCGCTTTCGGTTAGCTCGGTGATGACGCCTTCGACGACCTGCTGTTGTATCTCGGCTTCCAACTCGGCCTTGATTGACTCAAGGCTGGGCGTATCCTGCAAACGAGATTCATTCAGGATCAGAATGTGCCAGCCAAATTGGGTTTGTACGGGGCCAGATATTTCGCCCGCCTTCATCGCGACAACAGCATCCTCAAACGGTTTCACCATCATGCCGGGCCCAAACCAACCCAGACTGCCACCATTGGCGCCCGATGGACCTGTCGATTTTTCCTTGGCCAGTTCGGCGAAATCAGCGCCTTCATTCAACTGCTTTTGAATGGCTTGGGCTTCGGCTTCGGTTTCAACCAGAATATGTGAGGCGTTGAATTCTGTGGTTGGGTCGGCATCTTTGAAACGGGCGTCATAGGCGGCCTGCAGGGCATCGTCCGTGATCGCGTTGGCGATTTTGGCGTCCAGAGCGTCTCCCGCTCGCAAACTGCGCAGCTCGTTTTCAACGGTCAGGGTGATTTGGCGCGATGGCTCGCCTTCTAGCGATTGCGACAGCACGGTTTGCTGGATCAATTGGGCCAAAATACCCTCAAACAGCACGTCATCAGGCAGGGATTTATACTGATCCGGCAGACCTGTTTTGGTGACAATCATGTGGCCAATCGTGATGTCGACGCCATTCACTGTGGCAACAACAGTGTCTGCTGTGGTTTCCTGCGCAAAGGTTGGCAGTGCCAAACCAGCCGCCAAAACGGCCCCAAGCCAGAAATCATTACGTTTTAACATCTTTTTATCCTTAGATTGGGTCACGCGGGGGTGCGCAACATTGACACTACGGTAACAGCTGATTACATCGCCAAATGGATCTTGGCGAAGGCTTTGCTGTTTCTTCTGGGTTGTTTTAGGACGCACAGTTAGTCGGGGCAAGGGACAGTCGCACGAGAACATTTTAAGTTGATCATTTAGGCGGAGAGAACATGCTAGGTATCGGAACACTGACCAAAAAAGTTTTTGGCACCCCGAATGATCGAAAAGTCAAAGCAACATTGCCTTTGGTTGCCAAAATTAACGCACTTGAGCCGGACTTCGTCAAGCTGTCGGATGATGAGATCAAGCAAAAAACCCAAGAACTGGCCGAGCGCGCTATGAAAGGCGAAAAGCTGGATGACCTGCTGCCCGAGGCTTTTGCCAACGTGCGCGAAGCGGCGCATCGGGCGTTGGGTTTACGAGCATTTGACACTCAGCTGATGGGCGGGATTTTNNCTGCATCAGGGCAATATTTCCGAGATGAAAACCGGCGAGGGGAAAACCCTTGTGGCGACATTGCCGGCTTATTTGAACGCGCTGACCGGCAAAGGTGTGCACATCGTTACCGTGAACGACTATCTGGCCAAACGCGATGCGGAATGGATGGGCAAAGTATACGCGGCGCTGGGTCTGACGACCGGCGTTGTTTACCCCAATATGGACGAGGCCGAGAAACGCGCGGCCTATGCCTCTGATGTGACCTATACCACCAACAACGAGTTGGGCTTTGATTACCTGCGCGACAACATGCGCTCGGAATTGTCTGAAATGGCGCAGCGCGACCATAATTTTGCGATTGTGGATGAGGTTGATTCGATCCTGATTGATGAGGCGCGTACGCCGCTGATTATTTCCGGCCCCGCACAGGACCGCTCGGAAATGTATCTGACCGTTGATAAATTGATCCCCGATCTGACCGATGAACATTTTGAGTTGGACGAGAAGACCAAAAACGTCACCTATACCGAAGAGGGCAACGAGTTCATCGAAAAAACCCTTGCGGCGGCGGGGCTAATTCCCGAAGGTCAGACATTGTACGACCCCGAAAGCACAACGCTGGTGCACCACGTCAATCAGGGTCTAAAGGCGCACAAGCTGTTTTTGAAAGACAAGGATTACATCGTCCGTGATGGCGAAGTGATGTTGATTGATGAATTTACTGGCCGGATGATGGCCGGACGTCGTTTGTCTGACGGTTTGCATCAGGCGATCGAGGCCAAAGAAGGCGTTGATATTCAGCCTGAAAACGTGACGCTGGCTTCTGTGACCTTTCAGAACTATTTCCGCCTATATGACAAACTGGGCGGCATGACCGGTACAGCCCTGACCGAGGCGGAAGAGTTCGCGGAAATCTACGGGCTGGGCGTGGTCGAAGTGCCGACAAACCGCCCGATTGCCCGCGAAGATGAAGACGATCAAGTTTATCGGACCACCCGCGAGAAATTTGAGGGTGTGGTCAAGGCCATCCAAGAAGCCCACGCTAAGGGTCAGCCTTTGTTGGTTGGCACCACCTCGATTGAAAAATCTGAGGCTCTGTCGGATATGCTGAAAGCGGCCGGTGTGACGCACAACGTTTTGAACGCGCGTCACCATGAACAAGAAGCCAAAATCATCGCTGACGCTGGCAAATTCGGTGCAGTGACCATTGCCACCAACATGGCGGGTCGCGGTACTGACATTCAGCTGGGCGGCAACGTCGATATGGTGTTCAACGAGGCCTTTGAGGCCGACCCAGATGCCAACCCAGAAGAGTTGCGCACCAAAATTGTTGCTGCGCATGCTGACGACAAAGCCAAGGTGATCGCCGCGGGCGGGCTCTATGTTTTGGCCACTGAACGCCACGAAAGCCGCCGGATTGATAATCAGCTGCGGGGCCGTTCCGGTCGACAAGGTGATCCAGGGCGCTCGTCGTTCTTCTTGTCGCTCGAAGACGATTTGATGCGGATTTTCGGTTCCGATCGTTTGGATTCGGTGCTGACCAAACTGGGCATGAAAGACGGTGAAGCCATCGTTCACCCGTGGGTTAACAAGTCACTGGAAAAAGCCCAAGCCAAGGTTGAGGGCCGCAACTTTGACATTCGTAAGCAGCTGTTGAAGTTTGATGATGTGATGAATGATCAGCGTAAGGTGATTTTCTCACAGCGCCGCGAAATCATGGCTGCTGAAGACCTGTCCGAGATCGTGCAAGATATGCGCCATCAGGTCGCCGAGGATTTGGTCGAACAATACATTCCTGCCAACACATATGCCGATCAATGGGATTCCGAGGGGCTTTATGCGGCCGTGATTGAACGGATGGGCATGGACGAAAAAGTGATGGCATGGGCCGAAGAAGAAGGAGTCGATGACGAGGCCATAATTGAACGCCTTTGTGATGCCTCTGACAAGATGATGGCGGCAAAGGTGGCGCAGTTTGGTCCTGAATCCATGCGCACGATTGAAAAACAGATACTGTTGCAAACGATCGATGGCAAATGGCGTGACCACTTGTTGACGCTAGAGCATCTGCGTTCGGTTGTTGGCTTTCGCAGCTATGCCCAGCGTGACCCGTTGAACGAATATAAATCGGAATCGTTCCAATTATTCGAAAGCTTGTTGGAATCACTGCGCGAAGAAGTGACGCAGAAATTATCGCAAATTCGCCCGCTCTCGAATGAGGAGCAAGAGGCGATGATGCAGAAAATGTTGGCACAGCAACAAGCGGCCCAACCTGTTGCATCTGGGGTTGCGGATGCGCCAAACGCAGTTGGGTTCGACGAAAACGACAAGACAACCTGGGGCAATCCTGGGCGTAATGACAGCTGTCCTTGTGGTTCTGGCAAGAAATTCAAGCACTGCCACGGCAAGCTGGTTTAGGTGAATTGATTCGGAAGGCTGTTTTTCCAAATCTTGGAATGTGGCAAGAAGGTGGCGTATATATCGTAGGGTGCAAAAATGTACCCACTATATATAGGGAGAATTGTCAACCGCACTCCATATCTGGATTGATGTGGCGCGGCTGCTTCACCAAATTCTTATCTATTTTTGATCTGTGGAAATGCAGTGATCTCGCGCATAATAGGTGTGGGTGGGAGCTTGGTAGAGGAGGTCACCATGCTCATTAAGAAAAGTTATAAAACAGCGATATCAACATTTGCTATCGTTTTAACCACGGGATTTGTGATGCAAAACGGGGACGCCCTTGCGTCACGCTTTGCGAGCGATGAACCGCAGGCGCAACCGACCGGGATTGCACCTGTCAAGACGGCTGAAAACTTGACGCAGACGGTGCAAACGCTCGCGCCTTTGGCTGATCAATCGGGTCTTGCGGATCGTGTGAACAGTACCGAGGAAAACTATTCAGCCCCGAAAATTACGTCTGACCAAAACCTAAGCGCACTTGGGTTAGCTTGTGATGTGACACTGGATGCGACCAAATCTGTGGGCGCGATGGTGACATTGGAGCTCAAAGCCCCGTGCCATGTGAACGAGACCGTCACCATAAACCACCAAGATTTACGGTTCACATCTGTTACTTCCGAAATTGGTCATGTCAAAGTGCAAATCCCTGCGCTGATGGCGGCTGCGTCCTTTGATGTAACGCTTGTGGATGGCAGCAAAGTTTCGGCTAGCGTGGATGTGCACGAAGTGTCCAATTATGATCGCGTTGCGGTGCAATGGACCGGTGACAGTGGACTTAGTATCCATGCATTGGAATTGGGCGCTGATTTCGGGGAGCGCGGCCATGTTTGGGCCAAATCGCCGCAAACTGTTGCTGCTGCTTTGCAAGCGCGGGGTGGTTACATCACCGTTCTTGGCGACATTGATTTCCCAGGAGCCAAGCACGCCGAGATCTACACCTATCCGTCCGGGCAGGTGCAGAAACCTGGCGTGGTTCGCCTGAGTGTTGAGGCGGAAGTGACCGCCCAGACCTGTAGCAAAGAAATTCAGGCTCAAGCCCTACAAAGCGGTGTTGATGGCGAGATTTCGGTCAGTGATTTGGTGCTGTCTATGCCAACCTGTGACACCATTGGTGATTTTCTGGTGTTGAATAATCTTCTAAGAGACTTAAAGATCGCACAGAACTAGAATACTCTGGTTCCAACGCGGCAATCTCGGGAAGACATATGAAAACCCTTCGTGCGGCGGTCCTCGCCGCACTTTTCACAATCGGAATGTTGGCGCCCGCTTTGGGCCAAGACGTGACCCTAACCTCGCGCGATGGCACGGTTTCGGTCAGTGGCACATTGCTGTCTTTTGACGGTGAGTTCTTCCGATTGGATTCGACCTATGGTGTGTTGACGCTGGATGGTACGGGTGTGACCTGTGCGGGCATAGGCTGTCCAAATCTCGAAAGCTATGTGGCCGAGTTTTCTATCGTTGGCGCGCGCTCGATGGGGGTGGTTTTGTTGCCGACATTGGTCGAAATGTTTGCCGAACAAAGCGGCATGCGCGTAAAGCAGATCGTACAGGACGACGCTAACTATACCTATGTTTTGCGACTTGCCGAAACGGGCAAGGACGTTGCGCGCATTGCTTTTCGACTGTCCAACACCGATGGCGGTATCGCCGAAATGTTGAACGGTGAAGCCGACATGGTTTTGGCGACGCGTGAAATCACCGCAAGCGAAGCCAAGACGGCTTATAAATCCGGATTTGGCGACATGAAACGTGCAGCCCGTAGCCGGATTGT
This sequence comes from Rhodobacteraceae bacterium UBA2776, assembly GCA_002352425.1. Lineage (GTDB taxonomy): Bacteria > Pseudomonadota > Alphaproteobacteria > Rhodobacterales > Rhodobacteraceae > Profundibacter. The sequence continues at coordinate 75,777 of DEIK01000074.1, forward strand.
TGGATTGGACGGGTTGGTGCCCGTTGTTGCGCAGAGTAATCCGGTCGAAATGATCTCACTGGAAAATCTGGCGCGCATATTTGCTGGGGATATTACCAATTGGCAAGATATTGGTGGGCCGGATGCGCCGATCTTTCTACATCACCTACCTGTGGACACCGGATTAGCGCAGCGGTTCGAAACGAATGTGATGCGGTCCGAAAACCGCAATTTGGCTGCCTCGGTCAAGCGTCACGCAACGGCGGTTGAAGTGGTTGATGCGGTTGCAAGGGATCCGTTTTCCATCGGGATCACACGGTTTTCCGAAGTAGGAAATGCCAAAATGCTAGCCTTGCGTGGCAGCTGTGGCATGGCGTTTATGGCCACGCGCCGGGCTTTGAAAACTGAGGATTACCCACTTGCAACGCCCCTTCTTCTCTACACCCCCGCGCGTCGGTTACCCAAAGCCGCGCGTGAATTTTTGATGTTCCTTCGATCCCCCGCCGCGCAACGGGCTGTGCGGCATGTCGGTTTTGTTGACCAGGAGGTCACAAAGATCGGCATTGAGGATCAAGGTAAACGATTTGCCAATGCGATTGCCGCTGCGGGAGACGAGGTTAAACTGGCGGATCTGCAGAGCATGATCGACACTTTGCGCCCCGCGTCCCGACTAACAGTTACGTTCAGGTTTAACGCTGGATCGTCGTCATTGGACGCACAATCAAGGGCCAACGTGGTGTTGCTGTCGCGCCTGCTTGAGGCTGGTATCTTTGATGGGCGCGAATTGATGTTTGTTGGGTTTAGTGACGGTGACGGGCCGGCGACTGGGAACCGGACGATTTCGAAACGTCGTGCCAAGGCGGTGCGTGCTGCCGTGAAATTAGCGGCGACAACGATGAAGCCGGAGCGGGTAAAACTTAGCACTAAGGCGTTTGGCGAAGCTCTACCGATGGCTTGTGATGACACGGAATGGGGTCGTCAGGTGAACCGACGGGTTGAGGTCTGGGTCAAGTAACCCTTCACAAATAACCCTCAGATTTGAAGCTCAACTCGCGAGATTTGCCGATGATCAGATGGTCGTGCAATGTGATACTAAGCGCAGTCGCGGCGTCCTGTATTTGATTGGTCATGTTGATGTCCGCATCCGATGGGGTCGGGTCGCCCGAGGGATGGTTGTGTACCAAAATCAGCGCTGAGGCGTTTATCTCCAGGGCTCGTTTCACCACTTCGCGCGGGTAAACAGGTACATGATCAATGGTGCCTTTGGCCTGTTCCTCATCGGCGATCAGAACGTTTTTGCGGTCCAGGTACAGTATGCGAAAATGTTCGGTTTCGCGGTGAGCCATAGTGGTGTGACAATAGTCCAACACCGCGTCCCACCCCGACAGAACCTGTTTTTGCATCACGCGGGCGCGGGCCAATCGGTGGGCCGCGGCCTCAACGATCTTTAGTTCCAGTACCACAGCGTCGCCGACACCTTTGATTTCACACAGGCGCTCTGGTGAGGCCGAGATCACGCGATTGAAGTCACCAAATTTGTCAAGTAAACGCCAAGCCAGAGGTTTCACGTCGCGACGCGGGATGGCACGAAACAGCACCAGCTCCAGCATTTCGTAGTCGGGCAGGGCGGCAGCGCCCCCTTCGATAAAGCGCGAACGCAGGCGTTTGCGGTGGTCGCGAATATAGGAGGGTTGCTGCGCAGAGGTGTCAGGCGCCACAGCCTCGTCTGACCCATCGAACAGGGGTAGAGGCATTTCAGAGAATTGGTTTTGCGTGGCCATAAAGACCACGCTCGCCTGATATGGTGAATATTTGGTTAATCCAAACTATTTGTGCTTAGCTTTTCATGCTATCCCAAAAGGTTTTCACTTTAGAAAAGAAGCTGGACCCATTGGGGTTGTTCTCGGCCGCTACGTCTTCAAATTCGCGCATGATTTCTTTTTGACGTGTGGTCAGGTTGACGGGCGTTTCGACCGCCAGCTCGATAAACATATCGCCGGACCCGCCACCACGAAGTGCCGGCATGCCCTTGGACCGCAGACGCATTTGGCGACCAGATTGCGACCCAGCAGGTACTTTGACACGGCTGCGACCGCCATCAATGGTCGGCACTTCGATGTCACCGCCAAGTGCGGCGGTGCCGATGCTGACAGGCACGTGGCAATATAGGTTGACGCTTTCGCGTTGGAACAAGTCGTGCTCGTTGACTTCGATAAAGATATAGAGGTCACCCGATGGGCCACCGCGCAGACCTGCTTCGCCTTCGCCAGCCAGTCGGATCCGCGTGCCGGTTTCGACACCTGCGGGTATGTTGACGGACAGGGAGCGCTCTTTTTCAGTGCGCCCAGCGCCCGAGCAGGCCTTGCAAGGGTTGTTGATCATTTGACCCGCGCCCTGACAGGTGGGGCAGGTACGCTCGACGGTAAAGAAACCTTGTTGCGCGCGGACCTTACCCATGCCCGAACAGGTGGGGCAGGTGATGGGCTCTGCACCGCTTTCGGCACCGGTGCCTGAGCATTCGCCACAGGCGACCGAGGTTGGTACATCAATGGTTTTTTGCAGGCCGGAAAATGCTTCTTCTAGTGAGACGCGCAGATTATAGCGCAGGTCAGAGCCACGTGTGGCGCGTGGACGTCCACCGCCGCGTTGCCCACCCATAAAGTCACCGAATAGATCGTCAAACACGTCTGAGAAGGCTGACGAGAAATCGCCTTGGCCGCCGCCGCGAGGACCCCCGCCACCTTCAAAGGCGGCATGGCCGTAACGGTCATAAGCTGCCCGTTTTTCGGCATCTTTTAAAATCTCGTGAGCCTCGTTCACTTCTTTGAACTGCTCTTCGGCTTTGGGATTGTCAGAATTGCGATCCGGGTGCAGTTCTTTGGCTTTCTTGCGATAGGCCTTTTTGACTTCCTCCGCAGAGGCACTGACCTGTATTTCCAATAGTTCGTAGTAATCGCGTTTTGACATGTCTTATCCCCTTTGGGAACGCAAAGGCCGACCCGACAAAATCAGGTCGGCCTAAAACGTTGTTATCGCCTTACGCGCGTTTGTCGTCGTCCAGATCTTCGAAATCGGCATCAACGATATCATCATCAACACCCGAAATGTCGTCTTCGGGGTTTGATTCTGTTTCTTCGCCGGCTTCTTCTTGAGCGGATTTGTAGATCGCTTCGCCCAATTTCATTGCCGCTTCGGTTACGTTCTGGATGCCGGATTTAATTTTGGTGGCATCCTCTGTTTCCAGCTGGTCTTTTAGCGCAACGATGGCCAGTTCAATCGCCTCGATGGTGGTCGGATCCACCTTGTCTTTGTGCTCTTCCATCGATTTTTCAGTCGAATGGATCAGGCTCTCAGCTTGGTTTTGGGCTTCGATCAGCTCTTTGCGCTCTTTATCGCCTTCGGCATTTTCTTCGGCTTCTTTAACCATTGCTTCGACTTCATCGTCAGACAACCCGCCAGAGGCTTGGATGGTGATGACCTGTTCCTTGCCGGTGCCTTTGTCTTTGGCGCTGACGGACACGATGCCGTTGGCGTCAATATCGAAAGTCACTTCGATTTGTGGCAACCCGCGTGGGGCTGGTGGGATTTCTTCAAGATTGAATTGGCCCAAAATTTTGTTATCAGCGGCCATTTCGCGTTCGCCTTGGAACACGCGGATGGTTACGGCGTTTTGGTTGTCTTCCGCGGTCGAGAACACTTGGGATTTCTTGGTCGGGATCGTGGTGTTGCGATCAATCAAGCGGGTGAAAACGCCGCCCAATGTTTCGATGCCCAGCGACAATGGTGTCACGTCCAGCAACACAACGTCTTTGACGTCGCCCTGCAAAACACCCGCCTGAATGGCGGCGCCCATGGCAACAACCTCGTCTGGGTTCACACCTTTGTGCGGCTCTTTGCCAAAGAAGTTTCCGACTTCTTCAACCACTTTTGGCATCCGCGTCATACCACCAACCAAAACGATTTCGTCGATATCGCTTGTGGACAGGCCCGCATCTTTCAGTGCTTCTTTGCAAGGCTTCAATGAGGCCTTGATCAGATCGCCAACCAGGCTTTCCAATTTGGCGCGTGTCAGCTTCAGCACCATGTGCAGCGGCTGACCACCGTTTGGATCCATAGAGATGAACGGCTGGTTGATTTCTGTCTGTGTGGCAGAGGACAGCTCTATCTTGGCTTTCTCAGCGGCTTCTTTCAGGCGTTGCAGCGCCATCTTGTCCTTGGACAGATCAACACCGGTTTCCTTTTTGAATTCGTCCGACAGATATTTCACAATCTTCATGTCGAAATCTTCACCGCCAAGGAATGTATCGCCGTTGGTGGATTTCACTTCGAACAACCCGTCGTCGATTTCCAAAATGGTGACATCGAATGTACCACCACCAAGGTCATAAACCGCAATCGTCTGGGTTTCTTTTTTGTCCAGACCATAGGCCAGTGCCGCCGCTGTTGGCTCGTTGATGATGCGCAGCACTTCCAGACCGGCGATTTTGCCGGCATCTTTGGTGGCTTGGCGCTGAGCGTCGTTGAAATAGGCAGGTACGGTGATCACGGCTTGTGTCACTTCCTCACCCAAATAGCTTTCAGCGGTCTCTTTCATTTTACCTAGGATAAAAGCAGACACTTGGCTGGGGCTGTATTTTTCGCCATTGGCTTCAACCCAAGCATCGCCGCCTTTGCCCTCGATGATCGAAAACGGCACCTGCTTTTGGTATTTCTTGATCGCTGCGTCATCAGCACGACGGCCAATCAAACGCTTGGCGGCAAAAATTGTGTTGTCGGCGTTTGTAACGGCCTGACGTTTGGCGGGTTGGCCGACCAGACGCTCGTTATCTGTGAACGCAACGATCGACGGCGTGGTGCGCGCACCTTCCGCGTTTTCAACGACTTTTGGTTGCGAACCATCCATGATGGCAACGCAAGAGTTTGTAGTTCCGAGATCAATCCCAATGACTTTAGCCATGCTCAATTTCCTTTTCTTAGGCGATGTTGTGGTGTGTGATCCCCATCAGAGGCATCCACACGCCAATCCCAAATTTTTCAACCAGAGCGAACCCTGATCATGCTTCTCGGGGTATATAAGGAGGGGGTATGCACCCTGCAAGGCACACTGCGGCGATTTGGAGCATAAAAATTGATTCATTTCCGATATTTGCAACAAATTCTGGCCGTTTGCCGGTCTGTAGCTTTTTTGAGCCTGCAAACTGCGACATATTCAGCACGGCGAATATAAAGGTTTCCCTTCGTTGCGCCTGTCATTACTAACTGGCAAAACGCAGCAACAGGATAACAGACATGAAACAAATCGCCCTTATCGTGGTGGCCATCGCCCTTGGCCTTGCCACTGGCAACCTAACCGGTGGGTTCAACTTTTACTCGGCTGTTTGTTTGGTCGCGGGGATTTTCCTTGTGACTCCCAGCCTATTCAAATTCCATTTCTCGGATTTTGCGATCATCAAAACCCATACTGGTGCGATCTTCAAAAACCTGTGGATCAACTATTTGTTGCTGACCGTTTTTGCGCTGATCATCGGTTACGCCAGTCAAGACATTGGCATTGCCGCCGCGCTGTTCCTTTTGGCGCTATTGCCCGGCGGTGGCATGGTGATGATGTGGATCAAAGTCAGCGGTGCGAATGTGAAACTTGGGTTTGTGATTTTCATGCTAAATCTGGCTCTATTGCTGCCTGTCACGCTAATTTTTAGCCAGTTCTATGGTATTGCGTCCCCCCATTTTCCCGCCGTGGACCTGTCGGGTATTGATGGCATTGCTGCGACCAATAACATCAAGCCGGTCGGACCATTCATGATCCTCATCGTGATCCCCTTTGTGCTTAGTCGCATCGTGCTTATGTTCCTACCCAGTGTCGTCGAATTTACCGCCAAGCACCAACAGACCATTTCCAAACTGACCATGTTCGGCATCGTATTTTATCTGTTTTCCTTGAAAACATCGCAGTTGTTGTTTCAGGTTTCGGTGATGGATTTGGTGTTGGCCGCCGTGGCGACGCTGGCATTCTATGCCGTCACCTTTGTCGCCGCGATAAAACTGACGGGTAAAACGCCGGATGACAAAGCCGTGTTTTGGCACATCGCGACCCGCTATATCACGTTGGCGCTGATCCTTGCGGTGTTCAGTGTCGACACCTTTGGCGCGACATTCATCCTGCCTATTATGTTTGCCTATTTCATTCAGATCGGCGCGGCCGGTTTTTTGGCGAGGATTGAGATCGAGCAGCCGTCAACATAGGCTCTAATCCGCCTGAATATCCTTGATCATGTTGATTCCAGTCGTCCGAAATCCGTCTTTTAGATACAGGTTTTGCGCCCGCTCATTGTCTGCAGCAACACGCAGTTTGATTTGCTCAAAGCCGTCTTTGGCGAGCATGGCTTCAAGGCGCGCCAATGCTCGTGTGGCATGACCTTTGCGTTGATGTGCAGGCAGGATGCAAAAATCATAGATAAAGACCGTTCGCGCGGTATGATCTGGCTTGTACCACAGATATCCAATCACCTTGGATACGGCTCTAATGCAGAGCAAAACGTGATCCGGCGTCGCGGGGCCTTGGGGGAGATCGGATTTGACTTCTTGCGTCGCCTTGTCCAGCGCCATTTCAAGCGAAAGCCCATAGTTTGACGATATTTCAGCGGCGTAATCGGGAATGAAATAGGCGAGATAGCCGTCAAATTCATCGTCGCGCATCGGTTCAAGAGTCAGTTCCACTTATTGCCCCCAATCATCGCCCATCATTTCACGTAGACGGCTGGCTGTGCGCTCAAACTCAAACGCGCCATCGCCCTCAACGTACAGCATTTCGGGTTGTGCTACGGCCGTGCAAATAAGCCGCACATGGGCTTCGTATAGAGTGTCTATCAAGGTTACGAACCGTTTGGCTTCGTTAAAGTTCGAGCGAGATAGCAGTGGGATATCTTCCAACACCAACAGTGAAACGGCATCGGCGATTGCCAGATAATCCGCTGCCCCCAAGGCCGTACCACAAAGATCAAAAAAGCCGACTCGCGCCACGCCATTGTGAAACATTGGTAAAACAACATCGCGCCCCTTTACGCGCAGCACGAAGGGCGCCCCCGCGCCATCAGTTAGGTCCTGCCAGACGGTGTCCATAGCCGCGCGCGCTTTGGCGCCATGCTGCACAAAATACCGCTGTGTACCGCCCAACACCTCTTGGCGATAATCCGTTGGGCTGGCCAGTTCATGCACTACCATTTGTTCTTTGATTTGTTCGATAAACGGCAAAAACAACTGGCGATTCAACCCGTCTTTATACAGCTCGTCCGGCGTGCGGTTCGACGTGGTCACAACCACTACCCCCGCCTCAAACAATGCTTCAAACAAGCGCCCGACGATCATCGCGTCGGTAATATCGCTGATTTGCATTTCGTCAAATGCCAACACGCGTACTTGTTCAGCAATCTGGGCCGCCACTGGCGCAATGGCATCGTCCACACCGGTTTTTCGCGCTTCATTTATTCCCGCATGAACCTCTTGCATGAAAGCATGAAAATGTACGCGACGCTTGCCATTGATCGACAGATTTTCAACGAACAAATCCATCAACATGGATTTCCCCCGGCCCACGCCACCCCACATGTATAACCCTTGAGGTGTGTCTTCGGGCTTATGAAACAACCCGCCCAAAATCCCGCGCTTACGTGTCTTGGCGGCCTCCAAATGCATGCGAATATCCTCAAGCGCGGGCAGGGCCGCGACCTGTGCAACATCCGCCGTCAACACACCTTCAGCGACCAAGCGGGCGTATATATCTTGCAATCTTTCCGTCATCCGATCTCCATATTTCGCCTCACCCCATAAAGAAAGCTGATGTGGCACAGAAAAACAATTCATTTGACGCGGTGGCAGTTTTGCCAGACCCTCAACAAACTGGAGAACCCAATGACAGATCAACGCGCCCCGCTCATTACCCCCGTCCTGATTGGCGGCTGTATCATTATCATGATCGGATTTGCGATCCGCGCCAGTTTTGGCGTGTTCCAAATCCCGATTGCGCAGGAATTTGGTTGGCTGCGCAGCGAATTTTCCTTTGCCATCGCGATCCAGAATCTGGCGTGGGGCATTGGTCAGCCGATATTTGGTGCAATCGCGGAAAAAGTCGGTGATCGTAAGGCCATCATCGCAGGTGCGCTTATCTACGCGCTGGGCCTTGTGCTGTCGTCCTATGCGGTCACGCCAACCCAACACCAGTTCCTTGAAATTCTCGTTGGTTTTGGCATCGCCGGCACTGGATTTGGCGTGATCCTCGCTGTTGTGGGCCGCGCAGCATCTGACGAAAACCGCTCTGTTGCGCTGGGCATTGCCACTGCCGCTGGCTCGGCTGGTCAAGTCTTTGGCGCACCGCTGGCTGAATACCTGCTCAGCCATATGCCGTGGCAATCGGTGTTCATGGCCTTCGCGGGCTTGATCCTGCTGGCACTTTTCGCGCTACCGATGATGCGCTCGCCAACCCGTCCCGCCACCCGCGCCGAGCTGGAGCAATCAATGGGCGAAACCCTGATGAAAGCCTTCAAAGATCCCTCTTTCACGTTGATCTTCCTTGGTTTCTTTTCCTGTGGCTATCAGTTGGCGTTTGTGACAGCGCATTTCCCTGCTTTGATAACCGAGATGTGCGGCGCAATCGATCCCTCTGGCACGCTGGCCTCGATCGGCGTTTCCACCACCTCTGCGCTGGGTGCTGTCGCTATTTCGCTGATCGGTTTGGCCAATATCGTCGGCACAATCTTTGCCGGGTGGCTTGGGAATCGCTATTCCAAGAAGTACTTGCTGACGGCGATTTACGTCGGCCGAACTATCATTGCAGCCGCCTTCATTTTGTTGCCGATCACCCCGACCACGGTGATCCTGTTTTCGATCGGCATGGGGTCATTGTGGCTGGCGACAGTGCCACTCACCTCCGGCCTTGTCGCGCATATCTATGGGCTGCGTTACATGGGTACACTCTATGGCATCGTGTTTTTCTCGCACCAACTGGGCAGTTTTTTGGGCGTCTGGCTGGGCGGTCGGATGTACGACACATTCGGCGATTATACTGCGGTCTGGTGGATCGGCGTTGGCATTGGCGCTTTCTCGGCCATCGTCCACCTACCGGTTAAGGAAGTCCCGCTAGAGGCCCGCACTGCTTAACCCTTGCTATTTCATGGATCGCTTTGCCTAACGCACAGCCCGCAATGTGTTCAAACCTCGCGTAAGAATTCTTGTATCGCAATAATTACCTGATGCGGGTGAGAATGGGGCAGTGAATGCGGGGCGTCAGGGATCATGGTTTGACGGGCGGTGTGATTTATCGCAGTCAATTTTCCGAGACCGGACAAGGGGATCACAGTGTCTGCCTCACCCCAAATCGCGGCGATAGGAACAGCGGATTTTGCGAGAGTCTTGTGTTCTTTTACAAGCTCATTTGCCAACAAATTGCGTTGACTAGACAGGATGGCAGGCAGGAAGCCTTGCACAAGGGTGTCGGCGGCTTGCATGTCGTAAACATTCGGCACTTCAGAGGGTGTGTTGGATGCGGTTTTCAGGCCTTTGCGTATGAACCAGCCCCCCAGAACCATCATGATCCAGTCGCCGACAATCGGCGTATTCCTGACAAATGTAGGGAGCCTGCCTTGTGTGATACCAAGGCCTGCCGGAGCCAGTAAAATCAAACGTTCCAACATCTCGGGGTGTTTGGCGCCATAGCAGGTCGCGATTGCCCCGCCCATTGAGTACCCGATCAACATGATACCTCCGTCAACTTTTTGATCTAACAGTAGTTCTTCCAGTTGGCGGTTGAAAAACTCGGCGTCTTGCGCCCCTTTGACGCTGTCCGAATATCCACGACCGTACAGATCATACGTCAGCACGCGATAGCCCATACGGTTTAGCCCGACCACCAGCGCATCCCAGACATAGCTGGGGGTTGTCAAACCATGCACGCAAACCGCGACAGCACCATCTTTGGGGCCGTGCCATTGGTAGTGGGTCACGCCACTGGGCAGATTGGCGAAACGACCAGCAGCGCCTTTGCGTGTCTCCGTACTCATCGGCTTGCGACGGCGCTCGGCTATGAAGGGCGCGGCGATTAGAATGATGATGACGGGCAGTAGAAATATGCTCATTTCGTTTTGTCCCATATAACTGGAAACCAATCCTCGCGAAGGCGTTGGCCAGCCGTCATTTCGTGGCCGGGGAAGGGTGGCGAAGTGCGGCCTGGTCGCACAATATAGCGGGCGTCATCACCCAACCACCGCAGACTTAGCGCACGTCGTGAGGTTTTGCCCAAGTTACCACGCGCGCCGTGGACGGTGCGGTAGTCAAACAACACTGCGTCCCCAGGGTTCATCGGCCATTCCAGAACTTTCATATCAGCGGGGTCTTTGTCGGGGTCGGGAACCGGTGTCCAATCATGTTCGCCCTCATAAAAGTCGCTGTCGTCGGACCAGCTGACGGGGCGCACCATGCGATCCCATTTGTGCGATCCAGCGATGAAGCGCAGGCTGGCGTCTTGGACCGGATCAAGCGGCATCCACATGCTGACGGTTTGCTCGCCAGTGACGAAATAATAGGGGCTGTCTTGGTGCCACGGTGTTGGGGTTGGGGTGCCGGCATCTTTGACCAACACGTGATCATGATAGAGTTGCGCGGTGTTGGATTGCATGACGGTTGCGGCCAATTCGGCGGTTGGGCTTTTGCGGCTGATTTGCTCGAACTCGGGGATGCGGGTCCAATTGCAATAGTCGTCAAAGAACCGCCCTTCGGCGACGTCGTTTTCTGAAGCGTATTCACTGGGGTTGGCTAGATTTCGCGCCACGCCGGCGGCCATCAGATCGACCCAGTCGGTGAAGATACCCTCAACCTTTACGACGCCATCACGTTGGAAATCTGCGACTTGTTTTGCTGAGATCATCGGGCTCTCCATGCGTCCAGAATGTAGCGGCTGACCATCAGGTCCAGATGCGCACCGCCACCGTTTTTGAACAGGGTAATTTCGGTGTCGTCATTGCGTTTGAACGTGCCGCTGGTCAAGTTATAGTAGTCGGCGATCACGTCACTGCGGGTGATTGCGCCGCTGGCCAACGGGATCATCATTTCGCCGATATGGCTGATAGTTGTGTCAAAGCTGTCGACAAAGATGCGGGCGCGTTGAAGAGCAGCGTCATCGACCTCGCGCATGTCGGGGCGATAGGCGCCGATCAGGTCGATGTGTTGGCCGGGCTGCAGCCATTCGCCTTTGATTAGCGGGTCGGCGGACATGGTGGCCGAAGTAACGATGTCGGCGGCGCGCACGGCGCCTTCCAGATCGGTGGTGGCTGTGGTGTCGGGGAATTCTTGTGCCATTTTGGTGGCCGCATCGGGTGAGCGGTTCCAAACGCTGAATTGCGCATCGGGAAAGGCTGCGCCATAGGCAGTGCGCAATGCATGGCCGACTGTGCCAGCGCCAACAATCAGGATATTGCGGCTGTCAGGGCGGGCCAGTTGTTTGGCGGCCATCAGGCTGTCACCTGCGGTTTTCCATTTGGTAACCAGATGAAAATCAATCAGTGCATCAAGTTGGCCATTTTTGTCGGAAAACAAATTCACGGCCCCGTTGACCATTGGCAGGTTCGCGGCGGGGTTGTTAGGGAAAATGGTTGCGGCTTTGGTGGCAAGGCCCAACCCGTCGATCCAAGCGGCACGGGAAAGCAGGGTGTCCTTGCCGCGATAAAGGAAGGTATCGGCGATCTCGGCCTTTGGCAGCTTGTGGGATTCAACCAAAGCATCGCAAAGCGCGTTCCAATTTAGCAGGGCTTCACCTTCGTCAAATCCGATGATTTCAAAATTCATAAGGGTGCCTCCATTGGCATTAAATCACTGCGGCGAACCTACGTAACGGGCCATCAAGTCGCCTCATCTTTCGTTGCTTTGTTCAACTCGCTGTCTAGAGATGAAAGGAAACGCGACCGATCGGCTTTTGTAAAGGCTTTGCCACCGCCTTGGCGGAATGGATCAGCCTCGCGTAGATCGCTCATCAGGTCGCGGGTGGCCAGTATGTTGCCAATGTTGGCGGGGGTGAAGACTTCACCGTTGTGTTTCAGCACGCGCGCGCCAGCTTCGATACATTTTGCGGCCAGTGGGATGTCACCGGTCACCACCACGTCGCCGCGTCCTGCGCGTTCAGCGATCCACATGTCGGCCACATCAGGACCGTCCGCCACAAATACCATTTCAACCAAAGGGTTCGGGGATGGGCGCAGGCCGCCGTTGCACACCATGAAGGTTTTCAACTGGCGGCGGGTGGCAACGCGTTCGGCCTCGTCTTTGACGGGGCAGGCGTCGGCGTCGATGTATATGGCGGTCATGGTAAATCTTTCATGTTGTCTAAAGCGTGCTGATCCAGGAAATTACCAGCGAAACCGACAGAATGCTGACCAATGTCGAGATCAAGATTGCTGCGGAAACACGGTGTGGGGCGACGTTGTAATGTTGGGCCAAGATGTAAACATTGCCCGCAACCGGAAGCGCGGCGGCGGCGATCATGACGCCCGCGTCAAACGGCACCACGTCAAAAATCAGCAAGGCACAGACGCCGACTGCAAGCGGGTGCAGCACCAGTTTTGTGAAGGATAACCAGACGGCGACCGACACCCGATCAAGCGATTTATAGGCCAACGACGCGCCAATTGCGAACAGCGCACCGGGGGTGGCAGCCGCGCCAAGGATGGTCAAAAATTCGTTGACGGGAACCGGGAGCGGTAAGTTGGCGGTGGACCAAAACAACCCGGCAGCCATCGCTGTAACCATTGGGTTTTTCAGCAGACCTTTGCCGACGCTGAACAGGACGGCAGCGGACATGCGCCCGTCACGGCTGCCGGTGATCAGAATTACGATTAGGCTGGAGAATACGATCAAATCGATGGACAGCAACATCATGATCGGGCCAACAGCGGCCTCGCCCAACAGGACGGCGAGCATCGGAATTCCCAGAAAACCTGTGTTGCCGATAATACTGCATTGGGCCTCGATTGCGGCCTCCGCCACGGACAATCCGCGCGCTTTGGCGACCAGCGAGACCAACAGGTAAACCACGCTTGATCCCAGTAAGTATGCATAGGCAAACTGGGCGTCGAACAGTTCAGTCACGGGCAGGGTGGCGGCAAAGCGAAACAGCATAGCTGAAAGGGCAAAGTAGAAGACGAATTTCGTCAAATAGGCGGTGGCATCCGGGGGGAAAAACCGCGTGCGGCCCGCTACATAGCCAACACCCATCAGGGCGAAAAACGGCAGGGTTTTAAGGAATATCTCCAGCATGATCTTGGCTTAGCATTCCAACTGCAGGTGTGCTAGCCCCCGCCGATCAATACCCCTGCCGCAAATACCAATGCGCCGCCCAGAACCACTTGAAATGTGGCCCGCATGATCGGGGTTTGCATGAACCGGTATTGCAGCCAAACGATAACCCACAGTTCCACGAATACCACCATGATGGCGATGGAGGTTGCGGTCCAAAAATCGGTGATCAGATATGGCAGTGCGTGGCCCAATCCACCCAGCGTGGTCATGACCCCAGATGCAAAGCCGCGTTTTATCGGCGAGCCGCGACCGGATAATTCACCGTCATCCGAAGCCGCTTCGGTAAAGCCCATCGAGATGCCTGCGCCAACCGAGGCGGCCAGTCCAACCAGAAAGGTTGTCCATGTGTTTTGGGTTGCAAAGGCGGTGGCAAAGATCGGCGCCAGTGTCGAGACCGAACCATCCATCAACCCCGCCAAACCGGGTTGAACCCATGTCAAAACAAACTGACGGTGGGCTGTACGTTGCTCGTTATCGCGGGTGTCGCCATTCAGGTGGTCAGCCTCAAGCGAGTGGGCAGTCTCTTTGTGGGTTGCCTCTTCTGCTGCCAGATCGGCCAGCAATTTTCGGGTGGCCGCATCGGAGGAGTTTTTAGCGGCTTTGGTGTAAAACACCTCGGCATCTGACTCCATTTTGGCGGCCTCGTCACGGATACGTTCCAACCCCAGATTTTCAATTAACCAAACGGGGCGGCGGGCATAAAACCCAGCAACATGTTCACGACGCAATAGCGGGATCACTTCGCCAAATCGCGCTTGATGTAGCTCGACCAATTTGTGGCGGTGGGTGTCTTCTTCTTCGGCCATACCATCAAAGATTTTGGCAGAGGCCGGAAATTCGTCCCGCAAATATTCAGCATACGAGCGGTAGATGCGGGCGTCGTCCTCTTCGGACGAGATCGCAAGCGCAATGACTTCTTGTTCGCTCAAGTCGGAAAAACGACGACGGGCTGCTGAGCCAAAAATCATTGTGGCCTCCTTAGTTTAGAATAATTCCAAACTAACGAGTTGATCAAGATTGGCAAGTGGAAAGCGTGCGCTGGCATCTTTTGTTGCTTAAACTAAACGGTTCAGACTATAGTTCCTTGCCAATACCGGAGAACGTAATGCCAGCCACCGCACGTAAGATTACGAAAGGCCGCAAGTTCGATCAGGTACTAGAAGGCGCGCGTGATGTGTTCATGAAGGACGGGTTTGAGGGAGCGAGCGTCGATGACATCGCCAAAACGGCGGGCGTTTCCAAAGCAACGCTTTACAGCTATTTCCCTGACAAAAGGCTACTGTTTGCCGAAGTTGCCAAATGTGAATGCCACAGACAGGCAGATAATGCGATTGAGTTGGAGACGACAGATTCGACCCCCGGTGAGGTGCTATTTGCGGCAGGCCAGCGGATGATCGAGTTTTTTACTTCGGATTTTGGTCTCAGTATGTTTCGAATTTGCACAGCCGAGTCGGGGCGGTTTCCCGAATTGGGCCATTGGTTTTACGAATCCGGTCCGTTGCTGGTGCGCGCGCGGCTGGTTGAGTATTTTCAAGAAGCTGTTGCCAAGGGCCAGTTGGACATTTCCGATTACGATTTGGCCGCCGACCAGTTTTCCGAATTGTGCAAGGCTTCGTTTTTTCCCAGCTTGTTGTGCGGGGTGAAAACCAACGTTACGCAGGCGGAAACTGATCGGGTGCTAAATGGCGCAGTCGCTATGTTTATGGCGCGCCACGGGGTTGATTGAATTTATGGGCTCAGGCGATCTGCGTGCCAATCGACCGTGTTGCATGGACATCCCGTCGGCTGATACTGTGTCGGTTTTTTCCACATAAGATGCTGTAAATGCCACACAAGTTCAACACTGATCGTCGCGGCAAGATCCCGAAGCAGAAGCATCGGGTGACCAATTGGGCTGAATATAACGAGAGCTTACGGCAGCGCGGTGATCTGACAATCTGGATCAGCGATGAAGCGCTTGGTTTGTGGTCGGCACCGCGCCGAACGGCGCGAGGTGGCCAGCCACGCTATTGCGATTTGGCGATTGAGCTTTGTCTGACACTAGGCATGGTCTTCAGGCAACCGCTGCGTCAGACCCAAGGCTTGATGCGCTCCATTGCGCGGCTGTTAGGGGTTGCGATCGCGGTGCCGGATTTTTCCACCCTATCACGCGGGGGCAACGGTCTGATATTGCAAACAAGACCAAGGGCCGAAGGCCAAGTCGCGATCCATCTGGCCGTTGACAGTACCGGTCTGAAGATCTTCGGCGAGGGCGAATGGCTTGAGAAGAAGCATAAAACCAAGCGCAAACGACGCTCGTGGCGCAAGCTGCACCTTGGCCTGGATATTGTTAGCGGCGAGATCGTCTGCTCCGATCTGACCACGGATGACGTAGGCGACCCGACAGCGCTTCCAGGTCTCTTGGATCAAGTCGATGGCCCAGTTGATCTGTTTCTGGCGGACGGTGCTTATGATGGAGGGCCAACATGCAACCTTCTTGCCGAACGCTTCGGCTCAAAGATTGAAGTCACGATCCCACCTCCCAAGAACGCAGCCCTGAGCCCGAACGTAGCGCAGCACCCGACTGTTCGCGACCGCCATATTGTTCAGATCCAGACACATGGGCGCATGGCCTGGCAGAAGACTTCTGGCTACAATCAACGCTGTCGGGGTGAAACCCTAATGGGTCGCTGGAAGGCTGTCATCGGCCCCAAGCTAAAGGCACGCTCTTTCGAAAATCAGAAAACAGAAGCTAAGATTGGCGTCCGCGTGCTGAACCGGATGACCGGACTTGGCCGCCCTAGTTTTGAGCGCACCGCCTGAAATCCGTCTCGGGAAGGGCGCGTTCCAAGCTGAAAGCGATCCCTGCTAAAGGACTTGCAGTAGCATCCCTGAAGACAGGATTGTTATGAAAACGCCGCCAATAAATTGCAGTGCCGCAGGCAGATAATACAGGCCCTTGGTTGTTCGATCTACCATGTTCAATAGTCGACGTAGGCCAACGCCTGAGCCCGCAAATGCCAGATTGAACGCGGCGGTGCCCAACCCCATGGTTAATGTCGCCAGCACACCGGCGGAAAGGATTTGAAACCTCCACGCGATCACCAACAAAAACAATGCGCCGGTGCAGGGGCGTATAGCGATGCTCGCCACCAACACGGCCATTTCACGCCAAGTGCTCAGCGTATCAACCTCTTCAATGCTGGGCCCGTGTCGATGGCCACAGCCACATCCGTCTTTGTGATGGTCCTCACAGGAGTTTTGGTTTGCGCTTCGGCTAGATCGCCAGATTTGCCTCCCGGCACGGACAGATAGGTAAAGCCCGATTAAGGCGATTGCCCCATAGCTGATTGGCGCTAACCATTTTTCGGTTAGGTCAACAGCATCTGCAGAGGTAAGAGACAGCAGCGAAATGCCACCAACAACGATGACGATTGCCACCAAAGATTGGGCAAGGCTTGATATCAATGTCAGTGCTGTCATGCGCCGCAGGGTTGATTGGCTTGAAAGAGCCGCACCTCCCAACAAGATTTTGCCATGCCCCGGGCCAATGGCATGTACAAATCCATAGGCGAAGGTCAGGCTGCAAAGGGACCAAAGTGCCAGCGTGTCCCCAGCGCGGATCGCGCGCAAACTACCCGCCATCGCATTCTGAAACACCCGCTGCTGCTGCGCTGCCCAATGGGTCAAGGACGAGGTATCCACCATCAAAATAACCGCAGCGGCGATGCAAATACTCACGGCAAAAATACCGATAGGAAAGATCAAACGCATTGCAAAATAATCTCCTCTGCGAACTTGCTTCCGACATTAAGGTTTTCCGGTAACTCTTCGCGGGACAGGGTGCTTAGTTCTTTTTGCAACGCCGCTGTTTGTTCGTCAGGATCAAACCGCTTGACGCTGATGTGACAGCCGGATGCATTTCCAAAAATCCGACCCTCGCTCAAAATGCTATAAGCATAGTAATAAATGGGGTCATAAAGTTTTAGACTGGCACGACTTCCCCGGATGTTTTTTGGCGCTTGCAGATGCAATTCAAAACTAACGCCGATGCGCCCTTCAACCATCCGCGCCGAAGTTTTTAACGGGCGCGATAGTTTCTGTTTTTGGCCGGCAATCCACAGATAGGTGTCGCCTTCGTATTCTGGATCCCAAGTCGTTTCGCCCTGTCTGACCTTTTCCAGATCAGCAGCGTCCAATTCGCCGTCCCCATCCTTATCCAGATCAAGGGTATCGTAAAGGAATAGCGTTGAATAAGCGTCATAAAGCCAAAAAATCCGCACACCAACGAGTTCGCCGGAATCGTTGAAAAGAAAGCCTCCATCCGCATCTACAAAGATGTGCGGGTGGGCGTCTACTGTGGGTGCGAAAACACTGAGGCCACAGGCGAGAAGAAAGGAACGTATCATATTTTATCATAATGATCTTGGCTCGGAACGGGCAAGTGCGATCTCCATGCCGAGCCAATTTCGGCCTATTTGAGGCAGGTCGCAAGATTGCGCGCCAGATTACGTAATAGTTGCGGATATAGGTCTGGCCCAAGTTGCAAATCGGAACCAAGTGGGTCCAATACGCCAGTTGTCGCATCAGTTCCTTGGAAAACAGATTTCAACAAGCCGGGGTTGAATTGTGGTTCTGCAAAGGCGCATGTCACGCCAAGTTCAACCACCTTATCGCGAATTTCGGCAACCCTTGCAGGGCTTGGGTCAGATGCGTCACCAAGTGTGATCGCACCAACAGCTGCTATATCAAACCGATTTTCAAAATACTGATACGCATCATGAAAGACGACAAAATTGGTGCCACGAACCGCTTCAAGGTCAGTATTGATCTCCTTGATCAGCATATCCAACTCTGCTTTACCGGCCGTTGCATTGGCGGCATAGACATCAGCATTTTCTGGATCTGCCGCAGCAAGATCTGCTGCGATTACGTCAAGCCAAATCCGGGCATTTTCTGGGTCAAGCCAAGCATGCGGATCGTGGGCATGACCTTCGTGGTCTTCGTGATCACGATCGGCCTCTTCCTTATCCTGGGCATGGTCTTCATGATCGTCTTCATCTTTATCCTGACTGTGATCTTCATGACCCTCTTCATCATGACCATGTTTCTCAAACGCTGCCCCTTCGCGAAATTCCAACTCAGTTGCACCCTCGGCTTCCAAAAGCTCCACAGACTTTGCATCTGGCGCAATTGATCCAATTGAGCTTTGAAGCCAAGGTGTCAGACCTTCACTCACCCAGAAAACAACATCTGCGTTTTGAAGGGCCTTTGCTTCGGAGGGGCGTAGAGAGTATCCATGGGGCGAAGCGCCAGGTCGAACAACCAAATTTGGTGTTCCAGCACCTTCCATGACTCTGGCCACGAGAGAGTGAACAGGTGCAATGTCTACGGCAACTGACGGGACTTCGGCTGTAGCAGCGCCAACAAGGGCAAAAGTCGATACTGCCCCGTACAAAAAGGATTTTCTCATGGTAAACTCCGTGTTATGTTGTAACATATTGTCTTGAGTTGAATGTAATAGTATTACATATCAGTAAGAGCAAGAGAAAAAGGAAACGTCGCATGGATGCTGTTGGATTTGATAAGCATGATCACTCTGCTTGCATCGACGATATGATCGCCGTTGCCGAGGCGTATTGTGTAGCGAACAAGTTGCAGTTTACACCAACGCGCCGCAGGGTTCTGGAATTTCTGCTGGAAGATCACAGAGCCCTTGGTGCCTATGACATCCTTGAAAGGTTGGTTGAAGAGGGCCACGGTTCGCAACCGCCTGTCGCTTATCGGGCATTGGATTTTCTTGTGAAACATGGATTTGTTCACAAGATCGAGCGCCTGAATGCCTATATTGCCTGTGCCCATCCCCACGAAAAACACTCACCGGCCTTTATGATTTGCCGTTTGTGCGGGTCCGTTGCCGAGGCCTCGACACCCGCCAAGAAATTGTTGGACCAAGCCGCGAAAGACGTCGGGTTCAATATTGAATGCACTATCGTTGAGGCCGAAGGTCTTTGTCCAAAATGTACAACTGAAGGTGCATCTGTATGAGACTGGTAGAAATTCGGAACCTTGCTGTTCGTCTTGGTGGTCACACGGCGCTTCGTGATGTTTCATTGGGAATCGATTCTGGTGAGATAATAACCATCGTCGGTCCCAACGGATCGGGGAAATCTACCCTGTTACGGGCGATTATTGGTGCACTCAAGCCAACATCTGGGGATGTCATAAAATCTGACAATCTACGGATAGGTTATGTCCCTCAACAGTTGCATATTGATCCAACATTGCCGATGACCGTTGGTCGGTTTCTGGGTCTGCCACACCGCGTAAATGCCGAACAAATTGTGCTGGCCCTGGAGCAAGCCGGCGTGCCCGAGTTGGCTGCGCGTCAGATGAGCCGCCTCTCGGGTGGTCAATTTCAGCGTGTTCTTTTGGCACGTGCTTTGATGAATCAACCTGATTTACTGATCCTTGATGAGGCAACGCAAGGTCTCGATCAACCCGGCTCGGCGGCCTTCTATAGGCAAATTGAGGATGTGCGACTGCAACTGGGATGTGCTGTCTTGATGGTCAGTCATGACCTTCATGTAGTGATGAGCGCCAGTGATCGGGTGATCTGTCTGAACGGGCATGTCTGCTGCGAGGGCGAGCCAGAGCATGTTGCTTCTGCCCCCGAATATCGCGCGCTTTTTGGCGAGGGGACAAAAGGGGCATTGGCGCTTTATCGGCACCATCATAGCCACTCGCATGATCACCCCCACGACCACAATCATAGCCACAATCACGACACCTAGGGAGACCGCTGAATAATGTTGGATGATTTTATAGTGCGCGCGACTTTGGCGGGTTTGGGCGTGGCAATCGCGGCCGCGCCGCTCGGGTGTTTTGTGGTTTGGCGCCGCATGGCTTATTTCGGTGACGCCACGGCCCACGCCGCCATTCTGGGGGTTGCCATTTCATTGACTCTGTCGACGTCCATTTTTGCAGGTGTGCTCGTGGTTTCATTGCTGATGGCCCTGACAATTTCAACGCTCAGCGGTCGCGGCTATGCGATGGATACGCTTCTTGGTGTATTGGCCCATTCGGCTTTGGCTTTTGGTTTGGTTGCTGTCTCGTTTCTAAGTGGCATCAGAATTGACCTAATGGCCTATCTATTTGGTGATATTCTGGCGGTAACACCCACGGATCTTGCCATAATTTGGGGGGGCGCGGTTCTTGTCCTTGTTTTGATCGGTTCGCGCTGGTCGGCGCTTTTAACCTCAACGCTAAATTCTGACCTTGCCTATGCCAGCGGGATTGATCCAAAGCGCGAGCAAATGGTTTTGACTGTCTCGTTGGCAATTGTTGTCGCGGTTGCGATCAAGGTTGTGGGCGTTTTGTTAATTGCCGCTATGCTGATCATTCCCGCCGCCACCGCACGCCCCTTCAGTCGAACACCTGAAGTCATGGCAGTGATTGCAGCGGTCATTGGGGCCGTTTCAGCCCTTGGAGGATTGAAGGCGGCCTATCATTTTGACACCCCGACTGGGCCAACGATTGTTTGTTTGGCTGCAATTCTTTTTGCGCTCTCGACCGTTGTTTCGGTTTTTCGGGCGCCGCGATAAGGTTCTGCACCAGAGCCGCCAAGCCATGATGTCACGAGGCCAGTGAATACCCTTTTGGGTTTTAGAGGGAAGTCGCAAATGATTCCCTATCGTAGTCGGGTTTGGTCCCAGAGCGGGGGTTATGTCTCTACTGGACAGCGCCACGTCGATACCGGCCAATCAGGCGATGAACTATCTTGCAACCAATGAAAGCCCGACC
Source organism: Rhodobacteraceae bacterium UBA2776 (assembly GCA_002352425.1). GTDB lineage: Bacteria > Pseudomonadota > Alphaproteobacteria > Rhodobacterales > Rhodobacteraceae > Profundibacter. The sequence continues at coordinate 96,876 of DEIK01000074.1, forward strand.
CGCCTTGGAAACGCACACCCCAACATAGCGCCCTATCAGGTCATGCAGACAAGTGGTGGTAACTTGGGGAGCAGGTCAGCAATGATGCGCAATTCCAACGCTCCCACAATCTGACTAGGTGCGGTTGTAAGTTTGGCTGCCCATGAAAGATGCCTTAACGTGTAGCCAAGGCGCGCCAATATCGTTTGGATACACCAATCGTCGATTTGGACGTCATGGTCAGCCGTGCAGTGTAGATAACTACATCCTTTGATCGTTATTCGTTCGGGCGCACCCTTGCCGCGCTTTTGTCGGCAAAGGCGGCAAGCCTTGCGCGGGCGTCTGGTTGCGTGTTGACAACACCGGCCACCACGGCTTCGGCATAGGCCGCATCAAAGGCTGACATGTTCTGCATGTGGCTGATCGCAGAGCAGATCGCAAAATTGGTCAACGGCAGATTTTGCGCCGCCTTACGCGCCAGCTCAATGGCTTTGTCAAAACTGGAGCCTTCGACGATATACTGCGCAAGTCCCAAATCGACGGCTTCTTGTCCTTGATAGACTCGTCCCGTAAGCATCATGTCGATCATGCGAGATTTACCCACCAAATCAGCAACTCGGATTGTTGCGCCACCGCCTGTGAACAGGCCACGCTGACCTTCGGGCAGGGCAAAATAGCAGGTTTGATCCATCACGCGCACATGGGCTGAACTGGCCAATTCAAGGCCGCCGCCAACAACAGCGCCCTGCAGCGCTGCAAAAATCGGCACGCCGCCATATTCCATCTTGTTGAAGGCTTCATGCCAACGCAGGCATACATGCATGAAGTCCGCTGGCGAGCGATCATCGTCATGGTGTTCAATCAGATCCAGCCCGGCACAAAAATGATCACCCGATCCGGCCAATACAACGGATTTAACGCCTGCACGCGGCGCCAAAGAGAAGAAATCAACAAGTTCGTCGATTGTGTCTATATCCAGCGCGTTACGCTTTTTCGGGCGGTTCAGGGTGACCACCCAGACCCCATCTTCTTGGGCTTCAATTGCGAGGTTCTTAAAGCGGGAGATGTCGATTTGAGCGGTCATGAAGTGTCCTTTCAGGAGGATTTTATAAAGAAACTCTGGGGAGTCGACAGGGCGGCTCAGGGGCAAAATTACAAGGTTTAGGCCCTAAAGTGCGACTGACAAAAGGCTGTCAGAGCCTTCAAGAATACGTTGACTTTGGGTTTCGACATCACACAGGATATGGTCTGCATAGAAGCGCGCCGAAGCAATTTTGGCAGTCATAAATTCATTATCTTTGCCCGCCGTAAGCTCTCTTTCGGCGACCAGCAGTGACTTGGCCAATTGCCAACCTGACATCAGGTTTCCAGCCAGCATCAAATACGGCACAGCCCCGCCATAAGCAGCATTTGGTGTGTCTCTGGTCGTGCTCACAAGATGGTTCACTACAGCTTGGAATGCTTCGCGGGCCATGCTCAACCGGACCCCGACGGCTTTTGCTGCGTCTGAACCCGTCGCAAGTTGCCGTTCGGTCTCAATGATCTGATCCGCCATCCACATCGCTGTGGTGCCGCCGTCGCGCAACGTCTTTCGACCCAAAAGGTCATTCGCCTGAATGGCGGTGGTCCCTTCATAGATCGGCAAAATGCGTGCGTCGCGGTAATGTTGCGCCGCACCGGTTTCTTCGATGAACCCCATGCCACCATGCACCTGCACCCCAGCCGAGGCCACTTCGACCCCGTTTTCAGTGCAATACCCCTTAACCAAAGGCGTCAAAAATTCGGAAGCGGCAGTAGCCTGTTCCCGTTCTTGAGGTGTTGCTGCATGGCGGGCCATATCTTGCCAACCCGCAGCATAAGCGGTCAAAGCGCGGCCGCCTTCGGTCAAAACTTGCATTCGCGCCAGCAGTCGGCGCACATCCGGGTGGTGGACAATGGTCACAGCTTCGGACGTGCTTCTGTCAACAGGCGCGCTTTGCACCCGTTCTTTTGCGAATGACAGAGCTTGCTGATAGGCACGTTCGGCAATGGCGACACCTTGCAAGCCCACGGCATAGCGGGCTGAGTTCATCATTTCGAACATATAGCTCAGGCCCGAGTTTTCGTCGCCAATCAGAAAACCTGTGGCGCCCTCAAACTCCAAGATGGCAGTCGGGCTCGCCTTTACCCCCAGTTTGTGTTCGATGCTGACGCAGGTCACAGCATTGCGATCCCCAAGGGTGCCATCAGCGTTCACCATAAATTTGGGCACCAAAAACAAGCTGATCCCTTTAACCCCAGAGGGTGCATCAGGGGTGCGCGCCAAGACAAGATGGATCGTGTTTTCCGACATGTCATGTTCACCATAGGTGATGAATATTTTCGTGCCGGTGATGTGATAGGTCCCGTCGTTCTGGGGCACGGCCTTGGATTTGACGCGGGCCAAATCGCTGCCCGCTTGTGGCTCTGTCAGGTTCATCGTACCGGACCATGCGCCAGACACCAGTTTGGCCAGGTAGGTCTCTTTTTGTGTGTCTGAGCCTGCGGTCAACAGGGCTTCAATTGCGCCATCTGTCAGTAAAGGACACAGCGCAAAACTCATGTTGGCGGCATTTAGCATTTCGGTCGCCGCAGCCCCAACACATCGCGGCATGCCCTGACCGCCAAAGCTTTCAGGATGTGGCAGGCTTTGCCAACCCATTTCAACAAAACTGGCATAGGCGGTGGCAAATCCGTCTGGCATGGTGACGCGACCTTGGTCGTATTGCGCACCGACCTCATCACCACTGGCATTCAAAGGTGCGATCATTTCTGCGCAAAACCGTCCAAATTCTTCCAACACTGCTGCGGCGTCTTCCAGATCGAGTGCGTCGTAGGCTGGCAATGCCATCAGATCGTTCCATCCTGAAATATGTTCGATGTTAAAGAGCATGTCTTTGGTCGGGGCAGTGAACATTTGGGTGGCTCCGTTTGATTTGTGTTTAATTGATACATACCAGATTGCACGGTTGGGGCTATCTCTTCAATGGACGCAAAACTTGCATAAAGTGACAAATTTTGTGACAAATCAGGAATGATTCAAGCTTATCCTGCCCAAATATTGCCGACAGTGTCGCGTGCCTTTCTTGAAGACTGGCTCGTTGTACTTAAGAAAAATTGTACTCCCCAACAGCTGGAAGCCCTGTTGGAACAGGTTGGATTGTCCGCGCAAAGCCAAACGCGTGCGCGGGTGACCCATGATCAGATTGTGGGTTTGTATCAAGAGGCTGTGGTTGCATCCGGCGACGAAATGATGGGATTGTGGAGCCGCCCGATACGTCCGGGCGCCTTAAAGCTTCTTTGCGCCTCCGCGCACGGCGCATCGTCCTTGTCAGCGGCGTTATTTCGCTTCATTTCATTCTGGAATCTTCTTCTGGATGATTTCTCCATGACAATGGATCACCAAGGGGAATCCTTGCGGATTTCTCTTGTCTCACGTGATGGCGCAACAGCGAACAGATTTGGGCATATGCTTTTGCTCAAATTAACGCATGGTGTTGCCTCTTGGCTTGTTGGATTTGAATTGCCGTTGCGCGATGTTAGTTTTGGTTTTGATCGGCCCGAATTTGCTGAAGATTACCCTGTTCTGTTTCCTGCACCCATTCAGTTTGGGCAGGCATGTTCTTCCATCACGTTTGGCGCAAACCAGAGCAAACTATCTGTGGCAGGCAGTGAAGCTGAAATGCAGGAATTTTTGCTCCGCGCCCCGCGTGATTGGATTTTTACCAGCTTGCGCGAACACACCCTGCCAATGCGGGTGCGAGAAATGCTGTTGCGCTCAGATCAGTTGGAAACAGGTCTAAAAGAAACCGCAAGGCTGCTACACCTGACCCCGCGCACTTTGATGCGGCGACTGGATGCCGAGGCCACATCATTCCAAAGCATCAAGGATGGTTTGCGTCGTGACATCGCCATTCGGGACCTGACGAATAGCCCCAAAAGCATTGAGGCGATTTCCCAAGATACAGGATTTGCCTCTGCCGCCAATTTCCACCGTGCCTTCAAAAGGTGGACAGATATGACGCCTGGGGCTTATCGCAAATTGTCGCGCTCCAATGTCCCAAGGCGTGGGGCTCTGGGCTAGGCTCCATGAGGTTGATTGAGCTTATGCGTTCAAGCGGTCTGCGTGCCAACCCACATAATCTGCTGGGAAGGTCATGTTGCATTCTTTCCATTTGGATTACGTCGTATCCGTATTGGAAGGGTTGTTCGGTTGACGTCAAAATGCCCGGTTTTTTCTAAAAGCGTACTCAAATTAGGACAGCCATATGTCCGTGTGTCAAAATCAGGATTGTTGGCTACGAGCTTTTGCCCCACCGTACCAAGATTATACCAGCCGTCTTCTGTTTCGATGCCTTGAAGGGCTGTCCTTATTAAAGGAACAGCTTTTGACGGCGGTTCTTTGCTGGCAGAAGGAACTTCGCGCACGGGCCCATCGGTGCTTTTAAGTGTTTCTGCTGCCGGAGAGGATTTCGCTTTACTTTTTGCACTGCTGTCGGTTTCAGAAACGCCAATATTTTCAATGAACACAAACCGCCTGCAGGCCTTGCGAAAAGCTGCAGGTGTTTTGCGTTCGCCAATCCCATAAACTGGCTGGCCATGCTCACGAATCCGGCTGGCAAGGCGGGTGAAATCACTATCAGAAGAAACCAGAACAAATCCATCGACATGACCAGAATGCAGCAAGTCCATTCCATCAATGACAAGCGCAATGTCAGAAGCGTTCTTGCCAACTGTGTTTGCAGGTTGATGTATCGGCACGATTGCGTGGTCGGCCAAGGCAGCCGACCAGCTTTTTAGGCCTCCCGCCGAAAAATCACCATAGATGCGCCGAACACTCGCTTCGCCAAAAGATGCGATCTCGGTAAAAATCGCATTCACGTGTTTTGCAGAGATATTATCTGCATCAATAAGGACCGCCAGTAATGGGATTTTTTCAGTCATCAATAAACCACGACCCCGCGAATGGATTTTCCTTGGTGCATCAGGTCAAACCCCTTGTTGATGTCCTCCAGCGGCATGGTGTGGGTGATCATGGGGTCGATCTCGATTTTTCCCTCCATGTACCAGTCAACAATTTTTGGAACATCCGTGCGGCCACGCGCGCCGCCAAAGGCCGTGCCGCGCCAGGAGCGGCCTGTCACCAGTTGGAAAGGACGGGTTGAAATCTCGGCCCCCGCAGGCGCAACCCCGATGATGATGCTTTCACCCCAGCCTTTGTGCGCGGCCTCAAGGGCGGTGCGCATCACGCCGACATTGCCGGTGGCGTCAAACGTGTAATCCGCGCCGCCATCGGTCAGTTCAACCAGATGGGCGACCAGATCACCCGAGACTTTGGTGGGGTTCACAAAATCGGTCATGCCAAATTGCGTGGCCATCGGAATGCGACCGTCGTTCAGATCCACACCAACGATTTGGTCGGCCCCTGCCATCCGCAGCCCTTGCACCACGTTCAAACCAATGCCGCCCAGACCAAACACAATCGCGGTGCTGCCGATCTCGACTTTGGCGGTGTTGATCACGGCGCCAATGCCGGTGGTGACGCCGCAACCGATGTAGCAAATTTTGTCAAACGGGGCGTCTTTGCGCACTTTGGCCAGCGCAATTTCGGGCACAACTGAGTGGTTGGCGAAGGTCGAGCAGCCCATGTAATGCAGGATCGGCGTGCCATCCAGCATCGAGAACCGGCTGGTGCCATCGGGCATAACGCCGGCCCCTTGGGTGGTGCGGATGGATTGGCACAGGTTGGTTTTGGGGTTCAGGCAATAGTCGCAGGTCCGGCATTCCGGCGTGTAAAGCGGGATCACGTGATCGCCGACTTCCAGCGTGGTCACGCCGGGGCCAACTTCGACAACAACGCCCGCGCCCTCATGGCCGAGAATGGCCGGGAACATGCCTTCGGGGTCGTCACCGGACAAGGTGAACGCATCCGTGTGGCACAGCCCTGTCGCCTTGATCTCAACCAGAACCTCGCCGGCCTTGGGACCCTCAAGGTTCACTTCCATGATCTCCAACGGCTTCCCCGCCTCAATCGCAACTGCTGCTCGTGTTCGCATGAACGACCCTCCAAATTATATATTTTGCTCAAAATGAAGGACTGCAGTGCAGGATGCAACTGAAATGATCGCGAAACTTGTCAACCGATAAGCAGTGCGATTGGCCCTGTGTTAGAGCCTGTTTGCGATGCCCAGTGCAGATCCGATAATGCCCAAAATTGTGCTGGCTTTAGTAACCGGTGATTCCGTGGCCAAAACCGTATCATTCGGGTTGATCTGGAAGCTGCGTGACGCAAACAACCCATCGGCACTGGTCAGGTCAAAAACAAAGATTACCTGCTGCATTGCAGGGCCTTTGCCGTCCGTGCGCAAGGCACGTGCTGGATAATCCCGCAGCACCAGCACGCCCTTTAGATCAGCGCGGCTATCCGTCAAGCCGCCAATCATCGAGAGCGCCTCGATCGCGGTGATTCTTTCCTTGTCAAAGTAGACCAAACTCTCGGTTCCGGTGGCTCCAAGGGCGGTGAAATACCGTTTGTCTTCTTGGACCAGAATTTTGTCATTGCCGCGCAAGATGATATTTTTCGAGGCGTCTGAGAACAAGGCTGCCGCCGGAGTCTCATAGGTTTTGCCATCCCGTATCAGACGCACCAGCGGGTTACGCAAAGTTGGAGAAATGCCGCCACCCAATGCCAGTAGGCTAAGGATAGAATAGTTTCGGTCAGGCAGTGGATAGGTGCCAGGTTTGGCAACACCCGTCACCAGATCAGCAGAGTTTTGTTTACCCGGCACCACTGACAGCTGGACCTGTGCGGATGCAGCGATGGTGATAATCGATTCTTGAATAGTGCTGCGGGCTTGGGACGGTGTTTTCCCGACAACCGAGACTTTGTTCAGGTAGGGAATGAATATGGTGCCCGCGGATGAAACAACCAGATTTGGCATGCTCACAAGTTTTTGGGTTTCCGGTGCCAGCAGCGAGTTTTCCTGACTGTCCCAAATGACCAAATTCAGGGTGTCGCCCGCACGGATCACTGTGCTGTTTGGCCCACGCCCGCTGCGCAACCAATGATAATGTCCCGCCCAGCCCGTCACAGGCCATGCCGCCAGCTGCGCCATATTGCTGCGGGACACATTCACCACCGAAAAGGTCGGCTCTTGGGCATTCTTTTCTTTGACAATCTCAGAAGAAAGCGCTGCGCCGCGTGGCAGGCTGCAAGCTGTCAGAGACGCCACACACAACGCCAAAAGCGCTATTCTTATCGTGTGCAACAATTGAATCCCCCACAGATTGCATTCTTCGGGCCAACCTATACGGCAATCAACTGATTGTTAATAGGTTTGATGCCTTTGCCACGCGAAAATCTGCGATTTACGCCCGCACCAGTTTTTCATAGTCCTCTGCGATATCACGGGCCATAGCGCCAACTTCAAAATTGTAATCACCGATCTGGCCAACGGGAGTCACTTCGGCGGCCGTTCCAGTCAGCCAGCATTGCTCAAAGCCTTCCAATTCGTCCGGCATGATGTGGCGCTCAATCACCTTGATGCCTTTTTCTTGTAGCCGGGTGATTACTGTCTGGCGAGTAAGGCCGTTTAAAAAGCAATCAGGCGTTGGGGTGTGGACTTCGCCGTCTTTCACGAAAAAGATGTTGGCGCCTGTCGCTTCGGCCACATAGCCACGATAGTCAAACATCATCGCATCGGAACAGCCTTTGGCCTCGGCGGCGTGTTTGGACATGGTGCAGATCATATAAAGACCAGCGGCCTTGGCGTGGCAGGGGATGGTTTCGGGCGACGGGCGTTTCCATTTTGAAATATCCAATTTGGCGCCCTTGGTTTTGGCGTCGCCGTAATAGGCACCCCATTCCCATGCTGCGATGGCCAGATGGACAGGGTTGCGGGCCGATGCGACCCCCATGTCTTCGCCAGCGCCGCGCCATGCAACCGCACGAACATAGCCATCGGATAGGCGCTCGGCGCGCAGAACTTGCTGTTTTGCGCCCTCAATTTCGTCCACAGTCCACGGGATTTGAAAGTCGATGTAGTTGGCGGATTTATGTAGGCGTTCCGAGTGATCGCGGCTGCGGAAAATTTTGCCGTTATAGGCGCGTTCGCCTTCAAACACGCTGGAGGCATAGTGCATCGCATGGGTCAGGATATGGACCTTTGCGTCGCGCCAAGGCACCATCGCGCCATCCATCCAGATTGTTCCATCGCGGTCATCATATGCACCAGACATGGTATTTCCCTTTTCTAATCGTCGCGTAGTCCGCGGTTTGGTTTGCATTAGTTGCGCAAAATAGGTCCGGTTGGGACATAATATTGCGCGAAATCTGCCGATTGTTACGAATTGATTCTTGGAAAGTCAACAACACTGACGTAAAATCATTCAAGCGAACCAAAAAGTGATCAGGGGGATTTTTGTGCAGGAAGCAAGATCAGGCGGCGAAGCGTTGCTGTTTCTAACGGACGAGCAATTGCGCAAAGGTATCGAGGCGATGTTTTTCGCCTATCGCGGCTTTACCGCCGATCCTGACCGGATATTGAACAACTATGCCTATGGGCGCGCCCACCACCGCGCAGTGCATTTCATCCACCGCAGCCCGGGAACAACAGTGAACAATCTGTTGGGCATTCTGGGGGTGACCAAGCAATCGCTGAATCGTGTTTTGCGCACATTAATCTCGGACGGATTGGTCGAAAGCCGTGTCGGTACCAAAGACAAACGCGAACGTCATTTGTACCTGACCCAAGAGGGCGCCACACTGGAGCGCGAATTGTCTGATGCACAACGCAAACGCATGCGCGATGCATATCGTGCTGTGGGGCCCGATGCTGTTGCAGGGTTTCGTAAAGTATTAGAAGCGATGATGGAGCCGGAATTGCGTCGGTACTTTAAGGCTCTGAAGGATGATGAATGATGAATGAATTGCCCGAAGCCCATTTGCTGATTGTCGATGATGATGAACGCATTCGTGGATTGTTGCAGAAATTCCTGATTCGTCACGGGTTCTGGGTAACGGCGGCGCGTGACGCGGAACATGCGCGGCGAATTTTGTCGGGGCTTGAGTTTGATCTAATCGTGATGGACGTGATGATGCCTGGCGAAGACGGTATTAGCCTGACACGGAGTTTGCGCAGCACGGGTGTTGGCACGCCGATCTTGTTGCTGACGGCCAAGGGTGACACCGAAGATCGGATCGCGGGACTGGAAGCAGGGGCGGATGATTATCTGTCCAAGCCGTTTGAACCCAAAGAGTTGCTGTTGCGGATCAACGCAATTTTGAGGCGGGTTCCGACAGATGATGCGGTGAATGAGGGGCCAAAAGTGCTGCACCTAGGTCCCGTGCGCTACAACGTGGAGCGCGGCGAGATGTGGCGTGGTGAGGAGCTGGTTCGGCTTACCGCCACAGAATCGGCGCTGATGAAGATTTTCTCGGATCACGTGAATGAACCTGTCAGCCGTGCCAAATTGGTCGAAGATCTGGGCCGTGACACCGGCCAAGCCCAAGAACGCGCCGTGGATGTTCAGATCACCCGTTTACGGCGCAAGATTGAGCAAGACCCGAAACAGCCGCGCTATATGCAAACCGTGCGCGGGGCTGGATACATGCTGGCGCCGGACTAGGCGCTAGTTCCCCAAATCACATTCTTTGGGGGCTTCACCATTCCAATCGTCAATCGGTCCACCACGCGACTGGGTTCTAAAATTGGTTTTGATGTCGTGATTGGCCCCCGTCAGCCGCTCGCCTTTGCCGTTTAAAAGGTTAACGTCGCAACCAATTGAGAGGTCTAGGTCAAGCGTGTCGTAGGAATCATAGGTATATCCCGCCATTACGAACGCTTTGTTACGCCACGCCAAGGTCAGGGTTTGATGCCAGCGATTACGGCCAATTGAATCGTTCATAGAATGCACCTGCAGCGAGCCATGAGCGGTGACAGACAGCTCGGGCTTTTGGCCAATCCCGCCTACCCAAACCACTGACGGTGCATTGGCGCGCAGCTTTAAGTCACCGTTGGTCTGTCGCACCCAAATGTTCAGATCCGCGTCAAGCGTTTCGCTGTTTTGGGTCAACTCAACGTGGTCGCGCAATCCGTCTCCGGTTAAGTCGGCACTGAGAGTTGTCGTGAATTCTTGGGCAAAGGCAGTGATGGGCAAAAACAGCAGGAAGGCGATCAAAATGCGCATGGGTAAAATCCTTTTGTGTTCTAAACTTGTTTGGGGGGCAGTATTGTCCTAGCGTCCCTAAATGACCACATTATTTTTGTCCCATCCCGATTGTTTGCAACATATCACGCCGCAGGGTCACCCTGAACAGGTGGCGCGGCTGGATCATGTTCTAAAGGCGCTGGGCGCGTCAAAATTCAACGATTTGCAGCGCGAAGACGCCCCGATGGGTGAGGCGGCGCATGTGAAGCTGGTGCATCCGCCAGCACATTTTGAACAAGTTCAAGGCATGGCGCCTACGCAAGGTACAGTGTCGCTGGATGCGGATACCCATATGTCAAAGGGTAGCTTGACGGCGGCACTGCGGGCGGTGGGGGCAAATATCCGTGCGGTTGATCAGGTGATGGGTGGCCATGTGCAAAACGCCTTTTGCGGAACGCGCCCACCGGGCCACCATGCCGAAAGTGAAAAGCCGATGGGGTTTTGTCTGTTTGGCAATGTCTCGATTGCCGCCAAACATGCGCTGGAAAACCACGGGGCGGAACGTGTCGCGATTATCGACTTTGATGTGCATCACGGCAATGGAACCCAAGATTTGTTGTGGAACGAACCGCGTGTATTGTTTTGTTCCAGCCACCAGATGCCGCTTTATCCGGGATCAGGTGCTGCGACGGAAACAGGCGCGCATCATAACGTGTTGAACTACCCCTTGTCCGAAGGTTGTAGCACCAACACCATGCGCGCCGCCTATGACGGTGAAATCCTGCCCGCCGTTGAGGCGTTTAACCCCGATCTGATATTGATCTCGGCGGGGTTTGATGCGCATCAGGCTGACCCATTGGCCAGTTTGATGTGGGAGGTTGATGATTTCAGTTGGTTAACCCAGAGAATTTGCGATGTTGCGGATAAAGTTTGCGATGGTCGCATTGTCTCGACACTGGAAGGCGGATATGATTTGGACGCGTTGGCGGCGTCAGTTGCGGCGCATGTAGAAGTTTTGATGGAGCGCGGCGGATGAGCGACACACCTGTAACCGAAATGAGCTTTGAAGAAGCGATGGCAGCCCTTGAGGCTGTTGTGGGCCAGCTTGAGCGTGGTGACGTGCCGTTGGAGCAATCTATCACGCTGTATGAGCGTGGCGCCGAGTTGAAAAAACGCTGCGAAGCAAAGCTGAAAGAAGCCGAAGAAAAAGTTGCGGCGATTACGCTGGGTGAGGGTGGCGAGCCCACAGGATTGAAGCCCGTCGAAGGTCTGTAATAATGTTCAAACAAGCACTGGATGCGGCAGCGGACCAAGTTGGCATCTGCCTGACCGAGGTATTGATGCCGTTTGGTGATCTGCCCGTTGCACAGGCAATGCGCTATGCCACCTCCGGTGGCAAAGGGTTGCGCGGGTTTTTGGTGCTGGAATCAGCCAAGCTGCACGGCATTGATCAGGCCCGTGCTGTCTATGCGGCGGCGGCGGTTGAGGCGCTACACGCCTATTCTTTGGTACATGACGACCTGCCTTGCATGGACGACGATGATCTGCGACGTGGTCGGCCAACTGTCCATGTGAAATGGGACGAGGCCACAGCGGTATTGGCGGGCGATGCCCTGCAGACCTTGGCGTTTGAAGTTTTGGCAAGTGATGCGGTGTCGGATGATCCGGCGGTGCGTTTGGCGCTGGTTGCCTCATTGGCCAAAGCATCAGGTGCGCAAGGCATGGTGTTGGGGCAGGCGTTGGATATCGCTGCGGAGACCGCCGACACACCACTGACTTTGGATCAGATCACGCATTTGCAGGATGGCAAAACCGGCGCATTGATTCGCTGGTCCACCGAGGCGGGTGCGGTGATGGCTCGTGAGGATGTGACCCCGTTGCGCAACTATGCGCGCGCGATGGGTCTTGCGTTTCAGATTGCCGACGATGTTCTGGATGTCGAAGGCGACGCCGAATTGGCTGGCAAACGGTTGGGCAAGGATGCCGATGCGGGCAAGGCGACATTCGTGTCGCTGCTGGGGTTGGACGGTGCCAAAGCTCGTGCGCGCCAATTGGTCGAGGAGGCCGAGGCGGCACTTGATCCATATGGTCAGGCCGCCGACAACCTGCGACAAGCTGCGCAATTCGTCATAACGCGTAATATGTGAGATACAGTTGATATGAGTGATAGACCCCATACCCCGATTCTTGACCGCGTGACGGTTCCTGCCGATATGAAGACGTTCTCGGACAGTGAGCTGTGCCAGTTGTCGGATGAGTTGCGCAGCGAAGTCATTTCAGCTGTATCCGAGACAGGTGGGCATTTAGGGGCCGGGTTGGGTGTGGTCGAATTGACCGTTGCCATCCATGCCGTTTTCGATGCGCCCAAGGATCGTCTGATATGGGATGTTGGCCACCAATGTTACCCGCACAAGGTTCTGACGGGGCGGCGCGATCGTATCCGCACCCTGCGTAAAGAAGACGGGTTAAGCGGGTTCACCAAGCGCGCCGAGAGCGCCTATGATCCGTTTGGAGCCGGTCACAGTTCGACGTCGATATCTGCTGCTTTGGGCTTTGCTGTTGCGCGGGATTTAGGTGGTGCGCCGGACCACGGGATTGGTGATGCGATTGCGGTGATTGGCGATGGATCGTTGAGTGCGGGTATGGCCTATGAGGCGATGAACAACGCGGGCCATCTAAAGAAACGCATGTTCGTGATTTTGAACGACAACGAAATGTCGATTGCACCGCCGGTTGGCGCGATGTCGTCCTATCTTTCGCG
>DEIK01000052.1 GCA_002352425.1 Rhodobacteraceae bacterium UBA2776
AGTAGAGTTTGCACCGTTTGATGCGCTTTCGCCAGAAATGGTAGTTCAGCTCATTTCGGAACTTCGGAAAGAGTATGACTATGTAATCCTTGGATTGCCGCGCTCTATGGTTTTGTGGCTTGCGCCAGTGTTGGCACATACGGATCAGATGCTTTTGGTGACAGACACCTCCGTTCCCGGCGTTCGCCAGGCGCGCCGGCTGATCGACTTCTATACCGAAGACAACCCTGGACTGCCGTTGGATATTGTCGTTTCCAGAGAGAAGAAGCCGACCTCCCTTCCCAAATCGGTTAAAGAGGCGGCTAAGTTCTTGGAAAAGCCGTTTGATATCTGGCTTCCCGCCGATAGCCGCACAGCAGGTAAAGCAAGTGAACGCGGCGTTCCGATGGCTGAGGTGAGCAAGCGGTCGCCAACTGTCAAATCAATCCATCAAATTGTCAATAAAATGTCGCAATCCCAAGCTAGTGATAGAAGGCGAAAAGCATAAAATAATAAATGAGGCAGTAAGAGCGTTATGTTTAAAGACTTTCAGACGTCTGTACCAAAGGACCAGTTGGTCGCAGTTCCGGCGTCCGGCATTCCGGTTGAGCCGGATGTGCCAAGGAGTTTTGCCGCACCGGCAGAGTTTGAGGTGTCGGCGGATTCTGAGTCTGAAAACTACCGCACGCTAAAAAACCGCCTGCATAACTTTGTGCTGGAGAAGCTGAACCTCGCTGTCATTGATCAGGTTTCGCCCCCCAAACTTCGCCGCGAATTGTCGGTGTTGGTTGCCGGCGAACTCAGTGAATCCGGTGACGAGCTGAACTCAGAAGCATTCAAAATGCTCATTGATGAGTTGCTTGACGAAGTGCTTGGACTTGGCCCGCTGGAGCCATTGCTGGCGGATCCGTCTATCAGTGATATTCTGGTGAACGGTCATGAAAATGTTTATGTTGAACGCGGTGGTATGCTTGAACGCGTGCCGGTCGGTTTTTCCAGTGAGCGCCACCTGCTGCGCATTATCGACAAAATCGTCTCGCGTATTGGACGTCGCATCGATGAGTCACAACCGTGGATGGATGCTCGGCTCGAGGATGGCAGCCGTGTGAACGCGATCATCCGGCCTTGTGCAATTGACGGTCCGACCTTGTCGATCCGTAAGTTTTCGCGCAAACCACTCACACTGAACAAGCTGGTTGATCACGGAGCCCTGAGCCAAAGCGCTCTGACCTTCTTGCGTGCCGTGGCTGAGGCAAGGCTGAACGTCCTAATTTCAGGCGGTACAGGTTCGGGCAAAACGACAATGTTGAACGCACTGTCATCATACATTGACCGTCGCCAGCGCATTGTCACGATCGAAGATGCAGCGGAACTTCAGTTGCAGCAGGACCATGTGGTTCGGCTCGAAACCCGCCCGGCCAATTCTGAAGGAGCGGGCATGATTTCTCAACGGGATCTTGTCCGCAACGCCCTGCGGATGCGGCCAGATCGCATCGTGATTGGTGAGGTTCGCGGGTCTGAGGCATTTGACATGCTGCAAGCCATGAACACCGGCCACGATGGATCAATGACGACTATTCACGCCAATACCGCACGTGATGCGCTGGGGCGCCTTGAGCAGATGGTATCGATGATTGGGGGCGGTTTCCCCCTCAGCGCCATTCGTGGCCAGATCGGTTCCGGCATCAACATCGTGTTGCAGCTAAGCCGTCTGAGCGATGGTTCCCGCCGGGTTATGTCCATCGCCGAAGTGACGGGATTGGAAGGTGACCAGATCATGATGCAGGACATTTTCACATTCGAAAAGCAGGGCAAAGACAAAGACGGCAAAATCCTCGGTGTTTTCAAGGCCACGGGCATTCGGCCAAAATGCATGAGTGCTCTGGTTGCTGCCGGATACGATCTGCCGATTGAAACCTTCTCCAATGTTGGAGCAAGTTAATGTCCGAGTTTGACATCCTCGATCCTCTACTCTTCCTGTATATTGCCGGTTTTTTGGGCGTTCTTCTGCTGTTGGAGGGGGTGCGCGCCTTACTCTCTGGCGAAGACTCCAATGGAAAATATCAGGCAAAAAGAATGTCGAAACTGGGGGCTGCAATGGCCCTCGAAAAGCAGATTAAACTTGTTCGTGATACGCCCAAGCCCACTTTGATGAGCCGAATTCCGGTTTACGGGACGCTTCCCGCAAAGATGCGGCAAGCTGGCATGACAATGAGTCCGCTTGTTTTCTTGGCTATTTGTGCAGCGGTGGCAGCCAGCCTTTTCTTGGTCGCTTCGTTTGTTCTGGGCTTTAAAGCCGCAAGCATAATGGCGACGTTGGTCGGCATGGTTATCCCGATGAGCATCATTAACATCATCCGCAAACAGCGGGCCGGAAAGTTCGCTGAGCAGCTGCCGGATGCATTGGACCTAATGATGCGGGGGCTGCGCGTCGGCCATCCGTTGAACGTGACCATTCAAAACGCTGCTAAGAATATGCCTGACCCGCTTGGTGCCGAATTTCAGATCATGTCTAATCAGATCACCTATGGCGATGACCTTGTTGAGGCGTTCTTTGATCTGGCGGACCGTATTGATCAGGAAGACATGCATTACCTGGCGGTGAGTGTGTCCATTCAGCACGGTACCGGTGGGAATCTTGCTGCGATGCTTGGAACCCTTGCACGCGTCATCCGAGGCCGGTTTACGATGCGTCGTCGGATCATTGCCATTTCGTCGGAAGGTCGGATCACTGCTTGGGTGCTCTCTTCGCTGCCATTCTTGATGTATGGCACGACGATGCTCACCGCTCCTGACTACTACCCCTCGGTCAGTGATGACCCGCTTTATCTGCCAATCGCCACGGCCATTTGTCTGCTTGTCGCAGCCAACTTTTTGATCATGCAAAAACTCGTGAATTTCCGGGTCTAAGGACAAAAGCGCTATGCAAGAATTTCACCTCGCTTTTGCTGGATGGAACCAGCTTCTCCTCCCTCTGGCAGTGGCCATCGGGATGCTGATCACGATCTTTGGGCTCTATGCGGCTTTTAATACCGACGACATTGCAGCCGCGCGGATGCGGCGAAGTGCGCGTGCCTATGCAGGAAGCTCCCAGCGGCGCAAGTTGATGAAAACACCTGACACCGTTCCAGTTGGTCTTCTCAAGGCGTTGGTGCCTGACGACAAAGTCAAACGCACAGAAATCCGGCTTCAGCTTGAAAAAGCTGGCTTTACCGGGACGCAATCGGTGCGAAATTTCTACTTCTTTCGTCTGATACTCGCGATGAGCATACCCACGATTGCGGTTATTTTGATGTCGATACGCGCCTTTGTTGGTGTGCCGCCCGGGGTCGACGAATTTCTGAACGGCCTGAGTCCCATTCGTATCCTGCAAATTCTTGCGGTCACAACTGCCGTTGGCTTCTACGCACCAACAGTCTGGTTGAATCGGAAAATCAAAAAGCGTTACCGCGACATTGAAGACGGTTTTCCCAACGCGATGGACTTGCTGCAAATTTCGGCCGAGGCTGGCTTGGGTTTTGACGCGGCAATGACCAAGGTGGGGCAACAAATCACGCGTGTTTCACCTGTGATCAGCGACGAGTTTCTTCAAGTTCAAACCGAAGTTCTTGCTGGCCGTGAGCGGTCAGAAGCGTTGCTCCAGATGGGCACACGAATGAACCTCCCCGAAGTGCTTTCTTTTGTGAATGTCATCGTACAGTCGATGCAGTATGGCAGCTCGATTAGCGAAGCATTGAAATCATATGCCGTCGAGATGCGCGAAAACCGCGAAATCAACGCGCAGGAACAAGCGAATAAACTTCCTGTCAAAATGTCTGCTGTTATGGCGAGCCTGATGTTGCCAGCACTATTTATGATCACATTGGGCCCAATCGTTATCCGGTATATCCGCGTGTTTGGCGAAGGCAGCCCATAACCGCGATTTTTGTTGGCTTAGGATCCAAGCGACGTGCGGAATTGCCCACAATTCGTGGGTCCAAAATTTGAGCCGGACACTGCGTTGTGTCTGACGTTAACGCCTGTTGCAGAGAGTTGAGAGTAAAAACGGAAAATTTTCGGTTCACCGGAACCAATATGGAATGAATGAAGTGATCAGCAAGAATCACTCAGCGGCAATTCTTGTTTGATGTCGGTTCAACAAATTTACCAGCTCGGGACGACATGAACCACAGTTTGATCCGGCTTGCAGCAGGTTTCCAATCTGCTCAATGCTAGTCGCTTTACCGGTTTCAATAATGTCGATTAGAGAGTTCACCCCAACGTTAAAGCACGAACAAACCGTTGGGCCCGCATCAACGTCTTCCGCACCAGAAACTCCAGCTAGAATGCTACTGTCAGCAACACTATCAAACTGGTTGATGACGAATTGACGCGCCAACTCTACGGGTTTCGGGCTGATAAACATAGCGCCGATGACGATGCCATCCTTAACAAATGCTATGCGGCTTTGACCACGCTTGGTGTCTGAATAGGTCACGCACTCGGCGTCAGGTTCGACCAGTTGAGCGCGTGCAAATTGCTCAAAATTGACGGGCGTTTCGTCGCATGCAAATTCGAGGCGCCAGCCCGTTTTTGTCCGTGCTTTGGCCCAATATTTGGAAGTGGGATCAGGTTCATTCATGGCGACGGCAAACCCAAAAAAGGATGGGTTTAGCTTGGTGACACCCACCACAGTGCGTTTGAATTCTGGTTGGCCTGACAGCGGATCCCTGACCGAAGGTATCAACGTATCAATCCGCGCCTTTGAGGCCCACACCGACGTCCAGTGTATCGGCGCAAAGACATGGCCTTGTTGAACGCGTTCTGTCACCAGAGCGCGCAAAACGACATCTCCATGAGGGCTGTCGACTTGGACTAAATCAGCCGTTTCAATGTCCAGTGACCGCGCATCCGTTGGGTGTATTTCCAAAAATGGCTCGGCAATATGCCCGCTTAGGCTGGAAGATTTCGCGCTGCGGGTCATTGTGTGCCAATGGTCTCGAATGCGGCCTGTGTTGAGGTTGAATTTATAGTGTTCAGAAGTTGCGTCCGCACTAATTCTCGTTGTAATCGGCAACATATTAGCCTTGCGGTTCTCGGTAAAAAACTGCCCATTGGCGAAGAAACGCGTATCGCTTTTGTCGGGCTGAACAGGCCATTGCACGGGGGGCAACCTGTCATATTCTTGAGGGGACAAGTTGGACAACTGCGTTAAATCCAAACCCTTGTTCGCCATAGCTGAAAGCTGTGTCATCTCGGCCCATTCGGTAAAAATTTCCGACGGGTTTTTGTAGTTGAATGCCTGCGCATATCCCATTGCCTTAGCGACATCACAGATGATCTGCCAATCGTGCTTTGCCTGTCCCGGAGCGGGCAAAAAAGCGCGCTGGCGCGATATGCGGCGTTCCGAATTGGTGACAGTTCCCTCCTTTTCGCCCCACCCCGTGGCGGGTAAAACAACGTCCGCCAATCGCGTTGTATCCGTGTCGACAATGATGTCTGACACCACGACGAAATCCACGTTTTTGATCGCCGCAATAACATCATCGGCTTGAGGCATGCTGACGGCTGGGTTGGTGCACATAATCCAAAGCACCTTGATCTGATTGCTGGCGCAGGCTTTGAACAAATCAACAGCCTTCAACCCCTGTTGCGTCGGCAAATTGGCCGTACCCCAAAAATCCGAAACCAAATTACGATGGCCTGGGTTTTCGATATTCAAATGGGCGGCCAGCATATTTGCTAACCCGCCCACTTCGCGTCCGCCCATCGCGTTGGGCTGACCTGTCACCGAAAACGGGCCGCAACCAGTCTTGCCAATCCGACCCGTCGACAAGTGGCAGTTAATGATCGAATTAACCTTGTCTGATCCGTCCGAAGCTTGGTTCACACCTTGCGAGAAAACCGTGACCACGCGTTTGGTATTTATCCATAGCGTGTAAAAATCGGTCAGTTCTTGGTCTGTCAAACCAGTAGCATCAGCAAGGCCTTCGTCGCGCATTAAACGGGCTGCCTCCACGGCGCCTGAATAGCCGTCAACATGCTTGCGGACATAGTCCTGGTTGACTTGGTCACTGTCCGAAATGGCGGCCAGCAACCCATTGAAAAGCGCAACGTCGCCACCAGGTCTTATGCCTAAATGCACATCCGCCATTTCAGACGTCGCTGTGCGACGAGGATCAATGTTGACGATCTGCGTGCCACGTTTTTCTTTGGCGGCCATCACACGTTGATGCAAGACCGGGTGGCACCACGCCAAGTTCGAACCAACAATGACCACCAAATCAGCCATGTCCAAATCTTCATAGGTGCCGGGCACTGTGTCCGTTCCAAAAGCGCGTTTGTGCCCCACCACGGTCGAGGCCATGCATAGCCGCGAGTTGGTGTCGATGTTGGCCGACCCGATGAAGCCCTTCATCAGTTTGTTGGCGACATAATAGTCCTCGGTCAGTAACTGGCCTGAAACGTAAAAGGCAACGCTGTCTGGTCCATGTTCCTTGATCGATTGGGTGATTTTGTCAGCGACCAATGTTGTGGCTTCGTCCCACGGGGCATTGTTGCCGTTGATGATGGGGGCCAACAACCGGTCTTCTAGTGACAAGGTCTGGCCCAAATTGGTGCCCTTCAAACAAAGCCGCCCAAAGTTGGCAGGGTGGGTGTCGTCACCTTGGATGCCAACGCCACCTTTACCGTCAGGCGTCGCGATTACACCGCACCCGACGCCACAATATGCGCATGTTGTTTTGGTCGGGGTCATTCTGCGGCAACTGCGATTTGGAGCGCGCATTTGTGTATCAGAATGCGACCTTCAACGACCTTTGTGGGGTAGGTTTTTACGCTGCCTTCATCCACGCCTTGGGCTTGACCTGAGTTCAAATCAAACACCCAGTTGTGCAAAGGGCAAGTGATGCTTTCCCCGTGCTGGATGCCGTTTGAAAGCGGGCCGCCTTTGTGCGGGCATTTGTCGTCAATCGCGAAAATCTTGTCGTCCGCATTTCGGAAAACCGCAATGCATCCGTGATTGGTTTTCACCAAACGCGCAGCGCGTACCGGGATGTCCTCAACCGCGCCAATATCGATGAAATCAGTCATTCTGCGGCCACCTTTGTGAAATCTGCGAGGGGTGAATATTCGTAAGCATCTTTGCCCATCGAAGCGCGTTCTTCCCATGGATCGACTTGATAAAATTGCTGGCTAAAATGGAACCGTGCTGCCAATGCTGCGCGGTTTTCTAGATCATCTACGCATTGTTCCTTGCACCAATCCAAACCGACCTTGGCGATCCATTTGTAAGGGCGGTGCAAATATTGCGCGCCTTCGCGGTACAGCTGATAAAATGCGCAAGACAGCTCAATGGCTTCTTCTTCGGTGGCCACTTGAGCCAGTAAATCGGTTTCGCGCAAATCCATACCAGCGGCCCCGCCAACCAAGATTTGATAGCCTGAATCTACACAGACAATACCCAAATCCTTGCAGGTCGCTTCGGCACAATTGCGGGGGCAACCGGACACGGCCAGTTTGAATTTATGCGGGGACCAAGCGCCCCACATGGCCTTTTCCAGCTTAATACCCAAGCCTGTGCTGTCTTGGGTGCCAAAGCGGCAATGCTCGGTGCCGACACAGGTTTTCACGGTGCGCAGCCCTTTGGCATAGGCCTGACCCGACATCATGCCAGCGGCGTTCAGATCGTACCAGATCGCGGGCAGGTCCTCTTTTTCGATGCCCAGCAAGTCGATGCGCTGACCACCTGTCACTTTGACGGTGGGCACGTTGAATTTGTCCGCCGCATCGGCAATCGCGCGCAGCTCATCCGGCGTCGTGATGCCGCCAAACATGCGTGGCACGACCGAATAGGTACCGTCCTTTTGGATGTTGGCATGGACGCGTTCGTTGATGTAGCGGCTTTGACCGTCATCAACGTATTCACCGGGCCAAGCACAAACCATGTAGTAATTCAGGGCAGGGCGGCAGATGATACAGCCGCAGGAGGTTTTCCATTGCAGTTCTTGCATCGCTTCCGGGATTGATTTCAGGCCCTTAGACAGGATCAGCTTGCGGATATCATCATGGCTGTAGTCTGTGCATTTGCACATGGTCTCGGCTAGCGGCAGAACGAAATCATCGCCCAGGCTGATTTGTACGACCTGTGCTGTCAGACCGGAACAAGTTCCGCAAGACGTCGAGGCCTTAGTGATGGCCTTGACCGCGTCCAAACCATCTGCGCCGCTTTCAATTGCGGCCAAAATGTCGCCTTTGGAAACGCCGTTACAGCCACAGATTTCCGCATCAAGCGGCAAGGCTGCAACGGCCGCCAACGGGTCCACGGGGGCACCGCCTGCAAAGCTGGGCCCAAAAATCAGCGTGTCGCGAATGTCGCTGATGTCTTCGCCCGATTTGATCTTTTGCAAGAACCAACCGCCATCCGTCGTGTCGCCATACATCACCGCGCCGATGATGACGTCGTTTTGCAAAATCAGCCGTTTGTAGACACCGCGAACCGCATCTCGAAACACGATTTCTTCGCGGTCATCGCCTTCGGCAAAATCGCCTGCCGAAAACAGATCGCAACCAGTAACCTTAAGCTTAGTCGAGATTTCGACGGGGTTGAACGTCGCCTCAGCTCCCAGCAGGGTTTGGCTCAATACCTTGGCTTGATCGTACAAGGGCGCAACCAAACCATAGAGCTGCTCACGGTGCTCGATACATTCGCCAACCGCGTAGATGTCAGGCGCACTGGTGCGCATTTGGTCATCCACAACGATGCCGCGTTCAACTTGTAGCGCCATATCCGTGGCAAGCCGCGTTTCAGGACGGATACCTGCAGACATCACAACGATATCGGCAGGGTAGATCGTGCCATCTTCCAACACGACGGCATCAACTTTTCCCTTGCCCAAGATGGCTTTGGTAAAGCCTTTGGTGTGGATGTTGATGTCGCGGCGTTCCAGATCTTTGCGCAGTAAATGACCTGCAGCGGGGTCCAGCTGGCGCTCCATCAAATGGGGCATGATATGCAGCACGGTGACGTCCATGCCTTGTTGTTTCAGACCGGCTGCGGCCTCCAAGCCCAACAGCCCACCGCCAATGACAACAGCATTTGCACCTGGTTTTTCGCAGGCCGCCAGCATCGCATTTACATCGTCCATGTCGCGGTAGGCCATGACGCCGGGCAGATCGTTGCCCGCGACCGGAATGATAAACGGCGCAGAGCCTGTGGCAATGACCAGTTTATCGTAACCCATTGTGTGCGAAGTCGTTGAAACGGTTTTGGAAACTTGGTCGACCGCGGTCACAGCCTCGCCAAAGAATGTGGTAACATTGTTGGCGGCGTACCACTCATCGGAATGAGTGAGGATGTCCTCATAGGTCTTGTCGCCTGACAAAACGGGTGAGAGCATGATGCGGTTATAGTTGCCGCGTGGTTCAGCGTTAAAGAGCGTGATGTCATAGGCCGTTGGGTCCGTCTCGACCAAATGCTCAATCAATCGACCAGAGGCCATGCCAGCTCCGATGATCACAAGTTTCTGCGCCATTATGCGGCCTCTCCTGTTTGGGTTTCGGATTGATCTTCAACGGGATCGCCGTGCTCGTAGTCCTCTAAGAACTGCAAAACTTCGGCGCGATACTTATAGTAATCTGGGTGTTCCAACAGCGCCTTGCGAGTGCGTGGGCGAGGTAGGTCAACTGTCATCAATTTGCCGACTTTGGCTTGCGGCCCGTTGGTCATCATGCACACGCGATCCGACAACAGCACGGCTTCGTCCACATCATGGGTGACGCAAATCGCAGTCACTTTGGTCTTGGACCAGACATCCATCAGCACCTCTTGCAGCTCCCAACGGGTGAGACTGTCGAGCATGCCAAAGGGTTCATCCAGAAGCAGCAATTTGGGGGACAGCGCAAAGGCGCGGGCAATGCCAACGCGCTGTTGCATACCGTTCGACAAATCACCTGCGGATTTGTCCATACTGTCGGCCAGACCAACCCGTTCAAGGTAGTATTCAACAACTTCTTGGCGTTCTTGTCGGCTGGCGCGGGGGTAAACTTTGTCGACCCCAATCGCGACGTTTTCTATGGCGGACAACCAAGGGAACAGGCTGGGCGCTTGGAATACAACGGCGCGTTCGGGGTCGGCGCCTTCAACGTGGATACCATCCAGTTTGATAGCCCCTTTTGAGATAGAGTTAAGCCCGGCCGCCATGGTCAACGCTGTGGACTTGCCGCAGCCCGAATGGCCGATGATCGAAACAAACTCGCCCTTTTTCATCGTCATTTCAAAATCTTCGACGACAGTCAGCGGACCTTTTGGCGTTGGGTAGACCTTGTGAACTTGGGAAAATTGCAGATAGCGCTCATCGTTTATGGCTGTAGAGGTGCTGGCCTTGCGAAGGGCCACTGGCGTCAACTGGTGGGCGGCAGTGACGTCTGGTAAAACACGGTTTTGGGCCGAGGCCGCCTCAAACCCGACGTCCATCAAATACTTGGTGATCGCACCGCGCAGTTTGATGAACTCGGCGCTGTCGTTCATTTTGGTGCGGTCGCGGGGGCGCGGGATGGTGACCTTGAAGTCAGGGCCAAAGCTGGCATTTGGGCCAGGGGTCAGCGGAATGATGCGGTCCGCCAGCAGAATGGCTTCGTCGACGTCATTGGTGATCAAAATGATGGTTTTCTTTTCGATCTGGCTGATCGCTTCGATCTCGTCTTGCAGATTGGCGCGGGTCAACGCGTCCAACGCGGACAGTGGCTCGTCCAGCAGCAGGATTTCAGGTTGCATCGCCAAAGCACGTGCAACAGACACCCGCTGACGCATGCCGCCAGACAGTTCTGACGGGTGCCGATCAACGGCGTGGTTCAGGCCGACCATGTCGATATAATGAGCCACCAAATCCTCGCGCTCGGGCTTGGATTTGCCTTTGCAAACCGAGTTAACGGCCAGCGCGACATTTTCCCTCACCGTCAACCACGGCATCAACGAATAACTTTGGAACACCAACCCGCGTTCGGGGCTCGGCTCGGTGATCGGTGCCCCACTGTGGAGCACATCACCGCTGTCGGCTTTGTCCAAGCCCGCCAAGATGTTCATCAAAGTCGATTTTCCTGATCCTGAAAACCCAAGGATCGCGATGAACTCGCCCGCTTCGACTTCTAGGTTGATGTCCTTTAGAATGGTTGAGTCACCGTATGACTTGCTTACGTTTTTAAGAGTTAGAATACTCATTTTATCTGTCTTTCGAGAAGGTAAACATGGATTGCAGGGCAAACATTATGCGGTCCAGCAGGTAGCCGATGACACCAATGGTCAGAACGGCGACCATGATTTTGGCCAAGGATTGGCTGGAGCCATTTTGGAATTCATCCCAGACGAATTTGCCCAAGCCAGGGTTTTGCGCCAACATTTCAGCCGCGATCAAAACCATCCAACCGACACCCAATGACAGACGCATACCTGTAAAGATAAGGGGCAGAGCGGAGGGCAGAACCAATTTGGTGATCTTGGTCCAAGTGCCAAGTTTTAGAACCTTGCCGACATTGACCAAATCTTTGTCGATGCTGGCGACGCCGAGTGTCGTGTTGATCAGCGTTGGCCAGATCGAACAAAGTGTCACGGTGATGGCGGACACCAGAAAGGATTTCGCCAGAAAAGGTTCAACAGAGGTGACTGTTGCTGACACCACCATTGTGACAATCGGCAACCACGCCAGTGGCGACACGGGTTTAAAAATCTGAATAATCGGATTCATACCGGCAGCCACTAACGGAGACAGCCCACCAGCGATGCCCAACGGCACGGCGATTGCCGTGCCAATCAGGAAGCCGAAGAAGACGGTTTTGAGCGATGTCCAAATCTGGTCGTAGTAGGTTGGTGCCCCCGTGAAAGAGCGATGTTTCACTCTGTCGGCTTTTCCCGCCTCGATCAATTTGGCGTTGCGGGTATCTTGGCGCTCGTAAAACGCCGCTTCTTTTTCGCGCTGACGGTTGTGGTCGGCGTTCAGGTTTACGAATTGCTCCCAAACCTGTGATGGCCCAGGAACCGCGCCAAGAGAGGTCACAACCTTAGGCGCCAAAACGCCCCAAGCCCCTAGGAACAAAAGGATGGCCAGCAAGGGTATCCCAAACAGCCGCCAAATTTCTTTGCCGTTTGATTTAACGTCATCTCCACCGATGATTTTTAAGAGCGGTGTGATCCATGCAAGGCCAAGGATGGAAACATATTTGTCCATCTTATTGACCTTTGAGAAAAACCGTTCTTTACGGGCTTCTTTGTCCATTTGGGGGTCTGTTAAGGCTGTCATGATTTCATCTTTTCCGTCAGGGGGCAAAGTTTCTGTGGGGACTAGTCTTTCAGACCGATTGCAAGCGCTTGGAGGTATTCCAACGGCTTCTTGCCGTCGTATTCAATCCCATCGATGAAGGCACTGGTCGCTGGTTTGAAACCGTCGGATCCAAATGGAATGTCCTCTGCCTTGATCAGACCCTCATCCACCAACATTTGCGCGGCTTTTAAGTAGAGGTCAGGCTTGTAAACGTCGGCTGCGACTTCGGCGTACCACTCGGCAGGTTTCGCCTCGGTGATTTGCCCCCAGCGACGCATTTGGGTCAGGTACCAAATCGCATCCGAATAAAACGGGTATGTTGCATTGTGGCGGAAGAATACGTTGAAATCAGGGATGTCACGCTTGTCACCTTTCTCGTACTCAAATGTGCCAGTCATCGAGTTGGCGATCACTTCTGCATCCGCACCGACATATTCAGGGCGGCTGAGAATTTCCACAGCCTCAGCACGGTTGGCGTTGTTATCGGCATCCAGCCACTGTGCTGCGCGGATCAAGGCTTTGGTCAACGCAATCGTCGTGTTTGGATATTTCTCGGTAAATTCCTGAGTCATCCCGAATACTTTTTCAGGATTGTTTTTCCAGATTTCATAGTCGGTGATGACCGGTACGCCGATGCCTTTGAACACGGCGGCCTGGTTCCAAGGTTCACCAACGCAATAACCCAAAATAGTGCCCGCCTCCATGGTCGATGGCATTTGCGGGGGGGGGGTCACAGAGAGCAACACATCTGCGTCCACTTGGCCTGACACATTGTCAGCTGTGTAAAATCCGGGGTGAATATTGCCGGCCGCCAACCAATAGCGCAGTTCATAG
>DEIK01000015.1:0-50197 GCA_002352425.1 Rhodobacteraceae bacterium UBA2776
CCATCCGATCAAAATCGGCGTCATCGGCTTTGCCCCGCCGCAAATCATGAACTGGGATCGTCGCCACCTAGAAGGCAATGTGATGACCCGCGACATTGTCGCCACTGCACGCGCTTACGTGCCTGAGATGAAAGAAGCAGGCGCTGACGTCATCATCGCGTTGTCGCATTCCGGCATTGCGGCCTCGCAGACCGAGGAAGGGCTGGAAAACGCCTCGCTGCAACTGGCGATGGTAGACGGCATCGACGCGATCATGGCGGGGCATCATCATTTGGTGTTCCCGGGGCCGAAATATGCAGGCATTGACGGGGTCGATGCCGAAAAAGGCACGTTGCACGGCAAACCAGCCACGATGGGTGGGTTTTGGGGCTCTCATATGGGTCTGATCGACCTTATGCTGGAGCGTTCCGGCAGTGACTGGAAAATCATCAGCTTTGGCACCGAGGCACGGCCGATTTCCAAACGCAATGAGGACCGCTCGACCACGGCACTGGTTGAAAGCCAGCAGTTCGTGTTGGATTCGGTGCAAAAAGAGCATGACGAAACGCTGGCCTATGTGCGCCGTGCGGTTGGCAAGACCGAAGCCCCCTTGCACAGCTATTTTGCGCTGGTGGCGGATGATCCATCGGTTCAAATCGTCTCGATTGCACAAAAATGGTATATTGCCGAGATGCTGAAAGGCACCGAATACGCGGGCTTGCCAATCCTGTCTGCCGCCGCGCCGTTCAAGGCAGGTGGCCGTGGTGGTCCGGATTATTACACCGATGTTGCCATCGGGGATGTCGCGATCAAAAACGTGTCGGATCTATACCTATACCCCAACACCGCGCGCGCTGTGAAGGTAACAGGTGCACAGGTCAAGGGCTGGCTGGAACGCTCGGCTGGTATGTTTAATCAGGTCGAGGCCGGCAAAGCGGATCAGGTCCTGCTGAACCCCGACTTTCCCAGCTATAACTTTGATGTGATCGACGGGGTGACCTATGAAATCGACCTTAGTCAACCATCGCGTTATGACGCCAAAGGTGGTTTGCTGGACGCGGGTGCATCGCGCATCGTCAATCTGATGTTTGATGGCAAACCCGTGGCGGATGACATGGAGTTTGTGATCGCCACCAACAATTACCGTGCTTCAGGCGGCGGCGATTTCCCGGGTGCCATGGGGGACACTATCATATTTGAGGCCCCTGACACCAACCGCGATGTGCTGGTGCGCTATATCGTCGAACAAGGCACCATCAACCCGAAAGCCGATGCCAACTGGCGCTTCAAATCGCTGCCGGACACCACAGTTTTGTTTGATACAGGACCAAAGGCCAAGGATTACATTGATGATCTGCAAGGTGTAGCGATCGAACCTGCGGGCGATGGTCCTGATGGTTTTGCCCGCTTTCGCATTAAACTCTAGGCCAATGTTGTGGGGGTGGGCTAAGCTGCGCGCCCCCGCATCTGCGACCAAATCAGCGCGCCCATGATCATTGCACCGCCAATCGCCGCGGCCCAAGTCGGGATTTCGCTCAACAACAAAAACGCCCAAATCGGGGCCAGTGGGGTTTCCAGCGCACTGAGCAGGGCTGCCTCTGTTGGCGGTAATATTCGCGCCCCCATCGTAAAGGTCACCGAGGCCAGCGCAAACACCACGCCAAACACCAGCAGCAACAGCAATTCCATGCTGATCACCTGCAGGGGGGCCGTGAACCAAAGCGCAACGGGCAACAGAATGACCGAGGCCAGCGCATTTGGCAACAACACAGGCGTTTGTGGAAAACGCCGATAAAGCACCATTATGCCCGCAATCATCAAAGTCATCCAAAACGCCAGCGCATCCCCCAACAACGTGCCGCCACCGAACGAGCCACTGACCACCACAAACACCCCAATGATCGCCACGCAGCTCGCCAACAGCACCCGCTGGCTTGGCCGCTCTTTCAACAGCACCCAGGCCAGCAACGCCGTAACAAACGGCGCGCTTGCCCAGATCAGCGCCACATTGGCGATGCTGGTCAATTTGAAAGCCGGAATAAACGCCGCTGTCCCAGACACACTCAACAGGGTCGATCCCCAAGCAGCGGCTCCAAATCCGTGCCACTCACGTCGAAAATCCCCGCGCAACAGCGCGTAAACCAGCGTGAAAACAGCCGCACTGACCCCGCGCCAGAAAATCACCGACCAAGCATCCGCGCTCACCCCTTTGGTGAACAGGCCAGCGGTGCTGAACGCTATCGCCGAAATGCAGACCAGCGCAACACCCTGCGCATGTGTAGATTTCATTTCAGACCCTCGCGCTAAACAAACATGACCCTACCCTTATCGCGCCCCTGCTGTGTTTCAAGCAATCTTTCCTATCTTCTGTTCAAAAGCATCCGCACCACAGGCACCGCGCCGTCAGGCGCACTAACAAAAGTGCAGCCCTTTAGGGCTCCAATTTAGCACCTCGGCCTTGAACCCCGCGTCGATATCGACAACATGTAACAGGCAACAGGAGAGCAAAATGATCAACCAAACCAATTCCGTGCCGGATTTTCTCCAAACACGACGCTCTGTCCCTTATAAAACCCTGACCATGCCTGCCCCAGATGCAGATCAACTGGCCCCGTTGTTGACGGCCGCCGCCCGTGTGCCAGACCACGGCAAACTAGAACCCTGGCGCTTTATCATCCTAAATAATGCCGCCTTGCCCCGCCTTGCTGCACTGGCCAACACACGCGGTATGGCACTGGGAATTGAGGCAGACAAAATAAGTAAAGCCGCCACCACCTTTGCCAACGCTCCACTAATTGTCGCCGTGATTGCTACGCCAAAACCATCCGAAAAGGTGCCCGAGGTTGAACAGCTCTACTCGGCAGGCGCTGT
Organism: Rhodobacteraceae bacterium UBA2776; assembly: GCA_002352425.1. Lineage (GTDB taxonomy): Bacteria > Pseudomonadota > Alphaproteobacteria > Rhodobacterales > Rhodobacteraceae > Profundibacter. The sequence goes on from DEIK01000015.1 coordinate 2,851, forward strand.
CTGCCTGTCGCTGCTTAATATTGCGCTGGCCACGGGGTGGGGTGCAAATTGGCTGTCGGGCTGGCCCAGCCATGACCGTGGATTCCTGACTGAGGGTCTCAACCTCGCCGCCGATGAAAGCGTCGCGGGGTTTATCCATATCGGCACAGCGCAAACGCCCCCACCCGAGCGCCCCAGACCAAACCTACCCGCGCTCACAACATGGGTCACAACATGATTTTCACTGATTTCACCAAAGCCCTGAGCCAAATGACGGACCGACGTTTCCTACGGGTGCTGCTCTTTGGCATAGCCCTTACTGTGGCCCTATTGTTCGGGATCTATGCGTTGTTCTTGGCCGCCATAAGCAGCTTGGACGCCGATTCGCTCACCCTCCCCATTATTGGCGAGGTCACTTGGGTCAAAGATCTGCTCGGCTGGGGCTCACTGGCCCTCATGCTGATCTTGTCGTTCTTTTTGATGATCCCTGTGGCCTCGGCCTTTACGGGGCTGTTTCTTGAGGACGTTGCCAAAGCGGTTGAGCAAAAACACTACCCATATTTAACGCCAACCCCACGCATCCCATTTAGCGAGACCCTTGTGGACACGCTAAATTTCCTAGGGGTTTTAATCGGCGCGAATATCTTGGCAGTCTTCCTCTATATGGTTTTGAACATATTCTCGCCGCTCGCGTTTTGGGCGATCAACGGCTATTTACTGGGACGGGAATACTTCCAGATGGCCGCCATGCGCCGCTTGGGCCGCGTCAAAGCCAAGGCGCTGGCAAAACAACACAGATTTGAGGTTTGGATCGCAGGTATTTTGATGACGGTGCCACTAACCATTCCACTGGTTAATCTATTGGTGCCGGTGCTCGCGGCGGCCACGTTCACCCATATGTTTCAGCGGCTTGAGGGCGGATCAAAGTGATCAAACCAGTCGAAATCCTCGACCGTGATCACGCCGCTTAAAATCACCACCATCACAATAGACCATACCACCACTGTGATGGCCGTCACGATCATAGCGCGCTTTTTCAACTGCGGGTCAACAGGGGCAGAAGCCGGCGTGCCACGTGCCACTTTGCCAACGTCTTCTTGGGTTTTCAAACGCAGCGGCAAGACGATGAACAGCGTCAAAAACCAGATGATAGCAAACAGAACGAGCGCGGATGTAATCGCCATAGTAGGTTATACCTGTTCCAGTTCCACCAGCGTGCCGGTGAAATCTTTGGGGTGTAAAAACAAAACCGGCTTGCCGTGCGCACCGATCTTCGGCTCGCCCGTGCCCAGCACCCGTGCGCCGTCCGCCTTCAGTTTGTCACGGGCGGCCAGGATATCGTCGACCTCGTAACAGATGTGGTGAATCCCGCCAGATGGGTTCTTGGCCAAAAAACCGTTGATCGGGCTGGCATCGCCCAACGGATACAGCAGTTCGATCTTGGTGTTGGGCAATTCGATGAAAATCACCGTCACGCCGTGGTCCGGCTCATCTTGCGGCGCACCAACTTTGGCGCCCAATGTGTCGCGGTACAGGCTGGCGGCGGCCTCGAGGTCGGGCACGGCAATGGCTACATGGTTCAGACGTCCGATCACGGCAAGGCTCCTTATTCTGTAGATCACCAGCGTTATGGAGTGGCAATTGAGTGTGCGCAAGTCAACACTTGCCAAATGTGTCGCGCTGTTAACCTCCCCTTAGGCAATATCAGGATTAACTGTGTGTCATCACTGTTTGGGAACAAGGTAAGGTTATGGATGAATTTGATGCAATGACAATGGGCAGTTGCGCCACGGCGGCGCGACCACTTTTGGGGCTAACGGTGCTGGTGGTTGAGGACAGCCGTTTCGCAAGCGAGGCCATGCGACTGTTGTGTTTGCGTTCTGGTGCGCGCATCCGCCGGGCCGATTGTCTAAGCTCGGCGCATCGGCATTTACAGCTTTATCGTCCTGCCGTAGTTTTGGTAGATTTGGGGTTACCTGATGGCTCTGGTGCTGACCTGATCGAAGAATTGTCCCATGCCACGCCGCGCATCGACGTCATTTTGGGTATCAGCGGCGACTCCAGTCGCGAAGCAGAGGCTATGGCGGCTGGTGCCAACGGGTTTTTGGCCAAACCATTTGATGGGCTTGGGGTCTTTCAACAAGCCATTTTGGCCCATCTGCCCGATGCTGCCCAACCCCCTGGCCCACGTGTGGTGCCGGATGACGTTATCACGCCTGATCCGATTGCATTCCTTGACGACATTGCGCATGTGGCAGGTGTTCTGCAAGCGGGGCCCAGCGATAAAGTGCTCGACTATGTGGCCCAGTTCACTTCTGGCGTTGCTCGAAGCGCTCATGATGCACCATTAGAGGCAGCAGCCATGGCATTGGCCAAGGATCGGGCCAGCGGGCATCCGGTGCGCAATGATGTGCAGCGGTTGAACGGGATGCTTAAGGAACGTCTGGCTGAGAACCAAGTGATCTAGGCCGCTCATCAAGCCTTACGGCTTTCCTCGCTGGTGGTGAAAAATCCCGCAAGGGGTGCTAAGCCGCCGTTCAACCCAGCCGCCGTTTCCAAATTAAAGTGCCGGATCATCCACGACCCGCACCAATCGGGTCAAGTCAGACAAGCTCTCTTTTTGCTTGCCGTCCGCCTGAAAATTCTCAGGGGCCAACCACGTGGAAAACGCTGATTTCAGCGCGGGCCACTCATCATCAATCGAGGCATACCACGCCGTATCCCGATTGCGCCCCTTGGAAATACCGGCTTGGCGGAATATCCCCTCATAGCTGAACCCCAACCGTTCAGCCGCGCGGCGCGAGCCCATATTCAGAGCGTTGCACTTCCATTCATAGCGTCTATATCCCGCATCATAGGCCCATTGCATCATCAAGAATATCGCTTCGGTCGCAGCGCGTGTGCGTTGCAACGGTCTGGCGTAATTGATGTGCCCAACCTCAATCGACCCTGCTTCGGGCGTGATCCGTAAGAAGCTGGCAACCCCTTCAAAATGGCCGCTTTCAAGATTCTTGATCGCATAGAACACTGGATCATTGGCTGACGTCGCGTCGCGAACCCATCGATGATAACCAGCAGCCGAAGTGTACGGCCCATAGGGCAAGAAATCCCAAATCGCATTATCTACCGAATTGGCCCGGTGAATTTCAGCCGCATGCGCATCGGCATTCAGCAGTTCCAACCGCGCAAATTTGCCCAAAAGCACCGGCTCTTCGGGCCGCTTTGGCACGGTCCACCCCTGAACCTTTTTGCCCAATCGCATCTCATCCGACATCGCATATTCTCCCGATTGCCCGTCGATACTAGGACAGCCCCCGCAGCGGCGAAACCCTGAAAACGCGCCAATCCCACCCAAATCCCGCCACATTCATTTGGCACAACATTAGGTAGGGCCAATCAACAGGCCCGCCAAGAAACCCCTTAGAAGGAGCCGCAGCCATGCTTAAAAAGCTAATCCATATTTCCAACGAAGACAGCGGCAATGTTGCCTTTGATTGGGTGGTTCTGACTGCGGGTATCATTTCTTTGGGCATGGCTGTCACCCTGACAGCAACCCACAACGCCAACGCGGCGTCCCCTGCAAGCAGCCCCGCAATCGAGATTGCCTCAACTGCGCATTAACGGGTGAGCCTCAGCGCCCCGGTCATTTCCAGTCCTGGAAAAATCGCGCCCTCCAGCAGGGATTGATCCAACCCGAACAGCCCCTGCATCACCGTGGCGGACACATCGCGCACATCCATCACCGGTCGTAAATCGCGCCCCTGATATAGATCAGCCTCTGTCAGACCGGGCCATTCGCCGAACACTTTACCACCTGCAATCGCCCCACCCGCCAAGATCATCGCACCACCCGTGCCATGATCGGTGCCACGAGTGCCGTTTTCACGCGCCGTGCGGCCAAACTCGGTCATCGCCACCACCGCCGTTTTGCCCCAAACATCACCCAGCTGTTTTTTCAAAATCAAAATCGTATCTTGCAGCCGCGACAGACCACCCCTTAGCGCCTGACGTTGATTGTTATGCGTGTCCCAGCCGTTGATTGAAAATGCCGCAACACGGGTGTTTTCTTTTAGCCGGTTGGCGGCAAACTCCGCGACCCGTTTGTGCGCGCCGCCCCGCATGGAGGCCATCATCTGCTGTTTCATCATCGCCGCATCATCACCGTCGGCATCCGTCTCGACCATCTTTGGGTCCAAAACCTCTGCCAATTCGATTGCTTCGGCAACCGAAGCGTTGAACAATGGGTCGTCATGATAAATCCGCTCCAACAAGCGACGTGATTGGTCCGACAGGTTCATATGGGTGTCTGGCGACCAGTTCGACACCGGCGCGCCGCCCGTCAACACCAGCATTTCTTCGCGGCCGATGGCAAAACCTGTCTGCGGCTCCACCCCTGGGATCACCTGCAACATCCGGTTCAACCAGCCATCGCGCACCCGGCCCAACCCGTCCATTCCTAATCCGGCTTCCAGCAAATCCTGCCCATCAAAATGGCTGCGCTTGTCGCGGTACGGGGTTGATGCCGCATGGGCGAAGCCCAATTCACCTTTGTCCCAAAGCGGCATCAAATCTTTCAGTCCCTTGTGCAATGCAAAGAACCCGTCCAAATCTGATGCTCCCGCCGCTTCGCCTGCTTTCAGGGTCGGGCGCAGGCCTTTTAGGGCCGCATCACCATAAGGTTGCACCACGTCCAGCCCGTCCATACCGCCACGCAAAATGATCACGACCAGCCGATTGTCGCTGGGCAAAGCGGCAAAACTCATCGGGGTCAAGAGCGGGCTGGCCGCCGCCGAACAGCCCAATAGGCCAGCCCGTTTCAGGAATTTACGCCGTGAAATACTCATGCTTTACACCCCTAATTTCGCTGGAATTCGGGAGAGGCAAACACCAACCCAACCCCATCTGCATTGTCGACACTGTCATCGCAAGCTTGCAACAATTCCAAACTCAACCGTGTGCCAAGCGCGGTTTTGGCCAAGGCCACCGGTTCAGGCAACTTAGAGCGCAACTGCGTTGGCACTGTCATCGCCCATTGAATGCGTGCGGCTAAACCTTGCGGGGTGATCCAGTGCTCGGCCTCTTCGGCCCAGCCATCTGGACCCGTCGGATTTTCCCACATCTGCCCCATCAAACCCATTGGCGCGATCACATAGGTTCGGATTTTTTTCCACTTCAGTTCTGCGAATTTCTTTTCTTTAACGCCCAACGCACGCATAGAAGATGTCACAAAATCAATCGGTTGCTTTACTTTTTCCGCGGGCATCGCCCAAGCGGCCTCATGCGTTAGCATTGCTCGATACGTCGCCATCAAATCGCCACCACTGTCGCGATAGGCCGCTGCCACATGCGCCACAAGCGCTGCGTCAGGGTCATCCGAGATGAAATGCACAACCAGTTTGCGGGCCAAGTGACGGGCCGTGTCCGGATGAACGGCCAGGTCATCTAGAAAATCGGTGACGTGAAACAGGTCTTGGATATAGCCGCCATAAGCTTTGCCCAGTACTGTTTCGGGCCCCGGCTCGGACATCTTGGCATCATAAGTGAACCCACCTTTGCGCCGATATGTCAGCCCAGCGAACAACTTGGCCAACTCAAAAACATCATTTTGCGTGTAGGCCCCGTCGACGCCCAGCGTGTGCAATTCCAGCACTTCGCGGGCCAGGTTTTCATTGATCCCACGCTTGGGCGTGCGCGCTGCAACCACCGAATTGGGCCCGACGGAATTGACCTGATCCAAGAACATCAACATCATCGGATGGAAGGTCGCCGTCTTTAGTAATTCGGCGAAATTTCCGGTGATGTTCGGACGGATTGCGTCCTCGACATAGGTCGAAACCGCAAAACGCCACATGCTTTTCTTGCCAATAACGGTGAAATGGTCCGCCCAGAACCGCACCAAACGCTCGCGCAATCCGTCCTCGGTAAAGATGCTGCGCGCCATATGCGCACGTAGCCATTCGATCTGTTGACGCTGGGCTTGGTTGCGTAGTTTACCGATCCGTTGTTGGACTTCGACCCTTTTGTCGGGGTCTTCGCGGCGCAGTTTGTTCAGCTTGCGGATTTTTTCCATCAGCTCTTCGACTTGCGCGAAATGGCCGATGGGAAACCGTTCGGCCATCGCATCCGGTCCTTTCAGGCGGGCGAGCATATCGTCCACACTGGCAGGCGGGGCTATTTTGGCAGACAGGCCAGTGCCAAACCGGATTGCTGCTGTTTCGGAATTGAACGCCACGGTCACCTCTTACAATCAACTGTTTTCGCTCGCTACCCCAACCCTACACGCAATGAAAAACCCCGCGCAACCATGCACGGGGTTTTTGGCCGCATTCAGCGTAAAGTCGCGTTAGTCTTGCGGGATCACACGCAAGTGCAATTCGCGCAGCTGCTCGTTCATGGGCTCGTTTGGCGCGCCCATCATCAGGTCTTCGGCACGTTGGTTCATGGGGAACATGATCACTTCGCGAATGTTGGCCTCATTGGCCAACAACATCACGATGCGGTCGATCCCAGCGGCGCAACCACCGTGGGGCGGGGCGCCGAATTTGAAAGCGTTGACCATGCCGCCAAAGCGTTTTTCAACTTCGTCCTTGCCGTAGCCGGCAATTTCAAACGCCTTGAACATGATCTCGGGTTTATGGTTTCGGATCGCGCCCGACACCAACTCATAGCCGTTGCACGACAGGTCATACTGATAGCCCAGCACATCCATCGGGTCGCCATCCAGCGCCTCCATGCCGCCTTGGGGCATTGAGAACGGGTTGTGTTCAAAATCAACTTTGCCGGTTTCTTCGTCCCGCTCGTAGATCGGGAAATCGACAATCCATGCAAAGGCGAAACGGTCGGTATCCGTCAGACCCAGCTCGTCACCAATCACGGTGCGGGCCTTTCCAGCCACAGCTTCAAACGCTTTGGGTTTACCCGCGAGGAAAAAGGCGGCATCACCGACTTCTAGACCTAACTGTTGACGAATGGCCTCTGTGCGCTCGGGGCCGATGTTTTTGGCCAACGGTCCGGCAGCTTCCATGCCTTCGCCTTGATCACGCCAGAAAATATAGCCCATGCCTGGCAGGCCTTCGCCCTGCGCAAACTTATTCATCCGGTCACAGAACTTGCGGCTGCCGCCTTTGGGCGCTGGAATAGCCCGGATTTGGGTACCTTCGTTTTCCAACAAGGACGCAAAAATCTTGAACCCAGAACCGCGGAAATGGTCCGACACGACTTGCATCTTGATCGGGTTGCGCAAGTCAGGTTTGTCAGTGCCATACCAAAGAGCGGCGTCTTTGTAGGAAATCTGCTCCCACTCCTGGTCAACCTTGCGACCGCCGCCGAATTCCTCAAATACGCCGCCAATCACCGGCTGGATGGTGTCGAACACATCCTGCTGGGTGACAAAGGACATTTCCAAATCGAGCTGGTAAAAGTCGGTAGGCGAACGATCAGCGCGTGGGTCTTCATCGCGAAAACACGGTGCGATTTGGAAATATTTGTCGTAACCCGACACCATGATCAGCTGTTTAAACTGCTGCGGTGCTTGGGGCAGCGCGTAGAACTTTCCCGGGTGCAGGCGTGACGGGATCAAAAAGTCGCGCGCGCCCTCAGGGCTGGACGACGTGATGATTGGCGTTTGGAATTCGCGAAATTCCTTGTCCCACATGCGTTTGCGCATCGACGCCACAACGTCTGAACGCAGCTTCATGTTGTTTTGCAATTTCTCGCGGCGCAGATCGAGGTAGCGATATTTCAGGCGGGTTTCTTCAGGGTATTCCTGTTCACCAAACACCATCAATGGCAGCTCTTCGGCAGCGCCCAATACCTCGATATCGCGAATGAAAACCTCGACTTCACCAGTCGGGATTTTCGGGTTGATCAGGCTTTCGTCGCGGGCCATCACATTGCCGTCTATTCGAATGCACCATTCCGAGCGCACCTTTTCGATCTCTGAAAACACAGGGCTGTCAGGGTCGGCCATGACTTGAGTGATGCCATAATGGTCGCGTAAATCAATGAACAACAACCCACCGTGATCGCGAACGCGATGCACCCAGCCGGACAGACGCACAGTGTCGCCCACGTTGGATTTGTTCAGTTCGGCGCATGTGTGGCTGCGATACGTGTGCATTTTTTCGCCCCTTCAGGGTAATTTTGATCTGTGCCGATACACCGCGCAAACGCACCAAAGTCAAGAGCGCGCGGCCCCAATCTGGCAATAGACGGCACGGTTTTTTCACGCTATCGCTATATTTGCCGACAATTTTACGGATATGGCTGCTATGGAAGAAAAAACCGTGGGGCAAAACAATAGGGCATATTGGCCCTGTCTGGGGGGATGATGTGGGATCAATTGCTTGACCGTTTGTTGAAACGCTTGCTGAAGCAAGGCAGCTTGCAGGTCACATTTGCGAATGGCAGCGTGCAGCATTATGGCAATGATACGGGCGCGGTTGTCGAGATCACTTTCACCAATACGCAAGTGGCCCGCAGGCTGATCCTGAACCCCGAACTGGCCTTGGGCGAGGCCTATATGGATCAATCCCTGACCATCGCAGGGGACGATCTGATGGGCATGATGACCCTGTTGATGCAAAACGCCAAACTTGCCGATCTGGGCTGGTTGCAAACCACAGCCAGCGCCGCGCGTCGCGCGCTACGCCGTTTTGCGCAACACAATCCGCTGCACATCGCCAAGCGCAATGTTGAGCATCACTATGATCTATCGGTCGAGCTGTATGATCTGTTTTTGGACGTGGATAAACAATACACCTGCGCCTATTTCCCGGATCCGGATATGACACTTGAGGCCGCCCAAGACGCCAAAAAAGCGCATATCGCCAAAAAACTGATGATCGAACCGGGGATGAAGATTCTGGACATCGGGTGCGGGTGGGGTGGCACCAGCCTGACCTTGGCCCGTGATTACGGTGCCCATGTGGTCGGCGTTACCCTGTCCGAAGTGCAGCTGGACCACGCCCGTGCGCGGGCCGAGGCCGAGGGGCTTTCAGATTTGGTCGAATTCAGACTGACCGATTATCGCGACGTGGCCGAGGCCTTTGATCGCATTGTTGTGGTCGGCATGTTGGAACACGTCGGTGAACCGCACTACCGCAGTTTTTTCAAACAAATCCGCCGCAATCTAAAACCCGACGGCATCGCACTTGTGCACACCATCGGGCGCTCCACCCCGCCTGATGCGCTATCGCCGTGGTTCAACAAATACATTTTCCCCGGCGGCTATTCTCCCGCTATGTCCGAAGTCATGGGCGCGATTGAGAAATCCGATCTGTTCGTTACCGACGTCGAAGTCTGGCGCATGCACTATGTCAAAACCTTGCAGCATTGGCGTAACCGCTTTGAATCAAACATTGATCCGATCCGCAGCCTTTATGATGATCGCTTTTGCCGGATGTGGCGTTACTATCTGATTGCGTCCGAACTCAGCTTTTCGGTGCTTGGTATGGTGATATTCCAATTCCAAATCAGCCGCGATCAAACGGCTGTTCCGCTGACCCGCGACTATATGTTTGACGCATAGCCCTTGCGCCCCGCGATGGCATGACTATAACCCCAAATAATTTGCCTTTGGGGGTCTGCCACATGCCAAAAAGAACCGACATAAAATCCATCATGATTATCGGCGCAGGCCCTATCGTTATTGGCCAAGCCTGCGAGTTTGACTATTCCGGTGCGCAAGCCTGTAAAGCGCTGCGCGAGGAAGGCTACCGAGTCATCCTGGTCAACTCCAACCCCGCCACAATCATGACCGACCCCGAACTGGCCGATGCCACCTATATCGAGCCGATCACCGCCGAAATGGTCGCTAAAATCATCAAGGCCGAGCGCCCCGATGCCTTGCTGCCCACGATGGGAGGGCAGACAGGTTTGAACACCGCACTTGAGCTGGCCGATATGGGCGTGTTGGAAAAATACAACGTCGAACTGATCGGCGCCAATCGTGAAGCCATTGAAATGGCTGAAGATCGCAAATTGTTCCGCGAAGCAATGGACCGTCTCGGGTTGGAAAACCCCCGCGCTACGATTGCTGAAAACATCGAGGATTGCATGGCCGCGCTGGATGATATCGGCTTGCCCGCCATCATTCGTCCCGCCTTTACTCTGGGCGGCACAGGCGGCGGCGTGGCTTACAACCGCGACGATTTCATTCACTTTTGCACCACAGGTCTGGATGCCTCTCCGGTCAGTCAGATCCTGATTGATGAATCTCTGTTGGGTTGGAAAGAATACGAGATGGAGGTGGTGCGCGACACCGCCGACAATGCCATCATCGTCTGCGCCATCGAAAACGTCGATCCGATGGGTGTGCATACGGGTGATTCCATCACCGTAGCCCCAGCTTTGACGCTGACCGACAAAGAATACCAAATGATGCGCACGGCCTCCATCGCGGTGCTGCGTGAAATCGGCGTCGAAACCGGTGGCTCTAACGTGCAATGGGCCGTGAACCCGGCTGACGGGCGCATGGTGGTGATCGAGATGAACCCACGGGTGTCGCGCTCTTCAGCGCTGGCATCCAAAGCGACGGGTTTCCCGATTGCCAAGATCGCGGCCAAACTGGCGGTTGGTTACACGCTGGATGAGTTGGACAACGACATCACCAAAGTGACGCCAGCCTCGTTCGAGCCGACCATCGACTATGTCGTCACCAAGATTCCGCGCTTTGCCTTTGAGAAATTCGCAGGTTCCGCGCCACTGCTGTCGACCGCGATGAAATCGGTTGGCGAAACCATGGCGATTGGCCGCACGATCCACGAGAGCTTGCAAAAAGCATTGGCCTCGATGGAAACCGGCCTGACCGGGTTCGATGAGGTCGAGATCGAAGGCGCCCCCGAAAAGGCCGCTGTGATCAATGCCATCAGCGCCCAAACCCCGGATCGGATGCGCACCATCGCGCAGGCCATGCGGCATGGGTTGTCAGATGATGAAATCCACGCCGTTACCAAGTTTGATCCCTGGTTTTTGGCCCGCATCCGCGAGATTGTCGACGCCGAGGAGGCTGTGAAGAACGCGGGCCTACCGCGTGATGAACAGGCCATGCGCAGGTTGAAAATGATGGGCTTTTCCGATGCCCGTCTGGCCATCCTAACGGATCAATCTGAAACCAAGGTGCGCAAGGCCCGTCTGGCTGCGGGTGTCACCGCAGTGTTCAAACGCATCGACACCTGCGCCGCCGAATTCGAGGCGCAAACACCCTATATGTATTCCACCTACGAGGCCCCCGCGATGGGCGACGTGGAATGTGAAGCACGGCCTTCTGACAAGGAAAAAGTCGTGATCCTTGGTGGCGGCCCGAACCGCATCGGTCAAGGTATCGAATTTGATTACTGCTGCTGCCACGCTTGCTATGCCCTGACAGATCAGGGTTATGAAACCATCATGATCAACTGTAACCCCGAAACCGTATCGACCGATTACGACACCTCGGACCGGCTGTATTTTGAGCCCGTTACCTTCGAACATGTGATGGAAATCCTGCGGGTTGAACAGGAAAACGGCACCCTGCACGGCGTTATCGTGCAGTTCGGTGGGCAGACTCCGTTGAAACTCGCCAATGATCTTGAAGCCGCTGGCATCCCAATTTTGGGCACCACGCCAGACAGCATTGATCTGGCCGAAGACCGCGAGCGTTTTCAGGCACTGGTTAACGACCTTGGCCTGTTGCAGCCCAAAAATGGCATCGCCAGCACCGACGCCGAGGCGCTGTCCATCGCCGAGGAAATCGGCTTTCCTCTGGTGATCCGCCCCTCTTATGTGCTGGGTGGCCGCGCTATGGAAATTGTGCGCGACATGGCCCAGTTGGAACGCTACATCAATGAGGCCGTGGTGGTTTCGGGCGACAGCCCCGTTCTGCTCGACAGCTACCTGTCCGGTGCTGTGGAAATGGATGTTGACGCGCTGTGTGATGGTAAAGACGTGCATGTCGCGGGCCTGATGCAGCATATTGAGGAAGCCGGCGTGCATTCGGGCGATAGCGCCTGCTCCTTGCCGCCCTACTCACTGCCCAAAGACATCATCACCGAGGTCCATCGCCAAACCCGCGCCTTGGCACTGGCGCTAAATGTGGTTGGGTTGATGAACATCCAGTTCGCAGTCAAAGACGGGCTGGTTTACCTGATCGAGGTCAACCCGCGTGCGTCCCGCACCGTACCGTTTGTCGCCAAAGCCACCGACAGCGCCATTGCCTCGATCGCCGCGCGGATCATGGCGGGCGAGCCGCTGTCCAACTTCCCGCTGCGCGCGCCCTACCCCGAAGGCGCGACCCCAGACACCACGTTGCCATTTGCTGACCCGATGTCGCTGGCCGATCCAGACATGCCCTGGTTCTCGGTCAAAGAGGCCGTGCTGCCATTCGCCCGTTTCCCCGGCGTTGATACGATTTTGGGCCCGGAAATGCGCTCAACCGGCGAAGTCATGGGCTGGGATCGCTCCTTCCCTCTGGCCTTCTTAAAGGCACAGATGGGCGCCGGTGTGGTTTTACCAACCGAGGGGGCTGTGTTCATTTCGATCAAAGACATGGACAAAACCGCCGAGATGGCTGCGGCGGCGCAAATGCTGACCGAACTTGGCTTTAGCCTGATCGCCACCCGTGGCACCGGCGCTTGGTTGGTTGAAAACGGCGTCACCTGCGAAGTGGTCAACAAAGTCTATGAGGGCCGCCCCAACATTGTGGACCGGATGAAAGACGGCGAAATCGCCTTGGTGATGAACACCACCGAGGGCGCCCAAGCGGTCGACGACAGCCGTGAAATCCGCTCCGTTGCCCTGAACGACGGCCTGCCCTATTTCACCACGGCGGCAGCGAGCCACGCGGTCGTATTGGCGATGAAGTCCCGCGAAGAGGGTGAGTTGGGCGTGCGGTCGTTGCAGGGGTAAGCTACTCCGTGTTGATCATTCCAAGAGAGACTATGAGCGGAAAAGCTGCAGGAGGAAGAAATAATCTAATTCAGTAGCTACCTCTCCCTGCTGCTCATCTATCTATGCGCAAAATGCACTATTTGGTGCATAAACCTGTTGACAAGTGCCATATTTGGTGGCAAACATTACCTCAAGTAACAGGATGAGGTACTTATTGGCCCATCTTGTTATATTTCCATTGACATGCATATCGATATTGAGTCACGCTGATCAGGACAATTGAATCAGATGCGCCGTCAAGGCTGCAGACCAAGACGACGCTAAGTTCAATTTCCGCAACACCTAGAAGGTTGCAGCGGGATATCGTGAACACTTTGAGTGATACATCTCAATAGCAGATAGTCAAGCAACCTTCTTATTTTTAAGAAGAAGGAGGCCGAAGATGGCCCAACACTATTACGTGAACAAAAATGCACAAGCCAACGGCGATCACGAAGTGCATACAACAGGGTGCAGTTGGCTCCCCGAAGTTTCGAATCGCATCTTTTTAGGCGACTTCGAAAACTGTCGCCCAGCCGTCGCAGAAGCGCGCAAACATTATTCGCAAGTGAATGGCTGCTACTACTGCTCCAAACCGTGCCATACTCAATAAGGAGAACTAAAAATGGCTACTAATCCTCCATCAGGTGACGGCCACCGTAACGGTGCTGTAAAAAACCGCTCACAGACAAAAACACCTTCGGGTCACTATGTGAAACGTGACGCAGACACAGGGCGCTTCATGGATGTGAAAACATCCAGCAAGACGCCCTTCAAAGGTGTTCGCAAAGAAAAGTAAAATACTGGTGAAGGCGGATTACCTGCCTTCACCCACCTTCCAAATACCATCGCACCCACCGTTAACCCCACGATCTCGTGATTTACCTCATATGGAAGTCATATGCGATTCATATGGTATTCATTTCCACCAAACGGCCCACGTTAATCGATGATTTTCACCCCGGCGCCCAAAAGCCCCTTGCATTCCACTTAACACATGCTTATTTATGAATATGAATATGCGACACGGCACCAAAGTGCCCGCTCAACCCAAAAGGAATTCGCTATGTCTTCTGAACGCGCTGTGCTGGCTTTTGCCGGCTTTATGGTCATCGCATCCCTGCTGCTGACCGCCTATGTGTCACCGCACTTCGTCTGGCTGACGGCCTTCGTTGGGGCAAATCTGTTCCAATCTGCCTTCACCGGGTTTTGCCCAGCCGGATCCTTTTTTCAAAAACTGGGATTTAAATCGTCCCGCGCCAGCTAACCAGATCGGGGCGCGATCTGCGCCCCGTCGCCCGCTACTGCGAATCGTCTTCCAGATGTAGCTTCATATCCATCAAAACATGTTGCAACGCCAAGGTTTCGCTCAACAGTCGTTTGGCCTCGTTGATGGTGATAATGCCGTCCTCAATGGACTGGCTGTATTCCGTCATCAGCATGGCAAACCGCTGTGACAACGCAATCACATCCGCATTGACGCCACCCCCGGTTTGGGCATTGCGATTCTCCTGATGAAAACTGATCGTCACCCCTGCTAAATCTGCCAAAGCAGAGGTAACATGCGGATATTTCGCTTCTTTTTCCAACGCGGCGGCTGCGTCAAGTGGCATGAACCGATCGGCGTGCTCATCCGCGTGCGAATAATATCGCCCCAGCGTGGCTTTGGATTTGCCCGTCAACTCGCAGGCCGGCTCGATGCCGACATCCTTGACCAGGGCTTCGGTGTGTTTCTTTAGATAGGTTTTCACATCAACCATTTAACAATCCTTATTGGGGCAGCCGCCAAAATTAGGGGGAAATACCCTGCCCCTTTCCCATTAATCATTTTGCACAGCTTTGTCATAACTAAATCATATCCCGTGTTTTGGGATTGTAGCGAGTAACTGGCGCACCCAGCGTTGGTTAGGGTGGGGGTTCATCGTGCTTCTGTTGCGTGGGAATAATAGGGCCAGAGAAATCTGGCAGCCGCGCGATGGCCCTTTTTAGTTCGTAATAGTATTCGAGGTCCGGATCATCCCCAGGCATTTTGCCAGGTCCGGGCCTCACTTTATATGGACCTGTTAAGCGCCTAAAACAACAGACGCAAAATTGCACCTCACGGAATGAACCCCCACCTTATCGCTGCAAAATTTCGCCGTATCTGGGCTTGCACACCGATACAAGTGCGGGCAAATAAGCTGTTATGGCAAAGCTCTATTTTCACTACTCTACAATGAACGCAGGAAAATCTACGATTTTGCTGCAAGCCTCGTACAATTATCGCGAGCGCGGCATGGACACCTATCTGATGACGGCGCGGTTGGACAATCGGGCCGGCGCAGCGCGGATCGCCTCGCGCATTGGTATTGATGATGATGCTGACACCTTCGAGGCCGATGAGGATCTGTTTGCCAAGATCGAGGCACGGCTTGCGGCAGGGCCATGCGCTTGTGTCTTTATTGACGAAGCGCAGTTCTTGCAAAAGTCGCAGGTTTGGCAGTTGGCCCGCGCGGTCGATGATTTGGGCGTGCCGATAATGTGTTACGGGCTGCGCGTTGATTTTCAGGGCGAGCTGTTTCCCGGATCGGCCGCACTGTTGGCTTTGGCCGATGAAATGCGCGAGGCCCGCACTATTTGCCATTGCGGTAAAAAGGCCACGATGGTGGTGCGTCAGGATGATACCGGGAAGGTACTGATGGACGGCGATCAGGTTCAGATCGGTGGCAATGAAAGCTATGTATCGCTGTGTCGCAAACACTGGCGCGAGGCCACGGGTCAGCAGAAATAAATGACCCTCACCTTACGGCTTTTTCATTGCAAAGAGGGCGACAAGCAGCGCGTCATACCCGGTTTGGCACCGCATCCCCACTGAAAAACGCCCGCAGATTTTCAACCGCAATCATCCCCATATTGGTGCGGACTTCTTCGGCGTTGGTTCCCAGATGTGGCAACAACGCGACGTTGTCCAGCGCCCGCAAAGCTTCTGGCACATACGGTTCTTGCTCATACACATCCAACCCCGCACCAGCAATTTGGCCTGATGTCAACGCAGCAATCAGCGCGGCCTCGTCCACAACATCGCCGCGCGAAATATTCACCAAATAGGCATGCGGTTGCATCGCACTCAGCGCTGCGGCGTCAATCATATGGTGCGTCTCGGGACTGCCGGGCACCGCGCAAACGACGACATCCGCCTCTGCCATCACCTCAGCCAGTGATCCCAACTGCCGCGCTGGCACCCCGACTTCGGCCACATGCGAGCGATTGTGAAACACAACGCTCATCCCGAACCCGGCCTGACAGCGTCGCGCAATCGCTTTACCGATCCGCCCCATGCCGACGATCCCAACTGTTTTCCCGCCAATGTGCATCCCCAGCATTTGCACCGGATGCCACCCTGTCCATTCCCCGCTGCGTACCAGTCGTTCACCTTCGCCCGCGCGGCGCACCGCCATCAATATCAGTGTCATCGCGATATCCGCCGTCGCATCCGTCACGGCCCCCGGCGTGTTGGTCACGGTGATGCCCTTGGCCAACGCCGCACCCGTGTCGATGTGATTGTAACCAACCCCAAAGTTCGCCAAAACCTTGCACCGCGGCGCATCAACGCGCCCGATCGCCGCGGCGGTGAAGCCGTCTCCCAACGTTGGCAATATCGCGTCGTAAGCCGACAGCGCCACTGTCGCTTCGTCCTCGGACATCGGCTGTGTTGTGGGGCGCAAGGTCACTTCAAATTCGGAATTCAAAGCCTCCATCACTGTGGCAGGCAGTGCTCGCGAAACCAGCAAGTTCATCATCAATGCATCCTTTCACCCAGCGGCACATCCTTGTCGGGGGTCAGCAACACAATGCCACCCTCGGCATCGGAAACCCCCAGAACCAGCACCTCTGACATGAACTTGCCGATCTGGCGTGGCGGGAAATTGACCACCGCCATCACCCGCTTCCCGACCAGTGCCTCCGGCGTGTAATGCGCCGTTATTTGGGCCGAGCTGCGCTTCTCGCCCAGTTCTCCTCCAAAATCCACCCACAGCTTGATCGCGGGTTTACGCGCCTCTGGATAGGGTTCGGCCCGCACCACTTCGCCGACCCGAACGTCAACCTTCAAAAATTCATCAAACGTCAGATCATTGCTCACTTGGACAACTCCCGCGACCGATCAGCCGAGGCTGCGACGGCCTTCACCATCAACGGTGTCAATCCCGCATCCGCGTCCATCAACACTTCCAGCGCCGCTGCCGTGGTGCCTTGTGGGCTGGTAACATTGACACGCAATTGCGCCGGATCGTCATCGGCCATCTCGGCCAATTGCCCAGCGCCCCCAACTGTCGCCTTGGCCAATTTCATCGCCAACTCAGGTGCTAAACCCTGCGCGACACCCGCAGCCGCCATCGCCTCGATCATCAAAAACACATATGCAGGTCCGGACCCCGAAACCCCCGTGACCGCATCAATCTGTGCCTCATGATCCAACTGCACCGTCTGCCCAACGGCCTGCAATAACGTCTCGGCCAAGGCCACCTCTGCCTTGCCCGTGTTGTCATTGCCGATTAACGCCGTGATGCCGCGCAAAACGGCGGCTGGTGTGTTCGGCATCGCCCGAACCACAGGCGTGTCCGCACCCAAAGTGGTTTCGTAAAACGACATCGGCGTGCCTGCGGCCACCGATATGAACAAGGTCGATCCATTGCCTAGTGGCGTCAATGTCGGCAAGGCCTGCGCCATCATCTGCGGCTTGACTGCCACCAACACAATTGCCGGTGCGGCGGGCAAGTCTGTGTTCAAATGCAACCCATCGGCCACCAACCCTAGCACCCAATCACTGGGATTCGGGTCTATGATCCACACTGACGTGACGGGCATGCCGTTGCCCAACCACCCCTGCAACATGGCTGATCCCATCTTGCCGCAGCCCAGCAAAACCAAACCGCGTTCATATACGTCATTCATATTCATATGATTTGCCGCTCCCCAAGTAAATTCAGGGTAAGGTTATGCGCGACCGTAAGCCTCTGCAATGGCAACCTGCATAGCTTGCTCAACCGGCTGATCACCATAGACCACCAATTGAAACGCTGGGTAATACCGCTCTGCCGAACTGATCGCCGCCTCGATCAAGGTCGAAATTTGCTCCGGCCCTGCCACTTGGCCACCCGACAAAACCAACCCGTAGCGATAGACCATCAAGCGTTGCTCGTTCCAATATGTGAAGGCCCCCGCCCAGCAGCGATCATTCACCGAATTCAGTGCCTCATACAAATCCGGAAGCTTCTCGTTCGGTGGCTCCATCTCGAAGGTACAGATCAAACGCAGGGTCTCGTCCTGTTCGGACCACGCCAAAGTGATCGAATAGGTCCGCCACTGCCCCTCAACCGCCATCGCGATCTGGTCATCCGCAACACGGTCAAAGTCCCATGCGTGATGCTCGGCCAATGTTTCGACAATGTCGATTGGATGCAGCTCATCCGCGTCCATAAACTGTTCGGATAATGACATATGCCTGACCTTCTACTGCTATGGCCCATTTGCGAAAATAACCCGCAATACTTAGACCTCTCTACCAGAGTCAGTGGATGTTACCGCCGCTCTTACCACATATGGTGGTGTATGGGGCGGAATCTGTAAAGAATTATATTCATCTTATCCCCAGATATTTTGCGCGCTCATCATTTGAACGCCGGGCGCACCCCTGCCCCAAGCAAAAGCCCTTCTTGTTTCCAATTGCATAAATTTCCCGGTCTGGGGCGCCATCTGGTCGCCTATGCGACTGTGGTAAAATTAAAATTGCCACCCATACGCCATCGCCTCCCCCTTCAGGGGGACTGAGGGGGTTTTACCAACCAAAAAGCGCGTTAGCACCTTAATTTTAGGGTTTCTTAGCGCGGCTCGCAGGCTTTTTCTTAGGCGCCGCCTTAACTTCCAGCGCCTCCAGCCGTGCCTTTAGGGCTTCATTTTCTTCGCGCGCCTTTTGCGCCATCGCTCGCACCGCATCAAACTCTTCGCGTGATACGAAATCGCGATCCGCCATCCAGCGATCAACCCAACTCTTCATCGCCGTATTGGCCTCATCCTTGGCACCTTGGGCCACGCCCATCGCGTTGGTGAAGACACTTGAAAGATCATCGAGTACTTTATTACGGGTTTGCATGCGGGACTCCTGCATTTTCTGTTAGTGCCTATATGGGGTGCAGCGACACGAATCTCAAGGTTGACTTTGCCCTGACATGAAAGGCACTTACCGAATATGCAGTACGTTATTCCCTTCCCCGGTTTTGGCAACGAAATTTTCAGCCTTGATATAGGCACCTTTTCCTTTGCGCTGCGTTGGTACGCGCTGGCCTATATCGTTGGCATCATCATCGGCTATCGCATCGTTTTGCGTGCCGTGCGCACCCCGCGCTTGTGGCCAAATGAGGTTGCCCCCACCAGCCCCGAACTGATTGAAGCCTTCCTTACATGGTCCATTCTTGGCATCATCCTTGGGGGACGCCTTGGCTTTGTACTATTTTACGATCTCAACAGGTATCTGCAAAATCCTGTTGAAATCCTGCAAGTCTGGAATGGTGGCATGTCATTTCACGGCGGCTTTTGGGGCGTGGTCGTCGTTGGTTTGATATTTTGCAAAAACCACGGCATCAAAATGCTGCCCTTTGGCGACCTGATGGCAATGGCCGCTCCGACGGGCTTGTTTCTGGGGCGCTTGGCCAATTTCAACAGCGCCGAGCTTTGGGGCCGTCCTTCTACCCTGCCCTGGGCTGTGATTTTCCCCGGAACCGCCGCACAGGACTGCGCCAACATCGCTGACATCTGCGCTCGCCACCCCTCGCAAATCTACGAAGCAT
Organism: Rhodobacteraceae bacterium UBA2776; assembly: GCA_002352425.1. Taxonomy (GTDB): domain Bacteria; phylum Pseudomonadota; class Alphaproteobacteria; order Rhodobacterales; family Rhodobacteraceae; genus Profundibacter. Next base: position 22,560 of record DEIK01000015.1, read on the forward strand.
TGCTTGAGGGGCTGATCCTCGGCGCGCTGATCCTTTATCTGGCATGGCGACGCGATTGGTTGAAAAAACCGGGCCAGTTGATGGGCCTGTTCATCGCGGGATACGGCATCTCAAGATTTATTGTCGAACTGTTTCGCCAAGCCGATGCGCAATTCATCACCGCGACCAACCCAATGGGCTATGTCATGCAATTTGGTGACTTCGGCCTGACCAAGGGCCAGCAACTGTCGATCCCGATGATCCTGATCGGCTTAGCCTTCATTTTCAACGCACGGCGGCGCACATGACTGAACTTGCCAAATTGATGATTGAACATATCGATAAAACCGGCCCCATCACGCTGGCCGAATACATGGGCGAATGCCTGCTGCACCCGAAGTTCGGCTATTACTCCACCCGCGATCCGTTCGGCACCGAGGGTGATTTCACCACCGCCCCCGAGATCAGCCAGATGTTTGGCGAATTGCTCGGCCTGTGTTTGGCTCAGACATGGTTGGAACAAGGCTCCCCCGAGGTCTTTGTCCTTGCCGAACTCGGCCCAGGCCGCGGCACCTTGATGGCGGACGTTTTGCGCGCCACCAAAGGCGTTCCTAATTTCCACGCCGCCGCCCGGATCACTTTGGTCGAGGCCTCCCCCGCCCTGAAAAAAATCCAAGCCGAAACCCTGAACGACTATGACGTTACATGGGTCGGCAATGTCGAGGAAATCCCTGACGCGCCACTGTTTCTGCTGGCCAACGAATTTTTTGATGCCCTGCCGATCCACCAATACATTCTGGACGATGACGGCTGGCGCGAACGCCTTGTCGGGGTCGCCGATGGTGAACTGGCCTTTGGCGCATCCGCCGCCGCCGATTTGCCGCCACTGGCGAATCGCCGCAAAGATTGTCGCAATGGCGATCTGGTTGAGGTCTGCGCGCCCGCCACTGCCATTGCCGCGCAAATCGCCGCCCGTATCGGTGCCCGTGGCGGGGCGGCGATCATCATCGACTATGGTGATTGGCGTTCTTTGGGTGACACCCTGCAAGCCCTGCGCAACCACGAATTCGACACCCCGCTGGCCCACCCCGGCCAAGCCGACATCACAGCACATGTGGATTTTGAAGCTCTCGCCGTTGCTGCTGTCAGCCACACCCCCGTTAGCAAAATGATCGCGCAGGGCGAACTACTGCAACGGCTGGGTATTGATCAACGCGCCGAGGCCTTGGCCCAAGGGTTAGAGGGTGTTAGTCTCGAAAACCACCTCAGCGCGCACCGTCGCTTGATTGATCCCACCGAAATGGGCACACTGTTCAAAGCAATTGCGTTTTATCCAAACGGGTCCACACCACCGCCGGGGTTCAGCCAATGACCTTAGAAATCCTAACCGCCGACAGTCTAGCCGATCAGCGGCATGGATTTTTCACCCGCAAAGGCGGTGCGTCCAGTGGCATTTTTCAGGGGTTGAACTGTGGCTTTGGCTCAACCGATCAAACCGAGGCCGTCACCCTGAACCGTACCCGTGTGGCGCAGGCCATGGGCGTTGATCTGGCGCAACTTGCCTCGGTGCATCAATATCATTCACCCGTTGTTTTGACCGTCACTGGCCCACTTGGCCCTGATCGTCCCAAAGCCGACGCCATGGTCAGCAACACGCCTGACACGGCGCTCGGCATTCTCACGGCCGATTGCGCACCGGTTTTATTTGCCGATGTTGAGGCTGGCGTCGTTGGGGCGGCGCATGCGGGTTGGCAAGGTGCGCTTGGTGGCGTGCTTGAGGCCACCTTGGATGCCATGGAGGTGCTTGGGGCTAAGCGTGCCAACACCACCGCTGTGATCGGGCCCTGCATTAGCCAATCCGCTTATGAGGTCGGGCCCGAGTTCATGGACAGCTTCATGGATGATGACCCCGACAACAGCCGCTTCTTTGCGGGCGGCGTTGGAGACCGGGTTCAGTTCGACCTTCCGTCATATGGGTTGCACCGCCTGCGTCGCGCCAATGTCGGCAGTGCTGAATGGATTCGCCACTGTACCTATAGTGACGCCGCGCGGTTCTATTCCTATCGTCGCTGTGTGCATAATAAAGAAGCCGACTACGGGCGGCTAATTTCGGTGATCCGAACTTAGCCCGAATGGGCCGGCAATGTGACAGGACCTGCCCAATTTCCGCCCATATTTTGGAAACAATCCACCCAATCGCAGATCATTAACGCGGTCTCACGCGCTAATCGTCAAGAAAACAAAGCCCTTTCGCCACCCCGCGCTTTCGCACCCTGCTCTCCTATAAAAATTCTGATTTCCTTCTAATTTTATTCAAACTTGCCATTCTAGCGCCAGAATACACCGTCATATTAGGTTTTGTCAGCAGATGTTGACGCAGGCCAACACAGAATTTCGCGACAAGCGCCAAGATCAAAAACAGCGCAGCGCACAATATGAGCAAATGGAGCAGTAAAATGAAAAAGCAGACACGTATGATCAAGAGCATCATTGACGAAGCCGCCAAAACCGATGTGGTTATGCCTTGGACCCGTGGCGCACGTCGCACTGAATGGATCGCCAAGCGCGCCAATCAGTCTGCTTCAATAAAGGCCGCGCGCGCATAATCCAAAGCTCGCCAATTACCGATCCGCTCCTTTAAAGGGGCCGCAGGCCACCCTCACCGGTGGCCTGTATTGTTTTTAAGGCCACGAATAGAGCTTCGAATCAAATTAAGGCAGTTGGCGCTTTGATTTGGAAACAATCACGCCGCCTGCGCCACATTGGGGGCGCCCTCGTATCCATTACACGCTATTTTTTGACAATAGCCGATGATTGCGATCATTTAGTCTTAACAATTCACTATGCATCTTCGGTGGGGACCGAAGGAAGATGTGCAACCGTTAAGGACGCATCATGACGTATCCCCACCGCTCCAGACCAATGGGCATAGAGAATAATAATACGGTTCCTCATACGTGGGCCGCTCGACCAGACAGGCGACCTTTGCGTGCCTTGCCTCGGACACGCCGTTACGAGGTCGCCTATCTGGGCCATAATTCCGAAATCACTGATTTTACCCGCATTGCCCCCGCCATGCCGACCTTTGAAGACGCGTTCTGTGCGTTGGCGCGGGGCAGTTTAATTGCCACTGACGAAGGGCCCATTGCGGTCGAAGACCTGCTGCCCGGCACCCGTGTGCTAACCCGTGATCAAGGCGCACAACCCTTGCTTTGGTCCGGATCAATGTCCCTTGTGCCCGATGCCCCGAACCAACCCGAGGGCATGGGCAAGCTGTCGCGCGTCACTGCAGACAGTTTTGGCTTGGGCCGCCCGATGCCGGATCTTTTGCTCGGCCCCTCGGCGCGGCTGTTTCGTCAGGACGCGGTTTTGATTTCGGCTATGGGCACTTCAGCCGCCCTGGCCCCGATCACCGCTTTTATTGACGGCGACACAGTGCTGGAAATCACCCCGGCCACCACCGTGCGCGTCTATCATTTGGCGTTTGAACGTCACCAGATTATTTACGCCAATGGGCTAGAGGTCGAAAGCTATCATCCGGGCAACCGCAATGATATTCACCTAACCGGCCAAATGCGGTCGCTGTTTTTGGCGATGTTCCCTCACATTAAGTCCTTAGGCGAATTCGGCCCGTCGGCCTATCCACGGATGTCACTGGACGAAACGATGGACATTTTGGCCGCCTAGGCGCGCTGCGGATTTTTATGCAGGACCAATCACAATCATGCATTCATCCGATCGTCGGATGAATTCAATTTTGTTGGATTTGTATCAGGCCAGTTTTTCCAGCCGCTTTTCGAGCACATCGAATGGCACACCTGGTTCATCCTTGGCACCGCGAATAACCAGTGAGGTTTTGACGCTGGCCACATTGTCTGCCGAGGTCAAATCCTCGGTCAGGAAATTCTGAAACGTCAAAAGGTCCGGTGCGACGCATTTCAACACGAAATCCACTTCGCCATTCAGCATGTGACACTCGCGCACCAGCGGCCAGTTCTGGCATTTCTCCTCAAACGCCGACAGATCAACCTCAGCCTGAGAGACCAGACCGACCATCGCAAAAACCTGTACTTCAAACCCCAAGGCACGGGCGTCCACATCGGCATGATAGCCGCGGATAAACCCATTTTCCTCTAGCGTGCGCACGCGGCGCAAGCAGGGTGGCGCCGAAATTCCGACCCGTTTGGCCAATTCCACGTTGGTCATGCGACCATCGGCCTGCAATTCAGCCAATATCATCCGGTCAATAGGATCAAATTTCATTGCAACCATGACGGCCCCCAATTTGCGTTATGCCGGATTGTATGCGCCCACCCATTGGTGCGCAACAATATTTCACAACTTCGCAATATTCTTTCGACATCAGTAAATACACGCGCCTTTTATCGCGGCAGTGGCCAACGGGGCTTTCACTGCGCGGCCTGCCCGATTATATCACCTAAAACGACCTATCCCAAAGGAGCCTGTTATGGCCGAAACACGTCACACCAAAGTATTGATCATCGGCTCTGGCCCCGCAGGCTACACCGCTGGCGTCTATGCCAGCCGCGCTATGTTAAACCCGTTGCTGGTGCAGGGGCTTGAGCCCGGCGGCCAGCTGACCACCACCACGGATGTTGAAAACTACCCCGGCTTCACCGAGGTCCAAGGCCCCGATCTGATGATCAAAATGCAAGAACACGCCGCCGCAATGGGCACCGAGATCATCGGCGATATTATTACCGATCTGGATCTGTCCAAACGCCCCTTTACCGCCAATTCTGACAGCGGCACAGTCTATACCGCTGATGCGATTATTCTTTGCACGGGCGCACGGGCAAAATGGCTGGGTCTGGAAACAGAAGAAGCCTTCAAAGGCTTTGGCGTTTCGGCCTGTGCGACCTGTGATGGGTTCTTTTACCGCGATCAGGAAATCGTTGTGGTTGGGGGTGGCAACACGGCCGTAGAAGAAGCCTTGTTCCTGACCAACTTCGCCAGCAAAGTCACTCTGATCCACCGCCGCGATGAGTTGCGCAGCGAAAAAATCCTTGAAGATCGCTTGATGAAAAACCCCAAGATCGAACCCCTGTGGTTTAATGAGCTGGTCGAAGTCGTTGGCGACGAGATGCCCAAAGGCGTCACCGGCGTGCGCACCAAGAACGTCAAAACCGGCGAGATCACCGAGATACCCTGCAAGGGCGTGTTCATCGCAATCGGTCACTCGCCCGCCAACGAATTGGTCAAGGACGTGCTGGAAACCCACATGGGCGGCTACGTCGTGACACAACCAGACAGCACGGCCACCTCGATCCCTGGCGTGTTTGCCGCAGGCGATTTGATCGACCACAAATACCGTCAAGCGGTGACCTCGGCGGGTATGGGCTGCATGGCCGCGCTCGAGGCTGAGCGGTTCTTGGCCGAAGAAGGTGACGCTTAATTTTGTGCCCCTTTCGGGGCGCTTTTATCGGATCACTTTTGCCGTGACACACAACGCGTTTTGGGTGGGGTGATCCATCCAGAGGTGTGGTTCCACCACGATGGGCAACCCGCTTTTTATTGCTCACCAGTCGTGACGCCGCAACAGCCGCTGTTGCCGTTTATCTGAAACCTGATGATCCACCTCGCGTGACCATTCCGTTTGATGTATCCAACGCCGCGCTCTGCGATCTGCGTGACCTCGACACCTGCGCCACCCTTGGGATCGATCTGAACACCCCATCCGTGCTTTGGGTTCGGCAACGTGCGCAGGTTCAATTGGCAGGCTCACCTCAAGAATTCCGGGCTTAGCTAATCCATTTTCCAGTTAATTTCTGCAAATATGTTCCACCTCGGCATCAATTCGCTTAAATATGTAGGAAATTTACAAAACCAGCTTTTGTTTCACTTGATATTCACCTTCAGGCCACCCTATCTGCACCCAGAACACAGTCTATTACCAATCAGATCGAGAGTAACCCATGTCCATGCCCATCCTTGCGCCTATTCCTGAATTGTATGTTTCCTATGAGAGCGCCCAAAAGTTGAAAACCGAGGCGGCCGAGCTGACCTCTTGGGATCTAAGCTCCCGCCAAACCTGCGATCTTGAGTTGCTGATGAATGGTGGTTTCAACCCGCTAAAGGGATTCATGAACGAGGCGGATTACAACGGCGTTGTAGAAAACATGCGCCTTGCGGATGGCACACTATGGCCAATGCCGATCACATTGGATGTGGACGAAAAATTCGCCGACAGCGTTGAGCTGGGCCAAGACATTGCCCTACGCGACCAAGAGGGTGTGATCCTCGGGATGATGTCCGTCACCGACAAATGGGAACCGAACAAATCCGTCGAGGCCGAAAAAGTATTCGGCGCCGACGATGATGCGCACCCCGCCGTCAACTATCTGCACAACACGGCTGGCAAAATCTACCTTGGTGGTCCGGTTACCGGCATCCAACAGCCAGTGCATTATGATTTTAAGGCGCGCCGCGACACGCCGAATGAATTACGGACCTATTTTCGCAAACTGGGCTGGCGCAAAGTTGTGGCCTTCCAAACCCGCAACCCGCTGCACCGCGCCCACCAGGAGCTGACGTTCCGCGCCGCCCGCGAGGCGCAGGCCAACCTGTTGATCCACCCGATTGTTGGCATGACCAAACCTGGTGATATCGACCATTTCACACGTGTGCGTTGTTACGAAGCTGTGTTGGATCAATACAAGGCCTCAACCACGACCATGTCGTTGTTGAACCTCGCCATGCGCATGGCTGGCCCCCGCGAAGCCGTTTGGCACGGTTTGATCCGGAAAAACCACGGCTGCACCCACTTTATTGTTGGTCGCGACCACGCCGGCCCCGGTAAAAATTCCCAAGGTGAGGATTTCTACGGCCCCTATGATGCACAGGACCTGTTCCGCGAGCACCAAGAAGAAATGGGCATCGAAATGGTCGATTTCAAGCACATGGTCTATGTGCAAGAACGTGCCCAATACGAGCCCGCCGACGAGATCAAAGACAAAGATTCCGTCACCGTGCTGAACATTTCGGGCACTGAATTGCGTCGCCGCCTGTCCGAAGGTCTGGAAATTCCAGAGTGGTTTTCCTTCCCAACAGTTGTGGAAGAGCTGCGCAAAACCCGCCCTGCCCGCAAGGAACAGGGTTTCACCGTGTTCTTCACGGGTTTCTCGGGGTCAGGTAAATCCACCATCGCCAACGCGCTGATGGTAAAATTGATGGAAATGGGTGGCCGCCCTGTGACGCTACTTGATGGCGATCTGGTGCGCAAAAACCTGTCCTCGGAACTTGGGTTCTCCAAAGAACACCGCGATCTGAACATCCGTCGCATCGGTTATGTCGCCAGCGAAATCACCAAAAACGGCGGCATCGCGATCTGCGCGCCCATCGCGCCCTACGCCACCACCCGCCGCGCGGTCCGCGAAGACATCGAGGCCTTTGGTGCCTTCATCGAAGTCCATGTTGCAACCTCGATCGAGGAATGCGAACGCCGCGACCGCAAGGGATTGTACAAATTGGCTCGCGAAGGCAAGATCAAGGAATTCACAGGTATTTCAGACCCCTACGACATTCCTAAAGATCCAGAGCTGGCCGTGGAGACAGAAAACGTCGATGTCGACAACTGCGCGCACCAAGTTCTGCTCAAGCTGGAAAGCATGGGCCTGATTGCGGGATAAAAAGCTCAACTAAACCAAACAAAAGGCCGCTCCCCTTTAGGGGCGCGGCCTTTTTCTTTGCCCTTGCACAAAAAAAGGGGCTTCACAGATTACCTGCAATGCCCCCCCTTTCTTCTTTTCTTAAAATCCGCCTGCCGCAGGCAAAACCTCGAGCGCAGCGAGTTCCTAAGCAGCCCGCAGGGCTTTTGCATTCCTAGTCTTCATAATCCGACAAGGGCGGACAGGTGCATATCAAATGCCGATCGCCATAGACGTTATCGACGCGCCCAACCGGCGGCCAATATTTGTCCACCTTAAATGCACCGGGTGGAAAACACCCCTGTGCGCGGCTATACGGCCTGTCCCAATCCTCTACCAAATCGCTGACCGTGTGTGGCGCGTTCTTTAGCGGATTATTTTCGGCATCCATCGCTCCGCTTTCAACCTCGCCAATCTCGGCACGGATTGACAACATCGCTTTGATAAACCGATCCAGCTCTGCCTTGGTCTCACTCTCGGTCGGTTCAACCATCAGGGTCCCTGCCACGGGCCAACTCATCGTTGGCGCATGAAAACCGCTGTCGATCAGCCGTTTGGCAATGTCATCCACTGTGATATGGGCGCTTTCTTCAAAGGGCCGCGTGTCCAAAATACATTCATGCGCAACCCGCCCGCCTTTGCCCTTGAACAAGACGTCATAAGATCCCTCAAGCTGCTTTGCCAGGTAGTTGGCGTTCAAAATCGCCACCTTGGTGGCCTGGGTTAACCCGGCGCCGCCCATCATCATCACATAACCCCAGCTGATCACAAGGATCGACCCCGAGCCGTAAGCCGCCGCCGAAACAGCGCCTTCACCATCCACAGGATTGCCCGGCAAAAACGGTGCAAGATGTGCTTTTACGCCAATCGGCCCCATGCCGGGGCCACCGCCGCCATGCGGAATGGCAAATGTTTTGTGCAGGTTCAAATGGCTGACATCGCCACCGATATCGCCAACCTTGGACAGGCCAACCATCGCGTTCAGATTGGCACCGTCAATGTAGACCTGCCCGCCAAATTCATGGGTGATTTCGCAAATCTCGCGCACGGTTTCTTCGAACACCCCATGCGTCGACGGATAGGTGATCATGCAGGCCGCCAGATCATCACCTGCGGCCTCGGCCTTGGCGCGGAAATCAGCCACGTCGATGTCGCCATTGTCAGCCGATTTGACCACAACCACCTTCATCCCCGCCATTTGTGCGCTGGCTGGATTGGTGCCATGTGCCGACACTGGGATCAGGCAAATCTTACGATTTTCTTCGCCGTTGGAGCGGTGATAGGCGTTGATCGTCAACAGCCCCGCATATTCGCCCTGCGCGCCCGAATTGGGTTGCATCGACATGGCGTCATAACCTGTGATCAGGCAGAGCTTCTCGCTTAGATCCTCAACAATCTCTGTGTAACCCACCACCTGATCATCCGGTGCCAACGGGTGGATATGGGCGAACTCCGGCCAGCTCAGCGGCATCATTTCGGCGGCGGCATTCAGCTTCATTGTGCAGGACCCAAGCGGGATCATCGAGCGATCCAACGCCAAGTCACGATCCGCCAACCGACGCATATAGCGCATCATTTCGGTCTCGGCGCGGTTCATATGGAACACAGGATGGGTCAGGTATTCCGAGGTGCGTAACAGCGCGTCAGGTACGCGGTATTCCGCATGCAATGCTTCGTCCGTATGCGCAATCCCAAACGCGCGCCACAGCCGGTTCAAAGTGTCTGAACGGGTGGTTTCATCCAGTGTGATACCCAGTTTGGTGGTGCCGATTTTGCGCAGATTGATGCGCTGTTTCACAGCCGCTTGCATTATCGCCCCTTGCAAGGGACCGACCTCGATGGTGACCGTGTCAAAGAATTTGTCAGGCTCGATCACAAACCCTGCTTCCTCTAACCCGCGCACCAAGCGGGCGGTTTTACGGTGAATGCGTTGTGCAATGGCCTTTAGGCCTTTGGGTCCGTGAAATACGGCATAAAGCGAGGCCATCACGGCCAACAGAGCTTGGGCTGTGCAGACGTTGGACGTGGCCTTTTCACGGCGAATATGTTGCTCGCGAGTTTGCAGCGACAAACGATATGCCGGGTCACCATGGCTGTCGATTGAAACACCAATGATCCGGCCCGGCATCGAGCGTTTCATGTTGTCTTTGCAGGCCATATAGGCCGCATGCGGGCCACCGTATCCCAGCGGAATACCGAACCGTTGGGTCGAGCCGACGGCGATGTCAGCCCCCATCGCGCCGGGTTCCTTTAAAATGGTCAGCGCCATCGGATCCGCAATCACAATACCGATGGCTTTGGTGGCATGCAGCGCCTCCATCTCGGCTGTGAAATCACGCAGATGCCCGTAGGTGCCGGGGTATTGGAATACCGCGCCAAACACGGCACTGGCGTCCAGATCGTCAGGATTGCCGACGATCACCTCAATCCCCAGTGGCTCGGCGCGCGTCTGGATTACGCTGATATTTTGCGGGTGGCAATTCTCATCGACAAAGAACGCGTTCGCCTTGGATTTGGAAACCCGCTGCGCCATGGTCATGGCCTCGGCGGCGGCGGTGGATTCGTCCAGTAACGACGCGTTTGCGATTTCCAATCCCGTCAGATCCGTGATCATGGTTTGGAAGTTCAGCAAGGCCTCCAAGCGGCCTTGAGAAATTTCAGGCTGGTAGGGGGTATATGCCGTATACCAGGCCGGATTTTCCAAAATATTTCGCTGGATTGCGGGTGGTGTGATCGAACCGTGATAGCCCTGCCCAATCATCGTGGTGAAGACTTTGTTTTTCTTGGCAACCTGCCGGATGTACCACAGCCACTCGCGCTCGGATTTAGGGCGGCCAAACTCCAGCGGTTCTTTGGAGCGAATGCTTTCGGGGACGGTTTGGTCGATCAACTCGTCCAGTGTGTCCACGCCCAGAACCTTCAGCATCGCCTCCATTTCTTCCGGTGACGGGCCGATATGGCGACGGTTGGCAAAATCATAGGGCAGGTAATCGGTGGGTTTAAACGGCATGTTCGGCTCCGGTTCATTGCGGCGCTAATCGCGCATGTGGGTCAGGACGTTGATTAATGTGCCCGCAGGATCGCGGACATAAAAGCGCCGGACCCCCCAAGGCTCGTTGACGGGTCCGTATTCAATCTTGATCCCAAGCGAGACCGCTTGGGCGTGCGTTTCATCAAGGTTATCAACCTCGATGGAGATGGCAGGAACGGGCGTACCCGAGCCCCCTTCGGAGGCGGCGCTCAACTGGATTGGCTGATCAGTGCCTGCCTGAACGGTGGCAATCCATCCCAGATCCATCGCCAGATCAAGGCCGAAAAGCGCGGTGTAAAAGGACGCGACCTGCGTAGGCGCGTCCGTTTGAATGTTCGCGACAATGCGTTTTACAGCCACGATTCACCCCTACCCGATAAAGGCTTTATAGGCGGCTTCGTCCATCATTTCGTCCATCTGCGACAGGTCTGCTGGCTTCATTTTAAAGAACCATGCGTCGCCTTGAGCATCGTCATTCACCTTGCCCGGCTCATCCACCAGCATGGTATTGACCTCAACGATTTCGCCATCAATCGGCGCCAAAATATCCGAGGCGGCTTTGACGCTTTCGATCACCACAACTTCGTCGTCTTTGGCGACTTCCTGATCCGTTTCTGGCAGTTCAACAAACACCACATCGCCCAGCTGTTCCGCCGCGTGTTCGGTGATCCCGACAACAACAACATCACCCTCAATGCGCAGCCATTCGTGCTCTTCTGTGAATTTCATATCTCTTCTCCCTTTAGGTTTTTAACGTTTATAAGTGGATGGCCGGAATGGCATATCAGCCACGGTGGCGGGCAATCGTTTGCCCCGCACCTCGGCGTAAATGGTGTTGCCAGTGGCGGCATGTTCAGTCGTGACATAGCCCATAGACATCGGGCGTTCGATGGTTGGGCCAAAGGCACCGGATGTGATCTCGCCAATCGTGGTGTCGCTGGTTTCATCAGCAAACAACAAGGTGTGCGCTCGCATCGGGGCGCGCCCGTCAGGCAAGATGCCAACCCGTCGCCGCGCCGCGCCATTTTCAAGTTCATTCAAAATGCGGTCGGCGCCAGGAAATCCGCCTGCCCGCTCGCCACCGTTGCGACGCACCTTTTGGATGGCCCATTCGATTGCGCCTTCAACAGGGCTGGTGGTCTCGTCGATGTCGTTGCCGTAAAGGCACAGACCCGCCTCCAGCCGCAGACTGTCACGCGCACCAAGGCCGATCGGCTCGACCCCGTCGGTTGCCAGTAAAGCGCGGGCAAAGGCAGCTGCCTGATCATTGCTGACCGAAACCTCATAGCCATCTTCGCCAGAGTAGCCAGATCGTGAAACCCAAAGGTCGCCAAAATCAGAGCCGACAATGGCCACGTCCATGAATTTCATTTCGGCCACTGGCGCAATGGCGGCAAGTACAGCTTCGGCCAATGGCCCCTGCAGTGCCAATAGCGCGCGATCCTCGATCACTTCGATTTCGCACATGTCAGACAGGTTCGCTTGCATATGTGCAATGTCAGCGCCTTTGCAGGCCGCATTGACCACCACAAACAAATGATCGCCGCGATTGGCAACCATCAAGTCATCGGTGATGCCGCCCGCGTCATTGGTGAACATTGCATAGCGTTGGCGCCCTTCTTTCAGCGCCAGCAGTGACACAGGCACAAGGCTTTCGAGTGCCAAAGCCGCATCTGCCACATCGCCAGATTTGGGCCGCAAGAGGACTTGCCCCATGTGGCTGACATCAAACAGTCCAGCGGATGTGCGGGTGTGGATGTGCTCTTTCATCACGCCAAGCGGATATTGCACGGGCATATCGTAGCCCGCGAAAGGCACCATTTTAGCACCCAATTCCACATGTATATCATAAAGACCGGTTCGTTTTAGGTCAGACATTTATCGCCCCTTATCCATTAACCGGCTTGGAAACCATCCGGCATCAATCCAACAACCTATCGGTTGCCCTTTGATGCCCCCTCTGTCCTGATGCCTGAGATCGCTATCCCTTCGGCGGGCGCATGTGGCGCCTCTCTCCAGAGTGTCGTTGTGTCAATCACGGTCCTTTGGGCCTGAGAGTTTAGCGGGGCGCATGCTCCTTCGGCACTGGTGTTCACCAGATTCTCCCGATGCTGACAGCGGTACGATAAACCAGCCCTGACAACCAAGCAAGGGGTTGTATTCATCTGCATACAAATGCCAAATTTAGGATATGAACGATCCGTTTTTCTTCGGCTATGGCTCGCTGGTAAACCGCGACACCCACAATTACGCGCAAGCCCAGCCTGCGCAAATCAGCGGATGGAGGCGCGCCTGGCGGCGCTCGCACAGCCGTGACATTTGTTATTTGACGGCGGTGCCGGATGCTGATTCCCTGATTGACGGGTTGATTGCGGCCGTACCAAACAACGATTGGGCTGCTTTGGATATTCGCGAACGTGCCTATTTGCGCCGCGACGCAACCCATCAGGTGCGTCACGAAATGAATCATGACCCCGAGGTGGCGGTTTACGCGATCAAAGCCGACGCGCATCATCCTCCTACTGCTCAAAACCCGATTTTGCTGTCCTATCTGGACGTGGTTGTGCAGGGTTATCTGACGGAATTTGGCGAGGCAGGTGTGGCGCGGTTTTTTGAAACAACAGATGGCTGGGGTGGACCAATCCTGAATGATCGCGCTGACCCGATCTATCCGCGGGCGCAAATATTGAGCCCTGCGGAATCTGCATTGGTCGACCAACTGCTGGCTGGCGTCACACCAAAATGGCCCTGACCGTGGGCGCATTCGCCAGGGTCAGGCCCTATTTAAACATGTTGAGTTCTATCTTGAGCGGCGCCCCACTTTGGGTCTGGCCTCTGCTCGCCATATTGATTTTCTTCGGCCTAATGGCCACGCGCGCCTGATCCACCCCCACCTTACCGATTTATCTGTTGCCGCTGCTTGGTTTGTTACCGCTAAATACCGTCAACTCATTGCAGGGCGCTAGCGCGTTATGGATTGTGTTTGCGGCAACCTATCTGCTTGGCACCCTTTTGGGGTTTGGTTTCCAACGACGTGTTATCGGCAAAAAGTCCGCTGGGCGTGTCACTTTAAAGGCCGAATGGCTCACCTTCGTTGCGGTAATGATTGTTTTTGGATGAATTTTGCTGGCGGCGTGGTGAGTGCCATTTCACCAAACACCTATGCCTCAACCGGGTTTCACATCGCGTTTACAAGTATTGTTGGCGTGGCGGCTGGGTCGTTCATTGGTCGGGCGCTGCGGGTATTTTTAACCATCTCTGAGCCGAAACCGTTAGCGCGGTGAAAGAGTTGCGCGGCGTCAATCGACAACCATGTCTCGCGTCCGATTTGTTTACGATTCAAAATCCCGCCCTGATACATAAAGCGCAGATGATGCGTCAGGGTGGAAACCTTCAGACCACTTTCGACCTGCAGCGCACCAAATGGCAAACCGTTGGGTGCGTGGCGCAGTAATATTTCACAAAGCATTTGGCGGCGGCGGTGGGACAAGGCCGTAAAAAATGCGGCGTTGTCTTCTTGGGCTTTGGTAGGCGTCATGATCGCTCCTTTGGGGTTCGTACGGTTGGTGATTTCCAAAATATTCTTCACGTTTAGGCAGCCCCATAACGTTTCCACTATTCCGGAATAGTGGAAATGATTTGAAGAATCGTTAACTCATCCAATCGTAGAAAAATGCAAAGGAGTGCCCATCGATTCTCCCTTGATATCAACACCCGGAAAAACAAAACCTTCCTTGACCACCCCCTAACATTCCCCAATTGGCAATCGACAAAAACCCGTGTAAAAGTCCCCATCACCCCTAATCATAAAGTCGCGCGAAATGACCCAACACCGTTCCGAACTCCTGATGCCCGCAGGCAACCTGCGAAAGCTCAAAATGGCAATCCTTTACGGGGCCGACGCGGTTTACCTTGGCACACCTGACATGTCTTTACGTACCAAATCGCAGTTCTCACTTGAGGATGTGATTGAAGGCGTCGAGTTTTGTCACAGCCATGGCAAACGCGCCTATCTCACGCTGAACCTGTTTTCGCACAACAAGGATGTGCCCAAACTTGAGGAGTACATTGAAACCGTGCGCAAGGTAAAACCCGACGGGTTGATCATCGCCGATCCTGGCGTATTCCAATACGTCAAAACCCACGCCCCCGAATTGCCGCTGCACATCTCGACCCAGTCCAATGTTTCATCCTACCTTTCGGTGAATTTCTGGCACGATCTGGGGGCAGAACTGGTGGTGATGGCCCGCGAAGTTTCCTTTGGCGAGCTGACCGAAATCCGGGAAAAATGCCCTGATATCAAGATCGAAGCCTTTGTACATGGCGCCATGTGCATGACCTATTCAGGACGCTGTTTGCTGTCCAATTTCATGGCCGAACGCGGCGCCAATCAAGGGAATTGCGCCAACTCTTGCCGTTGGAACTATAAATTCCGCATGCGCATGAAAGACGGCACCCATCAAGAATTGCACATCACGGATGACAACTACGACATGTTCGAATTCCTCCTGGAGGAAGGCTGCCGCCCTGGTGAATTACTGCCTATCGAGGAAGACGAGCGCGGATCTTACATCTTGAATTCCAAAGACCTGTGCATCATGCCCAAACTCGACGAATATCTGCGCATCGGCGTCGACAGCCTCAAGGTCGAGGGGCGCGGCAAATCTGAATATTATTGCGCTGTGGTGGCCCGCGCCTACCGCATGGCGATCGACGATTATTACGCCGACCCCAAAGGCTGGACGCCGGAAAAATACATGCAGGAACTCGAGTCCGTAGGCAACCGCGGTTACACACTGGCCTTCCATAATGGCCGTTTGGACAACACCGCCCATAATTACGAGCACACAGCTGCCATCGCACAATGGGAATACGCCGGCGTGGTCACAGGCGTCACCGAGGACGCGCTGCTGATTGATGTAAAAAACAAACTGGAAGCTGGCGAAGTGCTGGAGTTCATCTCGCCCGTCACCCGTGAGCCGGTTTTGCTGCGGCTCTATGAATTTGAAATTGCGGACACAGGCGAGAAACGCGACGTAATCCACGGCGGCACACGCACCACGATCCGTATTCCGTTTTCCCTGTTCGACCATGAAGACGCCACAGACATCCGCGCGCGTTTTCCTGAATTTTCCGTTATGCGCAAGGAACGCGCACTGACCGAAGATCAATGGGCACGCATCAAGCTGGACAAGCTGACACAGGGCATTGAAACCACCGGCAAACCCAATGACAAGGCCTACACCAAACGCCGCGATGAGCTGGTCGAGGCTATCGGTGACGGGGCCGAAACCCGGCGTTTCAAAACCAATCGCGTTGGGGTGGATGGCTGCTGTGGCAAAGGTTGCAATGGCTGCATGATGTTCTGGGAAGACCCCATTTACGCCAAGGCCCGCGGCATGGTTTTGCAGCGCAAACAAGGCGAGATGCTCACCCGCGCCGAGGCGACCGAACTTAAGCTACCCGCTGCGGAATAGCGCAGTAACGAAAGTGGCAAAGCCGCTCCCCTAGCAGGCAATCAAGCATCTGGGGACGGGGCGCGGCGCTTCCATATCAGTCAACCCCATGGCGACAGCCAACACGCGCGCTTGCTTGAAACTCAGGTCCATCCGTGCAACTTGCCCCTTCTCTTTCTCATATTGCCTTTTGAGCTGAGGGAGATACTGCGCCACCTCGGCTTTGGCCTCGGGGCTCAAGCGGGCAAGCGCAATATCCCCTAAAAACAAGCTTTCACATGGGACATTTTCAGCCAAAAGCACCTCATGGTCCGGCAGTAAAATATGGTGATAGGTCACCTCTCGCCGTGTCTCGATAAAGATACTGGTTCCGTTGATCAGGGCTTTTGCAGGCGCGAACACCTCACGTTGACCAAAATACAGTTCTGACCACGGTGAAGCGAGCATGATCCGGTGGTTTTGCGACACAGCAAGGCGGCGATCATTGCCGATTGTTCCTGCCTCAAAAACCACGGGCGCTGATGCTCCAACCCCAAGCAGCTTTCGTTCCCCAACCCACAAAACGGGGCAATTTCCATTACCAACCGTAGTGACCAACTGCTGGGGTTTGAGCGTTTCAACCGGCGACAATCCAGTCGGTGTGGCGATCAAGGTGCCCGCTGCAAAGCACACAACGCCAACGGTTTCGGCTGCATTCAAATCGTTGGTCCAGAACCCATTCGGGCTGGACGGGCCACCACCGTTGGCCCAGTACCATTCTTCCAGATCAAATCCGGGGGTCCAAACCATCTGAAACAGCTCGCCGGTATTCGAATTGATGCCCTCAAAAACAATCGCACCTTGCCCTGGTCCCAAATAGTCACTGCGAACAATGACTGCATCCTCCATGTTCCCACCACTGTGACCGGTCCATGTCAGATCATAAGTCTCGCCAACTTCGAAATAGAACGGTTCACCATCACCAGCATTAGAAGTGATTGTTAGGTTTGCCGTCGAGTCTGGCGGATGGTCAAAGTAGCTGAACTCGTCAGTCACATCAACATTGCTGCCTGAAGCGGCGGCAAATTCATTATCTTCTGCATAAATCGTAACAGGCATATTTAGCTCCCAATATTAGCGCGACGCTAAAGCCTATTGATTTAGACGAGGTGAAGTTATGTATAAAATTGAGTTCATTTTGCCGCGGTCACCCAATGCCTTAAGCCAGCTTCGGGATATTAAATATCCAACCCACGAAATCAGCGCGCACCGGATAGTCCGATACAGACCATGTCCGCGATAAACGCAAACCGCACGCGGGCAGTATTCCCCCTGCCCACGTCTAAGGTTTTCGTCAAATGTGTTCGGTGGAATGGCATCATTTCAAAGAGTTAAGACCAAACATATTGCCCTCGGTGTCTTGACACAAAGTGACCCAGCCAAATTTCCCGATCGAGAACTTTGGACGAACCACGCGGCCACCCGCCTTGGCAACCCGTGCTTCTTGCACGGCGCAATCCTCGACCATGAAATAGATGACCGTGCCCCCCACACCGGGTGCGGCATGGGGCGACTTTGTCAATGCGCCTGCGGCACCGTAGGCGCTCATGTCAACTGGAAAACTCATCATTTGCGCCTCTCCGGTCGGGTCCCCCATCGGCTCAAGCGTTACGCCCAGAACTGCTTCATAAAAAGCCACCGCGCGACTTAGGTCGTTTACGTAGATATCAAACCATCCAACGGCATTCATCTTTGTCATATCGGTTTCCTTTTTGCTGTCGATATGACACCCAACTAGCAAGCCAAATTGACCCTGTATTGTAGATATCAGACATCAAATTTTCGGGAATACCGGCCTGGCGTGTAACCCGTCGCATTGCGAAATGAATGGATGAAATGGGACTGATCGGCATAAGACCATGTGTCATCGCCGTTCAACGCCTGCTGCAAACGCAGCACCTTTAGAAAATCATGCGGTGCAAATCCGGTCGTTTGTTTTAGCCTGCGTTGCAACTGGCGGGTCGACAGGTTTGAAACCTCCGCCATGTCGGCCACTGTTTGGATGTCATCCAGGTGTTGGAATATTTTTTCAACGACTGGGTTCGCCGCAACCAGTTTGCGCAGGATCAACATATCGACAAGGTCCGACAAGATCGCCTGCTGATCCAAAAACGCCCCCTGACCAAGCCTGCGGTTTATGTCGATCAACGGCAGCGTGCCGCTATAGGGCGTCGCCAATGCGCCGTGGCCAATTTGTTCAGGATCGCCCTGCCACACACCGGGCAAAAAACGGATGTTGATAAAGTGAAACACTTTGCCTAAGTTGAACTCTTCGGAAGTGGTGCGCAGCTTGGTTACACCAGAGATTTTCGGGTCCAACTGGTTGAAAACAATGTAGGTACAGGCATCGGGCAAAGCATGGAACCGATAGTCTTTCGGCAACGGGCCAGCAGTCTTTAACTCCAGAAACCGATGCACGATACCGCGTAAATGGCTTGGTGGCTCCACCTCGACAAACCGCACATCATGCACAGTTTTTTCTTTGCCGTTTCCCTTTGGATCGTACATGTTTTCTGATTTTCCGATCACTCGTGCAGCTGGCATCTTAAACACAAGCAAACAGGTTGCAAACCGAGCGGCCCGTCGGATGCCTAGCGCCGGAAATTAAACAATCTCATCAACCGCGCCTGTCGTTGGAACGGAGATAATTTGTGACCTTTCAGCTCATCTCTTGAGATCACCCGACGTACCAAAATCACCGCCAAAACCGCGAACACAAACCCACCGAAAGCCTGACCAATCAACACGCCTTTGGCCCCGAACCACATACCACCCAATATCACGAACGGGATCGTACCCAAGGTATGTCTGCCCCAGTTGACCAGTGTTGAAAGGAACGGTTGCCCAAGGTTGTTAAAGGCCGCGTTGCTGACGAAAATCACACCGTTGAAATAGAACGCCAAGGCCAGCGGGCCGCAGAATAAAATAACAATCTCGGCGGTAATGCCATCGGCCTGAAACAGCGCCACAATTGGTCCGCGCAGGCCAAACAACAGTGCAGAGACCAATACCGCGACCATAGCGGAAAACGCCAGCCCGCCCCAAAACGCCTGATGCACCCGATCTTTCAATCCGGCGCCAACATTCTGACCGATGATCGGCCCAATCGCCCCCGAAAGTGCAAACAAGGTGCCAAAGGCTACTGGTGTCAAACGCCCCACGATCGCCATCCCGGCAACGGCTTCTTCGCCATAGGCCGCCATCGCGCGGGTCACATAGGCCTGCCCCAAAGGCGTCGCGACTTGGGTTAGGATCGCCGGCATTCCAATGGCAAAAATCGCCGCGGAATCCATCCGCATTTCGAACAAGGTCGGGCGGCGCAATCCTCCATAATGCTTGTAGATCGGAATAAGCGCACCCACCCCCATCGTTATCCGCGCCGCCACGCTGGCAATCGCTGCACCGGTCAATTCCAAATCCAAGCCAAAGATCAAAATCGGATCCAAAATCGCGTTCATCAACCCACCGTATATGGTCACCATCATCGCGAGTCTTGCTGCACCATGGGCGCGTAAAATCGCGCCACCGATCATCCCAACCATCAAGAATGGCATACTAGGCACGATGATCCGCAGGTAATGCGCGCCCAAAGCCAGCGTATCGCCGCTGGCCCCCAACAGTCGCATTAGCCCATCAACATTTAGCCAGACCACGCCCGCAAAAATCGCCCCAATCACAACGCCGAATGTCATGGCTGTGGCAGATCTGCGGCGGGCCATTTCGACATCACCAACCCCCAAAGCGCGGGCCACCAAAGCCCCGGCCGCAATCGACATGCCAATGCCAAAGCTCGAGGTGAAGAACAGCACCGCTCCGGCGTAACCCACAGCGGCCGCCAGCTCGGCTTTGCCCAGCATCGAGATGAAAATCATATCAACCAAGTCGACCAAAAAAATGGCCATCAGCCCGACAGACGCAGTCAACGTCATGACGGAGATATGCTTGAAAATAGGTCCTGTGGTAAATTTAGGCTGCTCTGTCGTCACGCGGTTTTCCAATTCGGTCAGGACGACAGCTTAACCGAACGCGCAATCCGCAACCAGCCCAACAATCACATAAGTCAGGCTGAGCTTGAACAGAGTCCCGTTAGGCGCGCTTCACATTTTGCAAAAGCGGCAGCAAATGCGACATGTCAGGGCCGTGCTCCATCCCCGTCAATGCTTTGCGCAGCGGCATGAACAACCCGCGCCCTTTGCGCCCTGTGGCTTCTTTGACCGCTTTGGTCCAACTGCCCCATGTCTCGGAATCCAAAGCGCCCTCTGGCAACATGGACAACGCTTGTGCCACGAACTCTTTGTCCTCGTCATCCACCAAGGGGGTCGCACCATCACGGCACAATTCCCACCAGCCCTTTAGGTCATCCAGCACAGTGATATTGGCGCTGGCAACCGCCCAGAAGGCTTCGGCCTGATCATCCGGCACACCCAGCGCTTTGATGGTCTCGGCGACCTTTTCAAAGGCCAGCCCTTGATTGTAATGCGCGGTCAAGGGCAATAGATCATCGACATCAAATTTGGTTGGCGCGGCCCCAAAGTGCGAGATGTCAAAACCCTCGATCAGTTCGGCCATATCTGTGCGCAATTCAACGGGATCAGAGGTGCCAATCCGCGCCATGTGTGACAGCAAAGCCATCGGCTGAATGCCTTGGGCGCGCAGGTCGCGCAGCGCCAAGGTGCCAAGGCGTTTTGACAGGGCTTCGCCTTGTGGTCCGGTCAGCAACGAATGGTGGGCAAAGGACGGCACCGTGCCGCCAAGCGCTTGAATTATTTGAATTTGCGTGGCCGTGTTGGTGACATGATCCGAGCCGCGCACCACATAGGTGATGCCGTAATCAATATCGTCACAAACCGAGGCCAATGTGTAAAGGAACTGACCATCGCCACGGATCAAAACCGGGTCCGATACGGAAGCCGCGTCAATCGACAGATCACCCAGAATGCCGTCTTTGAACTCGATGCGTTCCTGGTCCAGCTTAAAGCGCCAATGCCCCGCGCCACGTTCTTTGCGCAATACGTCTTTTTCAGCCTCCGACAGGTCCAGCGCCGAGCGGTCATAGACCGGCGGCTTGCCCATGTTCAGCAGTTTTTTGCGTTTCAAATCCAGCTCAACCGGCGTGTCAAAACATTCGTACAGACGCCCGCTGGCGCGCAGATGATCGGCGGCCTCGTTATAGCGATCCAGCCGTTCGGATTGCTTTTCGCTGCGGTCCCAATTCAGGCCCAGCCACGTCAAATCCTCTTTGATCCCGTCGGCAAATTCCTGTGTTGAACGCTCTGGGTCGGTGTCATCCAGCCGCAGCACAAAGGTTCCACCCGCCTTTTGGGCGATCAGATAGTTCATCAGCGCAGTGCGCAGATTGCCGACGTGAATATAGCCAGTTGGCGATGGGGCAAAACGGGTTGTGGTCATGATATTGGTCCAGTGCTTGCGTGTTTAGCAGGCTCATACGCGGATTCTGGGCCAGACGAAAGGGGGCTGTCATAAACAGCCCCGTTCGATGCGCCGATAACCCGTTTTAGGCAGGGTATGATACCACTTCAACCTCGACCGCGTCATTGTCATCAAAGTAGAACCGCCGCCCGGGCTCATAATTGGCATGGTTATGCGGGACCAACCCCGCAGCCTTGACCCGTGCCTCGACGATGTCCAGATCATCGACCACGACGGCTATATGATTGATGCCACCAACGTGGGAGTAACTGTCAGGTGCCTGTTCAAAATCTCCTTTGGAGTATAATGCGACGTAGCTGTTTTCGCCCCCCACATGCAGCGATGTGCCATTGTGGATCGAGTCGCCTTGCCACCGGATTTCCCATCCAAACAGCTTGCAATAGAGGGCCGCCGTGGCCTGCGGGTCGCGTACTGTGATGTTGACGTGTTCCAGATATATCTCTGACATTGCTGTTCCCTTTCTTGTTGATTTTCTTTTTGTAATTCCTCAAGCTAACTTTAGGTCAAGGGTTTTTTAAGGAGTGAACCATGCGCAGTACGGACGCTTTATCTATTGGGCAATTGGCCCGCCGCACGGGGTTGGCGGTATCGGCAATTCGCTATTATGAAACCCAAGGTCTGGTGCGCCCGGCGCGCAATGCAGGCGGGCAGCGGCGGTTTTTGCGCTCGGATATCAGGCGGTTGTCCTTCGTGCGGATCGCCCAGCAGTTTGGCTTTACCCTGCCGAAAATCAGCGCGCTGATGGCAACACTGCCCGAGGGGCGCACCCCAACGAAACGCGATTGGGAAAAGATCAGCCGCGAGTTTCGCACAGAATTGGACGCGCAAATTCTTAGCCTAGAACAGATGCGCGAAAATCTGGACGGCTGCATCGGTTGCGGCTGCCTGTCGTTAAAAACATGTCGGCTATACAACACCGCAGACAAAGCGGCCCGGCTTGGCCCTGGCCCAAGGTACGCGATGGGGGATCGCCCCGCCGATGCGGATTAACTGTTGTCGCGCCAGCGGTTCACGATTGGATAGCGGCGATCCAGCCAGAAGGAGCGTTTGGTCAGACGCGGGCCCAGCGCCGATTGAAAGCGTTTGTATTCCGAGATGTAGATCAGGTGTTCAACCTTTTTCACCACCTCACGTTCAAACCCGTCGGCCACCAGATCAGCAACGGATTTTTCGTCATCCACCAGCCCTGTCAGGATTGCATCCAGCACGGCGTAAGGTGGCAAGCTGTCGTCATCCCGTTGGTCTTCGCGTAGCTCTGCCGTTGGGGGTTTGTCAATCACGCGGGGCGGGATGACCTCGCCGCCCGGCCCCATCATCCAGTCGCGATGGTTGGCATTGCGCCACCGACACGTTTCAAACACACGCATTTTATACATATCTTTGATGGGGTTATACCCCCCTGCCATGTCGCCATAGATGGTGGCATAGCCCACCGCGACCTCGGACT
Source organism: Rhodobacteraceae bacterium UBA2776 (assembly GCA_002352425.1). GTDB lineage: Bacteria > Pseudomonadota > Alphaproteobacteria > Rhodobacterales > Rhodobacteraceae > Profundibacter. Next base: position 45,630 of record DEIK01000015.1, read on the forward strand.
TATTGCCCGTGGTCAGCAGCATTTCACCGAACTTGTTGGACAGGGCCATTAGCAGCAAACCGCGCAGGCGGGACTGGATGTTTTCTTCGGTCAGGTCCGGTTTGGCGCCTTCAAACAACGGGGCCAGCGTGTTGGTGATCGCGCCGCGCCCCTCGGCAATCGGCACGAAATCGTAGCGCGCGCCCAAATTTTCGGCGATCTCTTTGGCGTCATCCAGTGAGGATTGCGATGTGTATTCCGAGGGCAGCATCACGCAGCGCACGTTTTCAGCGCCCAGCGCATCCGTGGCGATGGTTGCGACGATGGCGCTGTCGATGCCCCCTGACATGCCCAACAGGATTTTCTTAAATCCGGTTTTGCGCATGTAGTCGCGTAACCCCAAGACCATAACGTGGTAATCCTGCTCCCAAACATCGGGTTGCGGGGTCAGATCGCCCTTTACGGCGCGCCAACCTTCGTCGGTGCGATTGAAATCAAGGTGGGTGATGACCTCATCAAACGCGGGCATTTGTAGGGCCAATTCGCCACCGGGGTTCAGCGCGAAGGATGCACCGTCAAACACCTGATCGTCTTGGCCGCCGACCATGTTCAGATAAATCAGCGGCAATTCGGTTTCCACCACACGCGCAACCATGTGGTTCATCCTCACCTCAAGCTTGTCGCGATAATAAGGTGATCCATTTGGCACCAGCAGAATTTCAGCCCCCGTTTCGGCCAGCGTTTCGCAGACCTCTTCAGCGTGCCAAGCGTCTTCGCAAATGGGCGATCCAATGCGAAGTGGGCCGACGGAATAAGGCCCCTGCTCTGGCCCGACATCGTACAGGCGGACTTCGTCAAACACAGTTTCATTGGGCAGCTTTTGTTTCAAAATCCGTGCGGCGATTTTACCGCCCTCTAGGATGTAGTAAGCGTTGAACAGCTTGCCCTCATGGGCATAAGGCCCACCAATGCCCAGCGCCGGTCCATCCGCGCACTCCAACGCCAGTTGATCAATATGCGCCATCGCGTCGGCGGTGAAGGCAGGTTTCGTCACCAAATCCTGCACCTGATAGCCTGTGATGAACATTTCAGTCAGGGCCACCATATCGGCCCCTGCCGCACGCCCTTGCTGCCATGCCTCACGCGCCTTGGCCGCATTTTCGGCCAGCGCCCCGACGGTGGGGTTCAATTGGGCAAGTGTTAGGCGAAATTTATCCGACATCGAGGCGTTCCTTATGTTCACATCAGTTTTATTAGCAGAGTTACGCCGAAGTAAAAGCCACAAGCGTCAAAAAGCGTTGTCAGGGGGCTTGCGCTCTACTAGGTTCTTTACTCAACAGACGTATGGGGGCTGATGTGTTCAAGACCAAGATCGTATTGCAAAATTTGCGCGCCGCAACTGCTGGACTGATTGCCGCTATCATTTTGTGCGGGGCACTGGGCGGGGCAGCTTATGCGCAGAACACTGGCGCTGTTGAAACCAAACAATATGCAAATGGTGACATCTACGAGGGCACCTTCAAAGACGGCAAACGGCACGGCACTGGTACCTTTCGCTCGCCGAATGGCTTTGAATACACAGGGGTCTGGGTTGACGGCGAAATGAAGGGCCAGGGCGTGGCCAAATTCCCCGATGGGTCCACATACAGCGGCACATTCAGCAAAGGCAAACATGAGGGCTTTGGCAAAATCGAGTTTTCCGATGGCGGCAGCTATGAAGGCGACTGGGTCAACGGGTTGATAACTGGCAACGGTATCATGATCAAAGCCAATGGCGTGCAATACGAGGGCGAATTTCGCAACCGATTGTACCATGGTGTGGGCACCATGAAGAGCCCCAACGGCTTTGTCTATCAAGGGGAATGGAACAATGGTGTGCGCGAAGGCGAGGCCATAATCACCTATCCTGACCGATCCGTTTTCGAGGGCGCGGTGGTAAAAGGGATGCGCGAAGGCACAGGTACTCTGGTTGCAACCGACGGCACCACCTATGTTGGGGACTGGAAAGAGGGCCGCTTTAATGGTCAGGGCAAGCTGACATTGCCAAACGGTGATGTCTACATCGGCAGCTTTTTGGACGCCAAACGCCACGGTACTGGCAGCATGACCTATATAAACGGCGACACCTATCAGGGCGGCTTTAGCGAAGATGTTCGCCACGGCAACGGAACCTTCAAAAGCACCGACGGGTATTTGCTGGTTGGACGTTGGGAAAACGGCAACAGCAATGGCGCAGGCGAGGCCACCTTCCCCGATGGTTCGGTCTATGTCGGCCAGTTCAAAAATAATATGCCCGAGGGAAAAGGTAAAACCACCTATCCAAACGGACCCAGCTATGAAGGGGATTGGGTTGCCGGCGTGCCCGAGGGCGAGGGACAAGCGGTTTACCCCAGCGGGATGTCTTATGTTGGCGGCTTTTTGAACGGCAAATTTCACGGCCGGGGTAAAATCATCGAGCCAAACGCGGATGAATATGACGGCGACTGGATCGGCGGTCTGCGCCACGGGACTGGCACCGCCACCTATGCGAACGGCGACGTTTACAAAGGCGGCTTTTCATCCGGTCAGCGCATGGGACAGGGCGAAATCGTGATGGCCGACGGGTTCAAGTATTCCGGCGACTGGAAGGCGGGGAAATTCAACGGCACGGGCACCGCCACCTATGTGAATGGCGATATCTATGAGGGCCAATTTGTTGACGGCAAACGTCAGGGGCTTGGCACAATGCGCTATGCCTCGGGCGACGAAAGCACGGGCAACTGGACCAACGGCGCGTTGGCCCCCATAGGCGGTGATGACACCATTGAGCCGGATCCCCCTGCAAGCGAATAGTTGCTGCAGAGCAGTTATTGCCCCTCAACCAATATCACGACATTGCCAGTCTTGTGGGCTGTTTCAACATAGGCATGCGCGGCCGCGATTTGCGACAACGGATAGGTTCGGTCAATGATTGTCCGCAAGGTTCCTGCCTCAAACATGTTTTTAAGCATTCTCATATCAGCCGCCTGATCCTTGGCGGGTCGCAACCCAGTGGCCGCCATGATCGCCTGTTTACCGCCGAAAATGGTGGACCAAGCCATACGGCCCAGCGTTGCAATCGACGGGGCGGTGACCAGATAGACACCATTCTTTTTTAGGCACGGCTTGACAGCCGCGAAGCTGCTTTTGTTCACAGTATCGAACACGATGTCATAGGCATCGCGCTCTGTGGTGTAGGCCCGCACTGTATAGTCGATCACCCGATCCGCCCCCAGCGACGTTACCAACTCGTGCTTTGCGGCGCGGCACACCCCTGTCACATGCGCGCCAAAATGTTTGGCCAACTGCACCGCAACCGTTCCGATGGAGCCGGACGCGCCAATGATCAAAACTCTGTCGCCACGCTTGATTTTGCCGTGATCACGCAGGAATGGCAGAGCCGTGAGGCCACCGTTGCAGATGGTCGCGGCCTGTTGCAAGGACATGTTGGTCGGGATTGGCACGACCGCGCCATCATCAGGCAGACAGATAAATTCAGCATGGGCACCGGTGCCGTCCGCCGGCGCTGCGAACACTTGATCGCCGATGCTGAACCGCGTCACGTCTTTTCCAACAGTGGTGACGATGCCTGCCAGCTCCCCGCCAAGGACAGTCTTTTTCGGGCGCAAAAGACCCAGATACAGTCGAACGATGCAAGGATCACCTGCGCGGAACGAACAATCAACTGGGGTGACGGTGGTTGCATGGATGCGCACCAGAACCTCGTTGTCTTTGAACGGTGGCGTCGGTGTGTCTTTGACTTCAAGCACATCGGCGGGGCCGTATTTAGTAAAGATGGCGGCTTTCATCATTTCGGCTTCCTGATATGCGATGGATGGGTGGTCGCCTGATACCCATGCAATTACGTGAATAAAATTGACCAAATACGGCATTGTGGTATGCAGATATGCATGGATTGGCGTTCTGTAAATTTTGATTGGAACCGTGCGCGGGCCTTTTTGGTGACTGCCGAAGAAGGCTCGTTGTCGGCGGCGGCACGGGCGCTGGGGTTGGCGCAACCGACGTTGGGCCGACAGGTAGATGCGTTGGAACAGGAGCTGGGTGTGGTGCTGTTCCAGCGGGTCGGTCGCGGGCTGGAACTGACCGCCAGCGGGCTGGAATTGCTGGACCATGTGCGCGCGATGGGGGATGCGGCGGGGCGGGTTTCGTTGTCGGCTGCGGGGCAGTCGCAAACCATCAACGGCAATGTCTGCATCACCGCCAGCGATATTTATGCGGCCATACTGCTGCCGCCGATCATCGCAAAACTGCGCGGTCAATATCCGGGCATAACCATCGAAATCGTCGCCTCGAACACGGTCAGTGACCTGCGCCGCCGCGAGGCCGATATCGCCATCCGCCATTTCCGCCCGAATGAGCCGGATTTGATCGCCAAAAAGGTGAATGATGCCCATGCGCGGCTTTATGCGACCCCCGCGTATCTTGCCCGCATCGGCAATCCCACAACACCTTATGATTTGCAGGATGCAGATTTTATCGGGTTTGAGCGCGGCGGGGCGTTGTTAAAGGGCCTGAATGATCACGGTTTGAGCCTACAGGCCGATAACTTT
>DEIK01000015.1:50227-52598 GCA_002352425.1 Rhodobacteraceae bacterium UBA2776
TGGGCATCGGGATCCTTGATGCCACCATTGGCGATGCGGAACCATTGGTGCAACGGGTATTGCCAGACCTAAAGCCAATCACATTCCCGATCTGGCTGGTGGCACACCGCGAGTTGAACACCAGCCGACGCATCAGGGTGGTGTTCGATGTTCTGGCGAAAGAACTGGCGAGGCTTTAATAAAAAACGGGGCCCGCTGTGGGGCCCCGCATTGATTGCTACTTTTGCAATTTGGTGATCTTCAGCATCTTCATGATCTGCTTTTCATACCAAGGCTCGGACACACCCTTTTTCACTTTGCGGATAAAATACCATTCGAATGCCAGTTTGGCCCAATGCACCCAGCGTCCGCTGGACGTCCAGTTTTTGTTGCGCGGCGGATTCTGCGGCATCGCGAGGAATGCAAAACCACGGTTGCCAAAATCGGCCAAACAGAACGCGTTCCACGTTGGCATCTCGCGGGGTTCTTTGCCCGCGATCACATCAGGGATGTTATGCGCGGTCGCCGTGACCATGCTTTCGATCATGAAACCGGTTTTGGGAACACCCGTTGGCACCGGCGTGATCACCGGTGGCGCGATGGCGATACAAACACCGATGGCAAAGATGTTCTGGTATTTCGGATTTCGCTGGAATTCATCAACGATGACAAATCCGCGCGGGTTCACAAGGCCCTCCAGCCCCATTAACGCCGGAATACCGCGAAACGCTGGCAGGAACATCGAATAGCCGAACTCTTCTTCGTGTTTGGCCTTTTCAGACCCGTCATCATTCACCTCGGTGAAGAACACTTTGCCTTCCTCAAATTTGTCGACCTTGGAATTGGTGACCCATTTGATGTCACGGTCCCGCATGGCGGATTCGAGCATGCCTTTGGTATCGCCTACACCACCCAGACCAAGGTGGCCGATGTAGGGTTCCGAAGTCACAAACGTCATCGGCACCTTATGGCGGATTTTACGGCGCCGCAGATCGGTTTCAATGGTCAGCAGGTATTCGTAAGCCGGACCAAAACAGGACGCGCCTTGAACAGCGCCAACCACAATCGGGCCGGGGTTTTCGCAGAACGCGTCCCAGTTGTCGCCGGATATTTCCGCGTGTTCCACATGGCAAACTGATGACGTGTGCGCATCGGGGCCAAAGCCCTCGATCTCGTCAAAGGCCAGATCAGGGCCGGTTGCGATCACCAGATAATCGTAACTGACCTCGCGCCCGCTATCCAGAACGATGGTGTTATCCTCGGGCTTCAGCTTTTTCGCGCCATCGCAAATAAACTCGATTCCCCGCTTGCTCATCACGGGTTCCAGCTCGACGATCAGGTCTTTCTTTTTACGCCAGCCAACACCCGCCCACGGGTTGGAGGGTGTGAACTGAAAATACGATTTATTCGAGATAACCGTTATTTTGTCGCTCTTCGCCAGTGTTTCTCGCAATTCATACGCTTGTATGGCACCGCCAAGACCTGCCCCTAAAACAACCACATGTGTCATAGACTATCCCCCTAGACTTACGTCATCTGAAATTTCATTCCCCAGCTATAGCAAAAAACCCAATCACATTCAATAATCTTAATATATGTCGCGCCATCCTACTGATCGAAAGTTCCGCAACACATTCCGCAACACAGGGCTTTTCTTTTCAAATTCGCGCCCATATAACCAACCGTAATGATTACGATGACACATATCCCCCGTGATACCGCAGCCCGCACAACTGGCCTGCTCCTATCGTCGATCCTACTGCTTAGCCGCCTCTGAGCGTGCCTAATGGCGCGACCGCTCAGAGGAGTAGAGACGCGCCGCATCACCCTAAGCATAAATCACACCACGAAAGAATTCAGACATGACTGATATATCCGAACAGGACCGCGTAATTATATTCGACACCACCTTGCGTGATGGCGAGCAATCGCCCGGTGCCACCATGACCCATGATGAAAAACTGGAGATCGCCAGCCTGCTGGATGAAATGGGCGTTGATGTGATCGAGGCCGGTTTTCCGATTGCCTCGGAAGGTGATTTCGAGGCTGTCAAAGAGGTCGCCGCACGCAGCGTGAATTCGGTGATCTGCGGGCTGTCGCGCGCCAGCGTTGGCGATATTGACCGCTGCTGGGATGCGGTAAAACACGCCGCCCAGCCGCGCATCCACACCTTCATTGGCACATCGCCGTTGCACCGCGCCATTCCCAATCTGGGTATGGACGAAATGGCTGGGCTGATCCACGACACCGTGACCCACGCACGCAACCTGTGCGACAACATCCAGTGGTCGCCGATGGATGCCACCCGCACCGAACATGATTATCTGTGCCGTGTGGTCGAGATTGCCATCAAGGCTGGCGCCACCACCATCAACATCCCCGACACGGTGGG
>DEIK01000006.1 GCA_002352425.1 Rhodobacteraceae bacterium UBA2776
CCGCCATTCAACAAGGCAATCAACCCGGTGCCGAATGCGCCAACGGCCGCGCCTTCGGTCGGGGTGAACACGCCACCATAAATACCACCAACGACAGCAACGAAAACCACCAGCACTGGCCAGACATCCAGCAATGCACGGATCCGTTCACTGTAAGGCACGCGTTCGCGTACACCTGCGGATTCGGGGTAGAGGCGCACATATATCGAGATCACGATGACATATCCAAGGGCTGCCAATAGGCCAGGAACGAAAGCCGCTAGAAACAGTTTAGCGATGTTTTGCTCGGTCAGGATCGCGTAAATCACCAACACAACAGAGGGCGGGATCAAGATGCCCAAGGTGCCACCAGCCGCCAAGGTTGCGGTTGAGAAGCCGCCAGCATAGCCGTATTTTTTCAACTCGGGCAGGGCAACGCGGCTCATTGTGGCAGCGGTGGCCAAGGACGATCCACAGATCGCACCAAAGCCCGCGCAAGCCCCGATCGAGGCCATAGCAACGCCACCTTTTCGGTGGCCCAAAAAACTCTCGGCTGCCTTGAACAAGGCCTGTGACATGCCGCCCAGCGTTGCGAAATGGCCCATCAGCAAAAACAGCGGTACGATGGTGAGCGAATAGCTGGAGAAGGTCGTAAAGACCTCGGATTTTAGACGTGCGAAGGGGATCGTTGTGTCACCAGTGACAAAAATCAGCCCAACGAGACCCGCCAAAAACATTGCGAGACCAATCGGTACCCGCAAAAAGATCAACATCATCAGGGCCGGAAACGACCATATGCCAATTGCAATATCACTCAATGTTCTGCACCCATTTCCGAGGGGATCAAGGACCGACCCATTACCACTTCGCGCAACCGCGTTATGGCCATGTATACCCCAACAATGGCAGCGGCGACCGCGCCAACAAGGCTAAGGGCATAGGCCCACCATAGGGGAAATTCGATTAAGAATGTGGTTGTGCCTGCCCGCATTTTGCTTTGCATGCCCGAGAACAACTGCACCGCAATCAGCAACAGTACAAAGGCAAAGGCCACCTCGGACAACATCCGCAACACACGGTTCACCTTTGTGGGCAGCTTGGAGGTAAAGATATCAACCGTGGCATGGCCACCGGTGATCTGGCACAATGGTAAAAAGGAAAAAATGGCAAAGGCGACACCCGTCTCGATCAGCTCAAAGTCGCCGTTCACAGGACCAACGCCCAGATCAAGGAAAAACTGGCCAAGCCCTGACATCATGTCATTGCTGACCATGTAGTGGAAAACCCCATTTAACTCGCGTCCAATAATGGATGTGCAGGTCAAAAACACCAAAGCCGTCAACATTACGCCGCCCATGTAGGCCATCACACGCGATAGCCCAAGAAAGAAACTGTGCATCCCCCTTTCCCTCCCCGGAAAGTCACCGCGTATAAGAAGGCTGCGGCAGGTTCACCCCGCCGCAGCCCGTATCATGTCACGAGGCTTTTTACTGCATTGCAGTGTATTCGGCCATCAATGCTTTTGCTTCGTCAATCAGTGCCTGACCGTCAAGACCTTTGGTCGCCAGATCGTCGATCCAGGCTTGGTAGATCGGTGCAACAACCGGACCCCATTCAGCAGCCGCTGTGGCCTCATCAATGGTGATAATGTTGTTGCCCAAGTCGACAGCGATTTGACGTGCAGGTCCATCTGAGTCTGCTTGTGTGCCACCAGCAAAGACCGAGAAATCAAGACCGGAGTTTTTATCAATCACGGCTTTCAGATCGTCTGGCAGGTTGTTGTATGAATCGTTGTTCATCACCAGAACGAAAGTCAGCGTGTAAAGGGCTGGGCCTTCAAACTCGGTGTGGTTTCCAACCAACTCAGAAACCTTCAACGCGCTAGTCACTTCCCAAGGGATAGTTGTTCCGTCGATCACACCTTTTGACAGACCCTCGGAAACGGCTGGAACTGGCATGCCAACAGGTGTCGCGCCAACGGCTTCCAAAAGTTGGTTCACAAGACGCGAACCACCGCGAATTTTCATGCCTTCAAGGTCAGCAGGTGAATTCACAGGATCAGCCGTGTGGAACAGGCCTGGACCGTGGACCCAAGTGCCTAGCATGTGGGTGTCTTTGAACTGGGTATCTTTCATGCCACTTTCGAACATTTTCCAATAGGCATAGGACGCAGCGCGTGCATCTGAGACCATAAAGGGCAGCTCGAACACTTCTGTGGATGGGAAACGGCCAGGCGTATAACCAACAACCGTCCAAGCAATGTCGATCACACCGTCTGAGATTTGGTCATAGAGTTCGGGTGGCGAGCCACCCAACGACATTGACGCATAACGCTCAACTTTGATCCGGCCATTGGAATCGGCTTCGACATTGTCGGCCCAAACGTCCAGAACCAATTTAGGCACGTTGGCTTGTGCTGGTAAAAAGTGCTCCAGCTTCAGTGTAACTTCTTGAGCTGACGCAGCTATCGCACCAAAGCCAGTGGCCATAGCCGCAACCGCGGCACCGCCAATAAAGCAAAACAGTCCTCTTCTCTTAAACATTATTATTCCTCCCTAGAATATTAAATACATCGTCCTTCAAACGTGCATTATAGTGCCCATTAGTACACCATATGCATAATACTGCAAGCTGCTTTAGGCCCGATACCGCAACTTTTCTGGTAGTTCCGGCCGCTGGATTGATCAGCCAAGGCTCACCTACAACAGCCATGGGTCGAGATCCCCCCGCGATCCCATTGTGATTCAAGAACTTTTATTCAACCCTAACTATAGCAAGGATACCGCTATGGTAAAATTAAAACTGGGGGAAAGCTTTGGGCGCGGGGTTTGCCCTCCGCGGATTCAGCCGCATGGTCGCCGCACCTATCCGCTATAGGTGCGCTGGGTCAGCGGGATTTTGGAAATACTGTCTTTCAGGCATTTGATGGTCAGTGCCTCGGCAGGGTTCAGCCGCTTTTGGGATTGGTCACCATATAGATGCCCACCGCTGCCGGTTTTTTATAGGGCGGCAGACGCCACAACAACCCGTCCCTCACGTCGCGCTCGACCACATGCACGGGCAGCGGCCCGATCCCCAGGCCGCTAACAATCATCCGCTGAACCTCTTCCAGTTGGCTGGATTTGCCTATGATCCAGATCGTATTGTCGGCGCAATAGGGCGACGGGACGCAGCGCATCGTTCAAATCATCAGCGTCGAATGACACCGCATCCAATCCACTTAGATCGTTCATCTTTAGATCTTTGCGCCCAAACAAAGGGGGCCGAGGGCCACAGAACAGGCCGAAAAACTCGCGGTAGATAACTTTGTAATTCAGATCCGGCAAACGTCTGTTCACAAGACAAATCCCAAAGCTGGCGTTCTTTTCCTGAATGTGTTGGGCGACCACGGCGTAGGTCTTTGACCTCATCGGTGTTTGCAGCACGCGCAGTATCGCCCGCCAGCCGCCGCTTGCCAGCTTCCATGAAGTCCTTTGACCCGACGCGTCTGTTGGCTTTGCGTTGTATTTTCCGCAGTTTTCGACCACCAAAGGGCAACCCGGTGTCTACGTCCAGAACTTGTGGATTAATCCTGCCCAACGCGGCAATCGTATCGATCAACAACTGTTGCTTGGCGCTTTTCGGGTTTCGATGCGTGGTGATCTGGCCAATTAGAAAATCCCCGGCCTGTTCGCGCCGGGTGCAGGCGGCGGTATGGAACTGGCGCAAAAGCCAAACAGGTCATCGTGTTGACCACCCATACGGATCGCAAAGGACGCTCAAAACTGGTGGAAGACTACACCCTACCGCTGACCGCGCGCCGTTGCGTGATCCACCTGTTCACTGATATGGCAGTTATTGATATCACACCCATCGGCTTTGCTTTGTGCGAGATAGCGCAGGGGTTGAGTACAGATGATGTCCTCAATGCCACCGACGCGCCGCTGCATATTCCAAGCGGCGAAATTCCAACCTTTTAAGAGGGCTTGATCATGGATGATACCACCAAAACCCAGATCATGCAGGCCGTTGATACCCGCTTTGGCGATGCGGTTGAGTTCCTATCCGAACTAACGACACACCCCTCCACACGTGGCAACAAACAATCCGCCCAGACATTTATGGCGGATGCCCTACAGAGTCGCGGTTACGAGGTAGATTGCTGGCAGATCGACGTGGACGACATCGCCCACATGCCCGGATTTTCGCCGGCGATTGGTGCTTACGATGACGCCGCCAAGCGCGAGGTCGAAGAGGTGTTGCAGCAAGCCGCCCAGCAAAATGATTTTCTGCGCAACAACCAACCCGAAATCATCTACCACGGGTTTCAGGCCGAAGGCTACGCGCTCAGCGACGACACTTCCAAAAGCGCGGGCAGCGCCATCAGCGCATTGGAAAGCGCACATACCGCAGTGACAGGGACCGACCTGAACAAGCTCGCGATCACCGCCACCACGGACGCACGGCTTTTCGGGCTGTATGCCAATACACCCGCCTTGGTCTATGGGCCAAAGGCCGAAGCGATTCACGGATTTAACGAACGTGTTGATCTGGAAAGCACGCGCCGTGTCACCCAAACCACCGCATTGTTTATTGCGCGTTGGTGCGGTCTTGAAACCCTTTAATTGAACTTTGAAAGAAAGCACAAGAAATGCGCCAAGCCGTTATCGTTTCGACCGCCCGCACCCCGATTGCCAAAGCCTATCGCGGCGCATTCAACAACCTGGCGGGGCGAAGTTGAGGACCTGACGCTGGGCTGCCGGACAGCGTTGCCGGTGCGACGATTGATCGGCAGTGCGCCTCGGATCTGTCCGCAATTTCGATTGCAGCAGGGCAGGTCGTGAACGAAGGGGTCGATGTGGCAACTGCGGGCGGGTTAGACTCAATTTCGCTGGCGCAAAACCCGCATTGGAACGGGCATCGCTACAAGGATGACGCCGTTACGAGCGCCTATTACATGCCGATGATCGAGACCGCCGAAGTGGTCGCCAAACGCTATGGTATTTCACGCACCGCCCAAGATGAATACGCGTTGCAAAGCCAACAACGCACCCATGCAGCCCAAAAAGCCGGGCTATTCAATAACGAAATCACTCCCGTTGAGGCGCTGCAAATCATCACAGACAAATCCAGCGGCGACACCAGTGAGGTCAGCGTCACCTTGACCACTGATGAATGCAATCGTCCGACAACAACACTGGATGGATTGAACAGCCTTAAACCGGTTTTGGGCAGGGGCACCAGCATCACCGCAGGGAATGACAGCCAACTTTCGGACGGGGCGTCGACCTGTGTGATCATGGAGGCCGCCGAGGCCGCACGGCGCGGTTTATCGCCCTTGGGGGCATATTTTGGCATGGCTGTTGCTGGTTGCGCGCCCGACGAAATGGGCATTGGCCCGGTGTTTGCTATCCCACGTCTGTTGGAACGTCATGGTCTTGCCATTGACGATATAGGGCTTTGGGAAATCAACGAGGCCTTTGCCTCGCAACTGCTCTATTGTCGCGATAGGTTGGGCATTCCCGATGACCGTCTGAATGTAAACGGTGGCGCTATCTCCATTGGCCATCCTTATGGTATGAGTGGGACACGTATGGTCGGACACGCCTTGATTGAGGGGCGTCGGCGTGGCGTTAAACATGTGGTGATCTCGATGTGCGTTGGCGGCGGCCAGGGTACAGCGGGACTGTTTGAGGTGCTATAATGAAAGCCATTGTTGATCCGCGCCAATCTGCGCATGACCCAAAGCATTCGCTGTTGAATGGCAAACCGATGCAATGTCGCGAAAAGCCCGAGCGCCTCGCCGTGTTGCAAAGTGCTGCCGAGGGTGCAGGGTGTGAATTTTGCGAACCCGTCGATCACGGCATGGCCCCGATCGCGGCGATCCACACCCCCGAATACTTGAGCTTTTTGAACAGCATTCACAGCCGGTGGTCACAGCTCGAAAATGCCTCGGACGAGGTGATCCCAAATGTGCATCCCGCCAACCGGAATTGCTCGTATCCCAGCAGCCCCGTTGGTCAAGCCGGATATCATCAGGCCGACACTGCCTGCCCGATCGGCCCGCACACATGGGACGCCGCCTATTGGTCGGCGCAAACCGCATTAACAGGGGCCGAGATGGTGATTGACGGGGCCGACCAGACCTATGCGTTGTGCCGCCCACCAGGTCATCACGCCTTTGCCGATCAGGCCGGTGGGTTTTGTTATTTGAACAACGCCGCCATCGCCGCCCAACATCTGCTAGAGGCCGGAGGGCGTCCCGCCATTTTGGACATTGACGTACACCACGGCAACGGCACCCAAGGCATTTTTTATGAGCACAGTGACGTGTTGACCGTTTCGGTGCATTGCGATCCTGCTGGGTTGTATCCGTTTTTCTGGGGCCATGCGGATGAGCGTGGGCAGGGGGCTGGGCTGGGTTGCAATCTGAACCTGCCTTTGCCATTTGATGCTGGTGATGCTGCGTTTTTGTCGGCGCTGCAAACCGCGTTTGAACGCATTCGTTTGAACGGCACCGATGTATTGGTGGTCTCGGTTGGGTTGGACCCGCATGAGGGTGATCCGTTTCAGGCGTTGAAAGTCACAACCGGCGGGTTTGGCAAAATCGGCGCGGCCATCGCGGCCACCCAGTTGCCGACACTGCACGTTCAGGAAGGCGGGTACCTGCAACCCGCGCTTGGCGCCAATTTGACCAGCTATTTGAACGGGGTGCAAAATTTGTGAGAGAGAAAACCGATGTCTTGATCATTGGCGGTGGCATGGCCGGGATCAGCGCCGCCGCGCGTCTGTCTGAACATGTCAACGTGACGGTGTTGGAGGGCGAAGCCGATCTTGGCTATCACTCCACCGGCCGATCCGCGGCGATTTTTATTCGCAATTATGGCAACGCGACTCTGCGCGCGCTGAATATCGCCTCGGAGCCTGTTTTAATGCAAGCCGACGGCATCTCTGAACACTCGCTTTTGTCACCTCGCGGTGAAATTTTGGTGGCGACGGCGCAGGATATGCCAGCCCTTGAGACCTATTTGGACAGCGCCGATGGCATGGAGCTTCTGAGCCCCATTGAAGCTGGAAAACTGGTGCCGATTTTGAACACCGAGCGCTTGGTGGGGGCGGCGATTGAACACAGTGCCCAAGAGATCGACGTTGATCGGATGCTACAAGGATTTGCCCGCTTGGCTCTTGCGCAGGGGGCCAAGATTATCCGCAACGCCAAGGTAACTGCGTGTCATAAATCCGGTGGCATTTGGCAGATTGAAACCACGCAGGGAAATTTTGAAGCACCAGTCGTCATCAACGCCGCTGGCGCATGGGCGGACGAGGTTGCCCAGATGGCAGGCGTTGCACAAAAAGGCCTAGTGGGAATGCGCCGCTCGATGGCGGTTATCCCTGCGCCCGAGGGGTATGATATCAGCAAATGGCCGTTGTTTGCTGCGGCCTCCGAGAATTTTTACTGCAAGCCCAGCTCCGGGACCTTGATGATTTCCCCCGCCGATGAAGACCCCGTTGATCCGCATGATGTCTGGGCCGATGACATGGTGCTGGCCGAGGGGCTCGACCGGTTTGAGCAAGCGGTGACCATGTCCGTGACCCGTGTGTTGCATTCATGGGCGGGCTTGCGCACCTTTGCGCCGGACCGAACACCCGTTGTCGGGTTTGATCCGCAAGCGGATGGATTTTTCTGGCTGGCAGGGCAAGGCGGATATGGCATACAAACCGCGCCGGCCCTCGCCAAACTGGTGACGAACCTGATAGTAAAAACCCAACCCGATTTGGGCGAGGATGTGATCGCAGCCCTTTCACCAGAACGATTTCAACAAAGGAAACCAAAATGACTGATATTCAGCGCATCACCCCTGGCACCCGCATGAGCCAAGCCGTGATCCACAATGATACGATCTACCTGTCGGGCCAAGTTGGCACACCTGGTGCATCGGTTGCGGA
>DEIK01000054.1 GCA_002352425.1 Rhodobacteraceae bacterium UBA2776
ACCAGCAGGACTTCGCCTTCGGGCAACTGCCCCATTGTGCCGACAGTTTCGGGGTGACCCGTGTGGCCGATCATCACCATTTGCAGCCCGTTTTCGGAATGGCGTTCGGCCTCGATATGGACTTTGGAGACCAACGGGCAGGTGGCGTCCACATAGATCATATTGCGGGTTTGGGCCGCATTAGGCACTGATTTTGGCACCCCGTGGGCGGAAAAAATGACGGGGCGATCATCGGGGCAATCATCCAGCTCCTCGACAAAGACAGCCCCTTTGTCGCGTAGCCCATCGACCACGTACTTATTGTGCACGATCTCGTGGCGCACATAAACGGGCGCGCCCCATTTCTCGATCGCCATTTCGACAACCTTGATGGCGCGCACAACACCGGCGCAAAAACCGCGTGGTGCGGCAAGGAAAAGTGTAAGATGTGGTTTGGTCATATCGTCCCTGTCCTGTCGGGTTAGACGTAAGGCCAACGCGGCGCGGCGTCCAGATATGATAATGAAAAAAGCCGAGACATGATGCCCCGGCTTTTTGATTTACTCGTTAGTTGTGCTGGCCTGCGCCGGTTCTGGGATCGGGTCCCGCGGCGGGCGACCAATCACATCACGTAGGTCGTCCAGCTCGATGAAATTATCGACTTGGCGGCGCAAATCATCTGAAATCATCGGCGGTTGCGAGCGGATGGTTGAAACCACCGAAACACGAACGCCCTGACGTTGGAGGCTTTCGACCAAGGGGCGGAAATCGCCGTCCCCAGAGAAGATTACCATATGATCAACATGCGGCGCCAATTCCAGTGCATTCACCGCCAGTTCGATATCCATGTTGCCTTTTACCTTACGGCGGCCCATCGAATCAGTGTATTCCTTGGCGGGTTTGGTCACCATGGAATAGCCGTTGTAATGCAGCCAATCCACCAGCGGACGAATCGGCGAGTAATCGTCGTTTTCCAGCAAAGCAGTGTAATAAAACGCGCGCAGTAATTTGCCCCGTCTCATAAACTCGCTTCGCAACAGTTTGTAATCGATATCAAACCCAAGTGACTTTGCAGCCGCATACAGGTTCGAACCATCGATGAACAGCGCAAGCCGTTCGTCTTTGTAGAACATCTAAATTTCCTTCCGGTAGGCGGTTTCGACTTCGTTTCCGTGAGTGAGTGTGGTTACTTAATAAAAATATGCGAAACCTGAGTATGAATTTAAGGATTGTTAAATTATGTTGCAACCCTCGGGTGCTGATATAAGCCAAGTATCGGCAATAATTGGCCTCGGGTCAAATTTGTCTTCAGATCATGGGTCATCGCTGGAAACTTTACAATCGGCGTTGGAGCAATTGGCGCAGGATGATGTGGAAATTCAATCGGTTAGCCGATTTTATACCACGCCTTGTTTCCCTGCTGGCGCTGGACCTGACTATGTGAATGCGGCGGCGTTATTACGAACGACATTGCCTGCAAAGGGCGTTTTGTCGCGCTTACATGACATCGAGGCAGCCTTGGGCCGAACGCGAGTCGCACGTTGGGGACAGCGCACGGTGGATCTCGATTTGCTGGCGTTTGGCCAGGAAATACTACCCGATCTCGCCACCTTTGATCATTGGTTGACCCTGCCGATTGAGACCCAATCCACACAAGCACCAAAGCAATTGATCGTGCCACATCCGCGCCTGCAGGATCGGGCATTTGTGCTGGTGCCGATGGCTGATGTTGCGCCGGATTGGCGGCATCCGGTGTTGCAACGCAGCACCCGCCAGATGCTTGATGATCTCGGGCCAAAAGAAGCTGCGCAAATCAAACCGCTTTAGTGCTTGTCAACAAGGACCAAAGCCCCTAAATAGACCCCTTCGTATTGCACCTAAATCGAGATCAGGAGTCGCCCTATGGCCCGCGTTACCGTTGAAGATTGCGTTGATAAGGTTCCAAACCGTTTTGAGCTGGTTATGCTGGCAGCCCACCGTGCGCGTGAAATCGCCTCCGGTGACGCGATTACGGTTGAGCGTGACAATGATAAAAACCCTGTCGTTTCCCTGCGTGAAATCGCCGACGAGACACAGTCAGCCGATGATCTGCGCGAGCGGATGATCGAAAGCCAGCAAACCCAAATCGAGGTGGACGAGCCCGAAGAGGATGCAATGGCCTTGCTGATGGGTGCCGAAGCCGACAAGCCCGCCGAAGACGACATGTCCGAAGAAAAACTGTTGCGGGCCTTGATGGAAGCGCAAGGGCAGCCATAAACGCCCCTGCTAACACGCTGAAAGGTGCGAAAACCGGATGCCGGAAAAGATCACTCTTGATGACCTGATCGCGCTGGTTCGCACCTATAACCCTAAGACAAACGAAAAACTGATCCGCACGGCGTTTGCCTATGGTGCGGATATGCACGAAGGGCAATTCCGCCATTCGGGCGAGCCGTATTTCACCCATCCGGTGGCTGTTGCCGCGATCCTGACCCATCAACGGCTGGATGACGCGACGATCATCACCGCTCTGCTGCACGACACCATTGAGGACACAAAATCCACTTACAGCGAGGTGGTCGAGATGTTCGGCAGCGAGATTGCCGAGCTGGTTGATGGTGTAACCAAGCTGACCAATTTACAGCTGTCCTCGACCCAGACCAAACAGGCCGAAAACTTTCGCAAACTGTTCATGGCGATGTCCAAAGACTTGCGCGTCATTCTGGTGAAACTGGCCGACCGTTTGCACAATATGCGCACGATCAAATCCATGCGTCCTGAAAAGCAGGTGCAAAAGGCCCGCGAAACCATGGACATCTATGCGCCGCTGGCCGGCCGCATGGGGATGCAATGGATGCGCGAAGAGCTGGAGGATCTGGCTTTTTCAGTGCTGAACCTCGAGGCCCGTAATTCCCTGATGCGCCGCTTTATCACGCTGCAACGTGAAACCGGTGATGTGGTCAAAAAGATCACTGACGATATTCGGCTGGAACTGGACAATGGCAACATCAAAGCCGACGTTTACGGGCGCGCCAAAAAACCCTATTCAATCTGGCGCAAGATGGAAGAAAAGGGACAGGGATTTTCCCGCCTCTCTGACATTTACGGCTTTCGGGTGATCACCGAAAATGAGGCAGATTGTTACCGCGTTCTGGGGGCAATCCACCAGCGTTGGAGTGCGGTTCCGGGGCGGTTCAAGGACTACATCAGTCAGCCAAAATCCAACGGATATCGTTCGATCCATACCACGGTTTCGGGGCGCGATGGCAAGCGAGTCGAGGTGCAAATTCGCACCCGCCTGATGCATGACGTCGCCGAGGCGGGCGTTGCGGCGCATTGGTCCTACCGCGACGGTGTGCGGGCCAGCAATCCGTTTGCTGTTGATCCGGCGGGCTGGGTTGCCAGTCTGACAGAACGGCTGGATTCGGCCGAGGATCACGATGAATTCTTGGAACATGTTAAGCTTGAGATGTATTCGGATCAGGTGTTCTGTTTCACGCCCAAGGGCGAGGTGGTGAAACTCCCCCGTGGTGCAACGCCTCTGGATTTCGCTTATGCGATCCACACCCGTATTGGGGATGCTTGTGTAGGGGCGCGTGTCGATGGCATTCGGGTGCCGTTGTGGACGCGTGTGAAAAACGGCCAATCCGTAGAAATCATGACCGCCGAAGGACAACGCCCGCAAGCGACTTGGATCGACATTGCCGTGACGGGCAAAGCCAAATCAGCGATCCGGCGCTCGCTGCGCTCAGAGGACCGCGAACGGTTCATCAAACTGGGCCGCGAATTGGCCCGTGTGGCGTTTGAACATGTCGGCAAAAAGGCCACTGACAAGGCGCTGACCATTGCCGCCAAACACATGGGTCTAACTGATTCCAACGAACTGCTGGCGCGTTTGGGCAGTGCCGAAACCAATGCCCGCGATGTGGTCGAGGGGCTATACCCCGAACTGAGCGCCTCTACCGGCGACGAGGTTGAAATGGCGCGCGCGATTGTCGGGCTAAAACACGGCCAAACCTTTGAGCGTGCCGCGTGTTGTCAGCCGGTCCCTGGCGAGCGAATCGTTGGCATCAGTTATCGCGGCAAAGGTGTTGTGGTGCACGCCATCGACTGCCCTGTCTTGTCGGAATTTGAGAACCAGAATGATCGCTGGGTTGATCTGCATTGGCACAGTGGCACCCATCCTGCCGCCCATTGTGTCACCCTGCGCATCACTATCAGCAATGACGCCGGTGTACTGGGACGAATTTGCACATTGATCGGCGAGCAAAAGGCGAATATCGCGGACTTGCTATTTCTGGACCGGAAACCAGATTTTTACCGAATTCTGATTGATGTGGACTTGAGAGATGTCGAGCATCTGCATACGGTGATGACGGCCCTCGAAGCAGACAACGATGTGGCTGCTCTCGAACGTTATCGGGATCCGACACGCAAACCATAGAAATGGTTTGGTAATTATAAAGGACGACTCGTTTGGTTTTCAAACGCCGCGACAAACGATCATTTCTACGCGTCCTTTGGGAATTGATCTATCCAAAGGGCGGCTGGACGCGGGCCTTCCATTACGTCAAACACCGCGTGCGTCGTCTGCCAGACCCCCCCCACAGAATTGCCCGTGGCGTTTTTGCCGGCGTGATGACCAGCTTTACCCCGCTTTTCGGCTTTCACTTTGTCACTGCCGCGCTGATTGCCAAGGCGATGCAGGGCAACATCATTGCCGCTGTCATGGCGACGTTCTTTGGCAACCCGATCACATTTCCGTTCATCGCAGTCAGTAGCCTTCAACTGGGCCACTGGGTTTTGGGCTCGAAATACAACGAAGGTAGCGAACACACCCTGATGAGCAGCTTTGGCGGCGCCTGGAGCGATCTGCGGCATAATTTTGGCGCGATGTTCACGGATTCAACGGCCCATTGGGACCGTCTGAACGTGTTTTATGACACGGTATTTTTGCCCTATCTGGTGGGCGGTCTGATCCTTGGGCCGATTGCTGGAATCATCTGCTATTATCTTAGCGTGCCAGTGATTTCGGCCTATAAAAACCGCCGCAAGGGCCGCCTAAAGGCCAAGCTGGCGGACATTCGCGCAAAGAAAGCGGCGACAAGGGCTGACGAGCCTGACGAATAGGGTTAGGCTTTTGAAAATGAGACTCACAAAGGATTTGTGATGAGCGATACACCAACAGGTAAATTATCGGGCAAATTGCGGCTAGGAATTAACATTGACCACGTGGCAACCGTGCGAAATGCGCGTGGCGGCAGCTATCCTGACCCATTGCGCGCCGCTAAACTGGCCGAAGATGCCGGTGCTGACGGCATCACAGCGCATTTACGCGAGGATCGGCGGCATATTTCGGACACCGATATTGACGGTCTGGTGGAACACCTTTCGGTGCCGCTGAACTTCGAGATGGCAGCAACGGCGGAAATGCAGGCGATTGCGCTGCGTCACAAACCCCACGCCGTGTGTATCGTGCCGGAAAAGCGCGAAGAGCTGACCACCGAGGGCGGGCTGGAAGTGGCCCGCGATGAAAACCGTCTGGCGCATTTTATTGCACCCATTCGTGATGCAGGCTGCCGTGTGTCGCTGTTTGTGGCGACCGACATGCGCCAGATTGAGGCCGCGTCGCGGATTGGGGCCAACATAGTCGAGCTGCACGCTGGACCTTATTGCGATGCGTTTTCCGAGGGGCATTTCGATGTGGCCGATGCCGAGCTGGTGAAGCTGCGCGAGATGTCGACCTATGCGCATGGATTGGGCCTTGAGGTCCACGCGGGCCACGGCATCACCTATGACACCGTGAAACAGATTGCCGAATTCCCCGAGGTTCTGGAGCTGAACATCGGCCATTTCCTGATCGGCGAGGCGATATTCATGGGGCTGCAACCTGCGATCCGCAAAATGCGCGGCTTGATGGATGAGGCGCGGGCATGAGCGGCTATGAATTTGCTCTGTTCTACGTTGGATGGATGTTAGCGGGCGGCAGCCCGGGACCGGCCACATTATCCATTGCTGGCACCTCAATGAACCACGGTCGAAAGGCGGGCTTGATTTTTGCTTTCGGCATTCTGGTTGGTAGCGCTTGCCTTGGCTTGGCAGCCGCGTCAGGCATGAGCGCGATCATGCTGGCCAACGCTTGGGTTTTCGAAATCATACGGTATTGCGGTGCTGCTTACTTGTTTTATCTGGCGACCAAGGCGTTTCGCTCTGCAATGCGCCTAGGTTCCAAGGCTATGGTTAAAGGTCATAGCGGGACTGCACCCCAAATCTTTTCTCGCGGATTGCTTATTCACCTCACCAACCCAAAAGCGATCCTGACGTGGGGATCCATTTATTCGATTGTCCTGCCCGCCGGGGCAGGCACAGCAGAAGTATTCCAAATGTTCGCCATGTTATTCGCTGGCTCGATTTTGATTTTCCTTGGCTATGCAATTCTGTTTTCCAACCCCAAAATTGTGCGGGGCTATCAACGTATGCGCCGCGGCTTTGACATGCTGTTTGCAGTGTTTTTTGGCGCAGCAAGCCTTAAATTGCTGACGATGCGGCTGACATGATCCTTGGCATCGGCACTGACCTTGCGAATATTGACCGTATTGCGGGCACGTTGGAACGGTTTGGCGACCGATTTCGCAACCGTGTGTTCACCGAGGTCGAGCAACGCAAAGCCGAACGTCGCAAAGATGTGGCAGGCACCTATGCCAAACGTTGGGCCGCCAAAGAGGCCTGTTCAAAGGCGCTCGGCACGGGCCTTCGGATGGGCATCAGTTGGCGTGATATGGCCGTGAGCAATCTGGAAACCGGTCAGCCAGTGATGGCGGTGACGGGCTGGGCCAAAGAACGGCTCGAGAAAATGACGCCCGAGGGGCATGAGGCCATTATTCATGTTACTTTGACCGATGATCACCCGTGGGCGCAGGCCTTTGTTTTAATCGAGGCGCGCCCTAAAACTTGACTCTGGCCGCCCTGAGCATCATGTAGCCCTAGACGTCCAATCAAGCAGGAATATTCAGTATTATGGCAAGCAAAGCAGAAAAGCCCGAAGGCGCGTGGGAACTCTTTAAAACGGTGTTCTGGGCGCTGATCATCGCAGGCGTTTTCCGCACCCTGTTCTTTCAACCGTTCTGGATCCCGTCAGGATCGATGAAAGACACATTGTTGATCGGGGATTTCCTGTTTGTGAACAAAATGGCCTATGGTTATTCGCAGCATTCCTGCCCGTTCTCCGCCTGTCCGATTTCTGGCCGCATTTTGGGCACCGAGCCCGAACGTGGTGATGTTGTGGTGTTTCGCCACCCTGTGAACGGTCAGGATTTCATCAAGCGTTTGATCGGTCTGCCGGGTGATAAAGTGCAGCTGAAAGACGGCGTTGTACACATCAATGGCCAAGCCGTTCAATTGAAGGCGGATGGTATTTTTGAAGAGGTGTTCGAGCCACAGGGTTCGGTCGGCAGCAAGCCAAGTTGTGAGAACAATCCGGGTTTGGGGGCGATCTGCGAAAAATCGCGGATGATCGAAACCTTGCCCAATGGCGCGGCGCACAGTATTTTGAACATTGGTGTTCGATCAGCCGACAATACCGGTATCTATACTGTGCCCGAAGCGCATTTTTTCTTTATGGGTGACAACCGTGATAATTCCACCGACAGCCGCTATGCGCAGAATGTCGGCGGTGTTGGTTTTGTGCCTTATGAAAACATCATTGGTCGTGCGGATCGGGTTATGTTTTCAGCTGCGGGCAAGTCGCTGTTTTTCTTCTGGACGTGGCGCTCGGATCGGTTTTTTAAGGCGGTGCAGTGAAACTATCCTCTGAACTAAAGGCCTTCGCGGGCCGCATTGGTTACGATTTTACGCGGCCCGAGCTTTTGCATCGGGCCGTTACCCATTCGTCGATGTCATCGCCAACCCGCGATGACAATCAACGGCTGGAGTTTTTGGGTGATCGCGTGTTGGGGTTGGTGATGGCCGAGGCCTTGTTCACCGCCGACGCGAGCGCAACTGAGGGGCAGATGGCACCGCGGTTCAATGCCCTGGTGCGTAAAGAAACCTGTGCGGATGTCGCGCGGGAATTTGATCTGGGCGCAGTGCTAAAGTTGGGCCGCTCTGAAATGTTGTCAGGTGGGCGACGCAAAGAAGCGCTGCTTGGCGACGCGATGGAAGCCGTGATTTCGGCGGTCTATCTGGACGGTGGATTTGCCGCGGCGCAGGCGTTGGTTTTGCGTTTGTGGGGTAAACGGATCAGTCAGGTGGACGCGGATGCGCGCGATGCCAAAACCGCATTGCAGGAATGGGCGCAGGCCCGAAAATTATCTCCGCCTTCTTACGTTGAAGTGGCCCGAACCGGGCCGGATCATGCGCCAGTATTTACCATCGAGGCGCGGTTGGAAAACGGCGAGGTTGCACCCGCAACTGCGAATTCAAAACGACAGGCCGAACAGGCCGCGGCCAAGCTGTTGTTGGCCCGATTGGAGAATGAACAATGACCGATACAAGCGCTGGATTTGTGGCCCTGATAGGTGAGCCGAACGCGGGCAAATCCACCCTGCTGAACCGGATGGTCGGGGCCAAGGTTTCGATTGTAACGCACAAGGTGCAAACCACCCGCGCCCGCATTCGTGGTGTGGCGATGGAGGGCAACGCGCAACTGGTTTTCGTCGACACACCGGGCATTTTTGCGCCGCGCCGTCGTCTTGACCGCGCAATGGTCGCGGCCGCCTGGAGCGGGGCGGCGGATGCTGATTTGGTGGTGCTTTTGATCGAGGCACATCGCGGCATCACCGAGGGTGTCAAAGTCATTTTGGATGCGCTGAACGAGCGGGCCGGTGATCGACCCGTGGCCTTGGCGATAAACAAGATCGACAAGGTCAAAGCAGACAAATTGCTCGCTTTGAGCCAAGAATTGAACACTTTGTACAATTTCAACGAAACCTTCATGATTTCCGCCGAGCGCGGCCACGGCGTAGATGATCTGCGCGAATGGCTGGCCACTCAAGTACCGGATGGTCCGTGGCTGTACCCCGAAGATCAGATCGCTGATTTGCCGCTGCGAATGATCGCCGCTGAAATGACCCGTGAGAAACTGACGCTGCGCTTGCATCAGGAGTTGCCTTATCAACTGACGGTCGAGACCGAGAATTGGGAAGATCGCAAAGACGGATCCGTCAAAATTGACCAGCTGATTTATGTGATGCGGGACGGACACAAGGGTATTTTGCTGGGTCACAAGGGCGAGACCATCAAGGCGGTCGGCAAAGCCGCACGCGAGGAGTTGGAAGAATTTCTGGGCCGTAAGGTGCATCTGTTTTTGCAAGTCAAAGTGCGCCCGAATTGGTTGAACGAGGCCGAGCGGTATTCCGAGATGGGCCTGAATTTCAAAGACGGCAATACATGAGCCGGTTGACCTCGGAATTTTGGGTGCAAGCTTACATGCACCGGTTGGATCTGGAGAACATTCCGGCCTTTGTCACCACCAAAGGTGATCTGACGGCGGGGTCGGTTTTAATAAAATTGAACACGCTGGATGGTGAGGCGCAGGCGTTTGAGCGCTCGTTCGATTTGCAAACGGGCCAAAGGGCGTGGGTTGGGATGGCTGCAGGTTGCGAGGCCGAAGTGGATATGGCTGTGCGCCGCCAAATATCCTTCGACCCCGATCTTTGGGTGATCGAGGTCGAAGACCGCAAAGGTCGGCATCTTTTGGATGAACCGGGCCTAAGCTGACAGGCGCTAGGCCTTTCGACGTTCAGAAAGCGGATTTGTTGGCGTTGCGGCCAACCCTTTAATGCCCCCTTCACAGGCGGCCATCCATCAAATCGTCGATGATTGCCCCCCGTTTTCCGTTGCGTGAAATTCCGTAAGGGACATGCTCTGAACCAAACATTGAAAAGTGCGTATGTTGCCCGAACATTGGCCAACTACCTTAAGATTGCATTGGATTCATAAACTGTGTGGCCTGTTTCCGAATCCTGAATGACAGGAATTTTCCCGGCTGGTTTCATTGCTTTGAATTCGGGCGTCAAAGATTCACCTGCGAAAATATCAACAAGTTTCAAGGTGTAGGGAAGACCCGTTTCCTCAAGTGCGATGGTGATTTTAACGCCGTTTGGGAGGCCATCGGTGTAAAGGGTGATCATTTCTATCTCCTGATTGGTTGGTTGAGGGGGCTCAACATATCCCGGTGGATGAGATTTAAAATGATTGAAGGTGATGATACCTTGATCTAAAATCTCACACTGAAGTAGAATTCTGGAAACAGGGGGTCTTATGGACGTCGTATCGGATGTGTTGCGTGTAACGGAAATGGGCAACACCATAATGTCTCGGGCGCAGTTTGTGGCGCCTTGGGGGATTGCCGTGGACGAAACCACCAAGATTGCTGTTCACGCAGTGCAGCGTGGGATTTGCTGGTTGGGTATGTCGGGGTGCGAGCCGATCTTACTGGCGGAAGGTGATATTGTGTTGGTAGCACATGGGTCACCGCATTCCTTATCCGATTCACCTGACACCCTGTTGTCGACATGGGAACATACGCTGTCCGAATGTAGCGTGGTGGAGGGTACCGACCTAAAAGGACGTGCCGTTGCGCAATTGCTGTGTGCCAAATATCGCTTTGGATTGCCGACAAGGCATCCTTTGTTTGCTCAGCTGCCAAACCTTATTCACCTGTGCGCAGCAGATGCAGTTCGAAATCCGCAACTGCAACTGCTTGTGCAATTGATGCGTGCCGAGGTGGATGATTCTGGTGATGGTACAGAGTTGGTGATACCGCGGTTGGTGGACAGTTTGCTGGTTTTCATTCTACGCAGTTGGTTGGTTTCGGAACCTGATGTTTCCTCCAACTGGTTTGCGGCCACACGTAACAAACCGATTGCTGAGGCATTGTCGGCAATTCACACAGACCCGATGCGTGATTGGTCGCTTGAGGCATTGGCACAAACCGCTGGTCAAAGCCGGGCGACATTTGCGCGGCAGTTTGCGGCACTTGTTGGAGAAACGCCAATGGCTTATTTGAACCGGTGGCGCTTGTGTGTTGCAGCGAAAAACATCCGCGAAGGGTCTGCGACAATTGAATCAGTGGCCTATTCGTCAGGATATAACAGTGCCGCTGCCTTTTCGCGGGCTTTTAAGCGGCAATATGGGGTTCCGCCAGTCGAGCTGCGGCAGTTGGCAAGCTGAGTAGGTCAGGTATATGGAATGGCGTGATCAAGGGGTTTTGTTGCAGGTGCGAAAGCACGGCGAAAACGCGTCTATCATCGAGGTGTTTACCGCTGAACATGGGCGACATGCGGGTGTTGTGCGGGGCGGGGCGTCGCGCAAAATGGCACCGGTTTTGCAACCTGGCGCGCAGTTGGATGTGACATGGCGGGCGCGGCTTGAGGACCATTTGGGCAGTTATACGGTAGAGCCGATCCGCAGTCGTGCGGCGGCTGTGATGTCGGATCGGGTGGCTTTGGCGGCCCTGAATTCGACCTGCGCGATGCTGGCGTTTGCCCTGCCGGACCGTGAGGCGCATCCGGTGCTTTATCAGCGTTCCGTCACGCTGTTTGATTTGCTCGGCAATACCGAGGGCTGGCCACTGGCCTATTTGCGTTGGGAATTGGCGCTGTTGGAGGATCTGGGTTTTGGGCTGGATCTGCACAATTGTGTGGTGAATGGCAGCCGTGATGATCTGGCATATGTATCGCCGAAATCGGGTCGTGCGGTCAGTGTTTCGGGGGCTGGCGAGTGGGCGGATCGGTTGTTGCCATTGCCGCTGTGCCTGTTGGGGCAGGGGCCAGCGCCGGATGACGAGATCAATGACGGGTTACGCTTGACGGGGCATTTTTTGACACATTGGTTGGCGCATTCACTGGGGAATAGGCCCCTGCCAGCGGCGCGGCAACGCTTTGTCGATGCCTATTTGCGACATATGTGACGGGCGCTCTTCGCTGGGCGAGAAAAGCCGTCTGGATTGATGAGCGGTTGGCTAGGGTGCGGATTCAAAGACCATTTCGCGGCCATCGGTGTTGGACAGGATCAATGTGTTGTTGAGCGTTTCGGCAAGGGTCATTGCGCTGAGGGCTTCAAAGAAAACCTGTTCGGCGGGTAGATCAGAGCAGGCCATTTTCGTGGACAAGATTGGCCCCAGCTTGAACCACGGCAGGGGTACTGTTTGGCTGCTGCCATAGGTGTTGCAGGGGGCTTGGCCTGTGACTTTGCCTTTTGCGGGGAAGGTGATTGTGGCGCGGGCGTTGAATGGCTTGCCGTCCAGCTCAACCAACGTCCAGTTGGCGTTTGGTTCGGCGTAACCAGAAATTGTTTCATCGTATTTGCAGGCGGACAGGGCCAAGGGTATCAACAAGGCAACTAGGTAACGCATAACACATCCTTTCGGGGAACCAGTATTTGGGTATGATACATGTATGACGAATGATGTGAAATCA
This sequence comes from Rhodobacteraceae bacterium UBA2776, assembly GCA_002352425.1. Classification (GTDB taxonomy): domain Bacteria; phylum Pseudomonadota; class Alphaproteobacteria; order Rhodobacterales; family Rhodobacteraceae; genus Profundibacter. Next base: position 12,378 of record DEIK01000054.1, read on the forward strand.
CGATGGGGTCAGCAGATGTCCGAAACACCACTTGTTCTTATTCCCGGGTTGGCCTGCACCAAGGCCTTGTTCTCTGATCAGATTGCAATGCTGGCGGGGTCGCGGGATGTGATCATTGGTGACCATATGCAGCATGATACTATGCCCGAAATCGCGGCACATATTTTGGCGACAGCCCCCAATCGGTTTGCATTGGCGGGACTATCTATGGGCGGGTACATCAGTTTGGAGATAATCCGTCAGGCACCTGAGCGGGTGGAGCGGTTGGCGTTGCTGGATACCTCGGCCCGCGCGGATACGGCTGAAAAAATCGAGCAACGCAATGAGGCGCTGCGTTTGGCGGCGGCGGGCAAGTTCATGACCGTGTGTCACGCCACGCTGGATTTGAGCATCGCTGCGTCGCGCCATGGGGACGCAGCGTTGAAAGCGGCGATTATTGAGATGGCAACGGACACGGGCGCCGACGTTTGGGCGCAACAAGTTCGGGCAATTATTGGGCGCGCGGATTCTGTGCCACTGTTGCCCGCGATCAGCTGCCCGACTTTGGTCGTGGTTGGGGAAGAGGATGAGTTGACGCCACCCGTGTGGGCCCATGAAATGGCCGACGCAATTGCAGGCGCGCGGTTGGAGGTGGTTGCCGATTGCGGGCATATGTCGTCGATGGAGCAGCCTGAGATGATCAACGGGCTGCTGCGGGACTGGTTGGCAATGTAGCCTGCCTGCGGCGCAGGTATTTAGAAAAAGAAGAAGGGTGGTTAACCCAGCAGACGCCGCGCTATCACGGTGGCTTGGATTTCGGCGGCCCCTTCAAAGATCGACAGGATACGGGCGTCGCACAGGATGCGGCTGATCTGGTATTCCAGCGCAAAACCATTGCCACCGTGGATTTGCAAGGCGTTGTCCGCGGCGGCCCAAGCGACCCGCGCGCCGAGCAATTTCGCCATACCTGCCTCAAGGTCGCAACGTTGGTCGTGGTCTTTTTCCCAGGCCGCGAAGTAAGCCATTTGGCGGGCGATCATGATTTCAACTGCCATCATCGCAAGTTTGCCCGAGACGCGCGGGAAGTTGATCAGGGATTTGCCGAATTGTTTGCGGTCATTGGCGTAGCCCATGCCAACCTCAAGCGCGTTTTGCGCAACACCAATGGCGCGGGCTGCGGTTTGGATGCGGGCGCTCTCGAAAGTTTGCATGAGCTGTTTGAAGCCTTGCCCCTCAACCCCGCCAAGCAGGTTTTCACCCTTCACTTTAAAACCGTCAAAGCCCAGTTCGTATTCCTTCATGCCGCGATAACCCAACACTTCGATTTCGCCGCCGGTCATGCCGTCGGTCGGGAAGGGGGCCTCGTCTGTGCCGGGGGTTTTCTCGGCCAGAAACATCGACAGACCTTTGTAGTTGTCAGTGTCGGAATCGGTGCGGGCCAGCAGGGTCATTACATGGGTGCGGGCCGCGTGTGTGATCCAGGTTTTGTTGCCGGTGACGGTGTAGTCATCGCCATCCTTCACGGCACGGGTTTTCAACGCGCCAAGGTCAGAGCCAGTGTTGGGTTCGGTAAACACGGCCGTTGGCAAGATTTCACCGCTTGCGATCTTGGGCAGCCAGTGTTGTTTTTGATCCTCAGTGCCGCCACACAAGATCAGTTCAGCCGCGATTTCGGAACGGGTGCCGAGCGAGCCAACACCGATATAGCCGCGCGAGAGTTCCTCGGACACCACACACATCGAGGCCTTGGACAGGCCAAGGCCACCGTATTCTTCGGGGATGGTTAGGCCGAAGACGCCGAGATCGGCCATCTCGGTGATAATCTCCATCGGGATTAATTCATCTTTGAGGTGCCAATCGTGGGCGTTCGGCGCCACGCGCTCATCGGCGAAACGGTGAAACTGATCGCGGATCATTTCGAGTTCGTCATCCAGACCCGTC
>DEIK01000056.1 GCA_002352425.1 Rhodobacteraceae bacterium UBA2776
TGTCCGACACGGCTGTTGCTATGGCGAAATTCCTATAAGATAACTATGCTCGCCCCATTCATTTGGGGCGGGCAGACCGCCTAAATCAGGCAAATTTGGCAAGCAGCGCCGTTTGCACTTCGGGTGTCACAAACTTGCTGATATCGCCGCCCAGACGGGCAATTTCCTTGACCAGTTTTGAGGCCACCGCTTGGTGCTTGGCCTCGGCCATCAAGAAAACCGTATCAATGCTGTCATCCATTGCGCGGTTCATGCCAACCATCTGATATTCATATTCAAAATCGGCAACAGCCCGCAAGCCGCGGATGATGATCTTGGCGCCAACGTCATTGGCGCAATCAATCAGCAAGTTCTCAAACGGATGCACTATGATTTCGCAACCCGCTTCCTTGGCCAGCGCAGCGCATTCCGACTCAACCATTGCCACCCGTTCCTCAAGCGTGAACATCGGTCCCTTATCGCGGTTGATCGCGACCCCAATGACCAAACGATCCACCAACGCAGCCCCGCGGCGAATGATATCGACGTGCCCCATGGTGATTGGATCAAAAGTTCCCGGATAAAGTGCGGTGCGCATGGTTGTCCCCTTTTTCAGTCACACGCACGCAACAATATTGCGCGGCCAATTGCAAGTGATTATCCGCATTCATCCCTGATCGCGACAACATGCACGACCGAAACGCATTTTGGCCCGGCAGGGGACAAAATGCTTGGGGCGACGCGCGTAGCGCGGCGCAACCCGGTCAGTGGCCCATGATCATGCCTTCAAGCGCATCTTTTTCCATCGAAAGCTCGGTTAGGCGGGATTTGACCACATCACCCAAAGTGATTAAGCCAACCATCTTGCCGTCTTCAATCACCGGCATGTGGCGGAACCGTCCGTTGGTCATCTTTTCCAGAATGTCATCGGCTTTGTCGCCCAGCCCACAGGTCACAAGGTTCTTGGTCATCATGTCATCAACCAAATCGGCCATGCAGGTCGCGCCGCGTTTGCCCAATTCGCGCACAATATCGCGTTCTGACAAAATGCCTTCTGCCGTGTCCCCTGTCGCTGAAACCACCACTGACCCAATCCGGTTGTTTGACAATACAGACGCTGCATCGGCCACGCTGGTTCCCGGTTTGATGGTGAAAACACCGTCTGTAGATTTGGATTTCAGGATTTGTTGGACGAGCATGGGCAGACCTCTCATATCGGTTTCGTGGACCCCCAAGGTCCCCCACCTTCGACATTCTGTCAAGGTAAAGCCCCAGAAAACCACTAGGTGGCCCCTTCCAGCAGCGCCACCTCGCGCCGCAACCCTAAGGTGACAGCCTCGGCGAAACGGTTCAACCGCTCAACCCGACGGTCATCCAAATGGCGCACCAGATAAAAGGTCCGCGTCAGTGAAATCTTATCCTCCAACACGCGGCGAATATCCGGCAAGGTCGGCATGCAAAAGTCATGCACAATCGCCAGCCCTGCCCCTTGGCGCACCCAATTGACCTGCACAGCCACCGAATTGGACGCCAAAGTCACGCGGTCCACGCCGGTTTGACCCAAATAGTCGACCTCTTTGTCGAAAATCATATCTGGAATGTAACCAATCACCCGATGCCCCTTTAGGTCTTTTAGGGTTTTAATCTTTGGATGCGCGTCCAAATACCCCTGTGTGGCCGCCAGATGCAGCTTATAGTCCGCGATCTTTTGCGCCATCAAACGCCCGGCTGTTGGGCGCGACAGGGTGATCGCCATGTCGGCCTCGCGTTTGGACAGGTTGAACACCCGCGGTAGGGCCACGATCTGCACTTCCAACCCCGGATTTTCGTCGCAAATCGCCGCACAGACCTGCGGCAACAGATAGTTAGCTGATCCATCCGGTGCCCCGATCCGCACCACGCCCGACAATTGCCCCGCTTCGCCATGAACCTCCTCGGCCCCCTGCGCCAGCGCGGTTTCAGCCCGCATGGCATGGGCCAGCAATCGCTCGCCCTCGCTGTTCAGAACATAGCCCTGCACTGATTTGGCAAACAACGCCGCCCCCAGCCGTTCTTCCAGCCGCGCAACCCGTCGCCCCACCGTGGCGGGGTCCATTTTCAACGTCTTTCCGGCCTTGGACAGGCTTTCACCCCGCCCCACCGCCAAAAAAACCCGCATATCGTCCCAGTCATAACTCATTGATACCACTCCGCTCATATACCTATATTTTTGCAATACACCTTTGAGAAACTGGCCCTTTTCATGGCATTTATGCAAGGCTAAACTGCGCCCAACCCAAACCCAACCGAGAGGATTCGATTATGGACATAGGACACTTTATCAACGGTAAGATGGTCAAAGGCACCTCAGGCCAACAAGGCGACATCATGAACCCCGCCACTGGCGAAGTTCAGTATAAGGTTGATCTGGCCTCGGCCGCCGAAATGGACGCCGCCGTCGAAATCGCTGCCGCTGCGCAGCCTGCTTGGGGCGCGAAAAACGCCCAAGTGCGTGGCCGTGTGATGATGGCGATGGTTGGCCTGATCAACCGCGACATGGACAAATTGGCCGAGGCGCTGTCGCGCGAACACGGCAAAACCATCCCTGACGCCAAAGGCGATCTGCAACGTGGCCTGGAAGTGGTGGAATACTGCATCGGTGCTGCTGAATTGCTGAAAGGCGAATACACTGTTGGCGCGGGCACCGGCATTGATATGTATTCCATGAAACAACCACTGGGTGTTGTTGGCTCGATCATGCCGTTCAATTTCCCTGCAATGATGCCACTTTGGCATATTGCGCCTGCGCTGGCTTGTGGCAACGCCATCATCCTGAAACCAAGCGAGCGTGACCCATCGGTGCCAATGATGCTGGCCGCCTTGTTCGTAGAAGCCGGTCTGCCCGAAGGCGTTTTCCAAGTTGTGAACGGCAAAAACGAAGCTGTTGACGCATTGCTGGACAATGAAACCGTTCAAGGCATCTCGTTTGTGGGCTCCACCCCTGTCGCGCAATATATCTACAGCCGCGCAACGGCCAACGGCAAACGCGCACAGTGCTTTGGTGGTGCTAAAAACCACATGGTTATCATGCCCGACGCAGATATGGATCAAGCGGCTGACGCGATCGTTGGTGCCGGCTTTGGCGCGGCAGGTGAGCGCTGCATGGCGATTTCGGTCGCCGTACCTGTTGGCGAAGGCACTGCGGATCGTTTGTTGGAGAAACTGGTTCCACGGGTCGAAAAACTGCGCGTCGCGCCTTACACCGACGGTGACGATGTCGATTACGGCCCCGTCGTTTCCCAAGACGCCAAAGACCGCATCATGGGTCTGATCCAAAGCGGCGTTGACCAAGGTGCTGATCTGGTGATCGACAACCGTGATTTCAAACTACAGGGTTACGAAAAAGGCTTCTTTGTTGGCCCACACCTGTTTGACAACGTCACCACTGATATGGAAATCTACAAGACCGAAATCTTTGGTCCTGTTGTTTGTACCGTGCGTGCGGAAACATACGATGATGCGCTGAAAATGGTGATCGACCATGAATATGGCAACGGCACCGCGATTTTCACCCGTGATGGCGACACCGCGCGTGACTTCTCGGCGCGCGTCAATATCGGCATGGTTGGTATCAACGTGCCTGTGCCAGTGCCGCTGGCCTATCACAGCTTTGGCGGGTGGAAAAAATCAATGTTTGGCGATTTGAACCAGCATGGACATGACTCGTTCAAATTCTACAGCCGGACCAAAACCGTGACATCGCGCTGGCCGTCAGGCATCCGTGAAGGCGGCGAATTCCACTTTAAAGCCATTGATGATTGATCCAACCCTCATCTAAGCCAAAAAAGCCCCCGATGAACGTCGGGGGCTTTTTCAATTCAGCGGTCTGAATTTACCAGGACAATGTTTTGACATTGGGGTCAAACAACAGCCCTTCAACCAGGGGCCATTTGCCCATCACAACGCCGTCGATATAGTCTTCTTTGGTCAGCCCTGCCGCCTTTGAACAGGCGCCGCACATGATCACTTGACCACCATCAGCAATGAAATCGGCCAGCATATCCTGAATCGACTTACCATCAGCCGCCATCAACCCATGCACGTGGCTCGGACGCTTTTTGTCAGCCAAATAGACAGCGCGCACGTTCAGCCAGATCGCCACAGGTTCATGGCCACCTTTCAAGGCTTTTTGGTGGGCAAATGAAATGGCCTTGGCCGCTGCCCAAGTGTCATCGGTGGTTAGATTGACGAACAATCCCGTTTTATCGGCCTCGGCATGGGCGGTGTGAACGGGGGCTAGGGTTGCGGCCGCCAAAAAGACTGCGGCCAGTAGGATTTTGATAAAGTGACGCATTTTGCTCTCCATTTTGCATGTCCCCCCTTCATGGCAGCCTGAACAGGGTGTGAAATTGACTTGTGTCAAACATTCCGGCACTGGAAGGTTTTTGTCCTGCGACAAATCCACCCAAGACTTGCAGAGTCACCATTTTCCTGCTGAAATCCCCTTAAGGAGGTGTGACCATGGCCAAAACCGATCCAGATTTCACCATCGGCGTCGAAGAAGAGTATCTTTTGGTTGACCAAGTCACCCTTGAGTTGGCCCGCGCGCCGCAAGACATGATGGACGCCTGCGTGGCGGAAATGGGTGATCAGGTCAGTCCTGAATTTCTGCAATGTCAAATCGAGGTTGGCACCAAAGTCTGCCAAACTATTGGCGAGGCGCGTGACGATCTAAAACGTCTGCGCAGCCGTATCAGTAAACAGGCCGCGGATCACGGATTGGTGCCCATCGCTGCCTCATGCCATCCGTTTGCCGATTGGAAAGATCAACATCACACCGACAAAGACCGCTATAACGCGCTGCAAAAAGACCTGGCTGGCGTGGTGCGTCGAATGCTGATTTGCGGCATGCATGTGCATGTGGGCATCGGCCAAAAAGACCTGCGCATTGATCTGATGAACCAGCTGACCTATTTCTTGCCCCATTTGCTGGCGCTCTCGGCCTCTTCTCCGTTTTGGCAAGGCGATGACACCGGATTGGCCAGCTATCGGCTGACGGTCTTTGACAACCTGCCCCGCACCGGTCTGCCGCCACAGTTGCGCAGCTGGGGTGAGTATGAGCGCAGCGTCAAGGCGCTAACCGATCTTGACGTCATCGAGGACAGCAGCAAAATCTGGTGGGATTTACGCCCGTCGTCTAAATTTCCGACAATAGAATCAAGGATTTGCGATGTTTCGCCGCGATTGGAACACGCCCTGTCAATGGCCGCTCTCACCCAATGCGTGACGCGGATGCTGTGGCGGTTGTCCAACAAAAACCAACGCTGGCGGCTCTATGACAACTTCTTGGTGGCCGAAAACCGTTGGCGCGCGCAACGCTACGGTGTCACGGGCGGCATGATCGACTTTGGCCGTGGCCAGATCGTGCCGATGGCTGAACTGGTCGCGGAATTGGTGGACATGCTGGCCGAGGATTCAGAGGCCCTAGAGTGCAGCGCCGAGATCGAGACCCTGCTCGACATCACCGCCAAGGGCAACAGTGCCGACCGTCAACGCGCCAATTATGAGGCCGCATTGGCGACGGGGAAGTCCAGGGACGAGGCCCTGCGCGATGTGGTGCGCCATTTGATCGACGAATACCACACGGACTTGTGAAACGCCTGTAGACTTGAGTTTTGCGCGAAAATAGAGCAGCATCAATCTATAGATTTCATCAAAAAAGGATTGTTCAATGATTGCCCAGACACGTCGTAAATTCATCAACTTCCTCGCCTCAGCCCCGCTTCTTTTGGCGGGTGCAACGGCAGCCAGGGCTGGCACGACCCACAAAGTGAACATCTCGGATTTCGCCTTTTCCCCGGCCAATTTGACCATCAAAGCCGGCGACACGGTGAAATGGACCAACCGTGGCGACGCCGCGCACACCGCCGACGACAAAGGGAGCGAATGGAAAACCGGAACGATTAAGCGCGGCAATTCCGGCAAAGTGACCTTTGATACCGCAGGGAATTTCAACTATTTCTGCAAATTTCACCCCGCCATGAAGGGTGAAATTTCGGTAACGTGACAAACCGCCACCGAGCACATATCTGGGATAATAATTCTTTTAGAACCTGCAAAACTCCTGTAAGAGTTGCCCCCTAAACAGGCGTTAAATTCTGAATGTTATGGGGGATTGAGATGGATTTTTCACTGAGTGAAGAGCAGGGCCTGATTTTTGACATGGCGCGCGGGTTTGGCGAGGAACACATCGCCCCCTTTGCCCGCCAGTGGGAACAGGATGGCGTTATTCCTAAGGACCTATGGCCCAAGCTGGCTGAACTTGGCTTTGGCGGACTTTACGTATCC
>DEIK01000036.1 GCA_002352425.1 Rhodobacteraceae bacterium UBA2776
ATATCGAAATGGTCGCCCGCCGCGTCCTCTTTGCGTTCAACCAAGGTGGCCGTGCAAACATCACCAAAGATGAAATGGCAGTCCCTGTCGCGCCATTCCAGATGCCCCGAACAGATTTCCGGATTCACCACCAGAATAGCGCGCGTTGACCCCGACCGTATCATATCCGCCGCCGCCTGAATGCCAAATGTTGCGCTGGAACAGGCCACATTCATATCAAAGCCAAAACCATTGATCCCCAGTAGATCCTGCACCTCGATCGCAATCGCCGGATAGGCCCGCTCCATGTTTGACGCCGCTACAATCACGGCATCCACATCCTCCGACATTTTATCCGCTGATTTCAACGCCTTAGCACAAGCATCAACCGCCATTTCAGCCATGACCCCCGGCTCGTCATCATCGCGCTGGCGCAGCAGTGGGTGCATCACTTTCGGGTTCAAAATCCCCGTTTTCTCCATCACATACCGCTGGTGAATCCCGCTTGCCGCCACAATGAAATCAACACTGGAATGGGCTTTGGCCTCAACCTCACCCGCCTCAATCTCAACCTTGTTTTCCTCATTGAACAGATCAACATAGGCATTGAACGCCTCAACCAGTTCTTCGTTGGTGATCACATCCGTTGGGGTAAAAACCCCGCTGCCCGAGATAACTGGTTGATACATATCTTCGCTCCTATTTCCCTAATAAATAAGGCCCGCAACACCCCAGAAGGTCAAGCAAAAACCTTAAAACGGGCACTTGGCCTTGAAGGTCATTCCTTTGCCACCGTCGGGATGATTTAACCGCAGACTCTCGGCATGGAGCATCAAACGCGGCGCATCCAAAGCCTCACCCTTGGCATAAAACTCATCGCCCAGTATCGGGTGCCCAATCTCCAGCATATGAACCCGCAACTGATGACTGCGCCCAGTCTGCGGCACCAAACGAACCCGGGTCGCCCGTTCCTCGTATTTCATCACTTTCCAGTCGGTGACCGAAGGCTTGCCCTTTTCATGGTCCACATGCTGCAAGGGCCGGTTCGGCCAGTCCACAATCAGCGGCAAATCAACAGTACCCTGACGCTCTTCAACACGCCCAAACACCCGCGCTATATAGGTTTTCTTAACCCGGCGTTGCTCAAATTGCAGGTTCAAATGTCGCTGCGCATGCCGCGTCATCGCAAACACCATGATCCCCGACGTGTCGCAGTCCAACCGATGCACCAGCAACGCGTCCGGAAACACATTTTGCACCCGATCGACCAAACAATCAGCCAGATTTTCATGCTTACCAGGCACCGACAATAGGCCGCTCGGTTTGTCGACCAGCAACAGCTCATGATCATGGTGCAAAACGGCCAGCGGGTCCTGCGGCGGGGAATATCTGTCACTAAACATCCGGCTTCATCGCACAGCCCTGATCATTGTTCCACAAATATCCGCGCCACAGGCCCTATACTTTCACGCGCTCCGATTTCGGATCATACATCGGCCGCATCGATGCCTCGGCACCCACCCGAACCCCTGCCACATCGATCTCGTAACTGGACGCCAAAACCTCGGCCACGGTCTCGCCCTTGCACGGCACATAGCCAAGCCCCATAGCGGCCCCCAAAGTATGTCCATATGCCCCCGACGACAAATACCCAACGATCTCACCATCGCGCAAAACAGGCTCATTGTGATATAACAACGGCTCTGCATCCACCAATTTGAATTGAAGCAAACGGGCGTCTAGCCCGTTTTCCTTTTTCTTCAAAACCGCATCACGGCCCATAAACGCAGGCTTATCAACCTTCACAGCAAAGCCCAGTCCCGCTTCCAAAACATGATCTTCACAAGTGATATCATGACCAAAATGCCGGAACCCTTTTTCAATCCGGCAACTGTCCGTCATATGCATCCCGCACAGCTTGGCCCCAAAATCCTGACCCGCTTCGCGCAGCACTTCAAACACATGCACAGCCTGATCGGCAGAAATGTAAATCTCCCACCCCAGCTCGCCAACATAGGTCACACGGTGCACCCGCGCCAAACCCATGCCGATCTCGACTTCCTGCATAGTACCAAACGGATTTACCGCATTGCTGAAATCATTCGATGACACCAACTGCAACAATTTGCGCGCATTTGGCCCCATCACCGCCAACACAGCCTCGCCCGATGTCACGTCCGTGATCACCGCGTTGAAATCACCCAAATGTCGGCGCATCCAGACCTGATCCGCCAGTCGCGTTGCCGCCGGGGTGACCACCAAATAGGCCACCTCCGATAGCCGTGTCACGGTAACGTCTGCTTCAATGCCCCCACGCTTGTTCAAAAACTGTGTGTAGACAATCTTGCCAACGGGGACTGAGATATTCGCCCCGCAAATGTGATTCAAAAATGCCTCGACATCACGCCCCTCGACACGGATTTTGCCAAAAGATGACATATCGTACATGCCAACATTTTCGCGCACGGCACGGTGTTCGGCTGCCGAATTCTCAAACCAGTTTTGACGTTTCCACGTGTATTCATAGGCCGCGTCCTGCCCGACATTGGCGTACCAATTGGCCCGTTCCCAGCCCGCCAACTCACCCATCACAGCGCCCCGCTCTAACAGTTGCGCATGAAATGGTGAGCGCCGGATGCCCCGCGCGGTGGCCTTTTGACGGAACGGGAAATGGTCGGCGTAAAGCAAGCCCAGTGTTTCCTTTGAGCGCTCAAACAGATAGCTTTTATTGCCCTGAAACGGCTGCATCCGTGAAATATCCACATCCCCCAGATCAAACGGCTTTTCGCCAACGTCCATCCACTGCGCCAAGGCCATGCCAGCCCCACCCGCCGATTGAATCCCGACCGAGTTGAACCCGGCCGCCACCCAGAAATTATCCAGCTCAGGCGCCAACCCCAGATGATAGGCATCATCCGGGGTGAAACTCTCCGGCCCGTTGAAAAACGTGTGAATGCCCGCCTCAGCCAGCATCGGCATCCGGTTGATCGCATCTTCCAAGATTGGCTCAAAGTGATCAAAATCTTCGGGCAATTGATCAAATTCAAAGTCCGGTGAAATTCCGTCCATACCCCATGGTTTTGAGACAGGCTCAAACGCGCCCAAAATCATTTTACCGGCGTCTTCTTTGTAATAGGCGCATTCATCCGGCACCCGCAGCACTGGCATTTGGGTCAGATTGGGGATGCTTTCGGACACGATGTAGAAATGCTCACAGGCGTGCAGCGGCACATTCACACCTGCCATGCGGCCAACCTCATGGCCCCACATGCCAGCGCAATTCACCACGTGATCACATGCGATATGCCCCGCCTCTTCACCGTTTCGCCATTCAACACCCGTAACCCGCGCGCCGTCCTTTTGGATCGCCGTAACGGCCACACGTTCCGCCACAATGGCCCCGTTTTGACGCGCGCCCTTGGCCAGCGCCAGCGCGATGTTGCCAGGGTCGCCTTGACCGTCTTTTTCCAGATAAACCCCCGCAAAAACCCCGTCGATGTTCAGATGTTCATAGCGGGCCTTGACCTCGGAAGGCGAGATCTCCTCGACCTCGACCCCGAACGCCCGTGCCATTGCCGCTTGGCGAAATATCTCTTCACGGCGTTCTTCAGTCAGCGCCACTGTGATCGAGCCACAGCGCCTAAACCCCGTCGCCAAACCCGTTTCCGCCTCAAGGGAGCCGTAAAGTTCCTGTGAATACTTCGCCAGCTTGGTCATATTGGCGGTGGCGCGCAGCTGTGCAATCAGCCCAGCGGCGTGCCATGTCGTGCCACTGGTCAGTGATTTTCGCTCCAGCAGCACCACATCATTCCAGCCCAGTTTCGTCAAATGATAGGCGACCGAGCAGCCGATAATGCCGCCACCGACAATGACCACACGGGCCTGATTGGGAATGGTCATGCCCGTATCCGCCCGTTGTTTGCATCCCACAATGGCGCATCTTCTTGCACCACCGCGCGACGGCGCTCGCCATAGATTTCGACCTCAAGTTCGGTGCCCGCAACAGCCAGATCGACCCGCAACATGCCCAGCGCAATGCTGGCTTCGATCCGGTATCCCCAACCACCTGATGTGGTTTCCCCAACCACTTTGCCCTCATGCCAAAGCGTCGACATATAGGGCGCGTCCGCGTCGCCAGCCTCCACAATCAGCGTGACAAATCGTTTGGTAACGCCCGCCTGTTTCTCGGCCAATAGCGCCGCCTTGCCCGGAAAATCCTGCGGCTTGTCCAATTTGACGAACCGCTCCAGCCCGCCCTCAAGCAAGGAATAATCCGTCGACAGATCACCCTTCCACGCGCGATACCCTTTTTCCAACCGCAAGCGGTCAAGCGCGTACATGCCAAACGGCGCAGCCCCGCCTGCCGTCACCGCATCCCAGATTGCAGGGGCGTCAGCAATGTCGCAATGCACCTCCCAACCCAGCTCGCCGGCAAAGGACACTCGCAGCAACACACAGCATTTTCCGGCAACATCGGCTTCTTGGTAGGTCAACCAGCCCTTGGTCAGATCGGCATCCGAAATCCCGGCCAATATGTCGCGTGATTTCGGGCCGGTAACCAACAAGCATTCGTATTTGTCGGAACGGTCATGTACCTTTATGGCCTCGGGCGCTTGGCGCGACAGCAATTCACCATCATGCCATTGCGCCGTGGCGGCGGTGATCAGCCAGATTTCGTCGTCATCGCGCGGGATCACTGACATTTCTGTCACGATCCGGCCACGGGTATCGGCGAAATAGGCCAAGCCCACACGACCCACCGATGGCAAGCGTGACGCCGTCAACCCGTCCAACCAATCGCGCGCGCCTTTGCCCTCAACCGCCAACCGCGTGAACCCTGAGATCGCCAGCACACCACAGCCATCCCGAACCGCTTCGCATTCCTCACGGATGCGCACCTCCCACGGCCCATCGCGCAGCCATGTTTGGGTGCTTTCATGCGAGATGTCATCGCCCGCTTTGGCAAACCAATTGGCCCGCTCCCAGCCATTATACGCGCCCAACACGGCGCCCGCGTCTAACAAACGTGAATGCAGCGGCGAGACATGCTTGTCACGCGCCGCCTCCCATTCGTGGTTCGGGAAATGCATGGCGTATTCGTGACCATAGACTTCCATACCTTTTTGGATGCAGTAATCCTCATCGGCATATCCTGTGAAACGGCGCGGATCGACCGCCCACATGTCCCACTCGGTTTCGCCCTCTGTTATCCATTCGGCCAGCACCTTGCCAGCCCCGCCCGCTTGCGCAATGCCAAAGGTGAACACGCAGGCCTCAAACGCATTCGGAACGCCAGGCATTGGCCCGATCAACGGCAAGCCATCCGGCGCATATGGGATCGGCCCGTTGATCACTTTGTTGATGCCCGCGGTCCCCAGAATTGGCACCCGTGCCATCGCGTCCTCAATGTACCACTCCAACCGTTCCAGATCATCTGGGTACAGCTGGAATGAAAAATCATCCGGCATCGGATCAGACGGGTTCACCCAATGGGCTTTGCAGTTGCGTTCATAAGGGCCCAAGTTCAGACCGTACTTTTCTTGGCGCAGGTAATAGGACGAATCCACGTCCCGCAGCAGTGGCAGCTTCTCGCCACTCTCGAGGCTCCACGCTTCAAGCTCAGGGATTTCATCGGTCAGCATATACTGATGGCTCATCACCATCATCGGCACTTGGCGCCCACCATAAGGGCGGAACCATTCACCAACCCGCTGGGCATAATAACCCGCCGCATTGACCACGAACTCACAACGAATTTCGCCCTTTTCGGTCTCGACCACCCATTCGTCACCTTCACGCCGCACACCCGTCGCAGGGGTAAAACGCAAAATTTTCGTGCCCAAATCACGCGCACCTTTGGCAAAGGCCTGTGTCATCTGCGACGGGTCAATATCGCCGTCATAGGGGTCATACAACCCGCCTTCCAGATCATGGGTCTCAAGGAACGGATAACGAGATTTAAGGTCGTCCAACCCCATCATTTCAATACCCATGCCCTGATATTGCCCCATGCTACGGGCGCGCTCGAATTCTTGCATGCGCTCTTTGGTGTGGGCCAAACGCACAGACCCTGTGACGTGGTAATTCATCGGATAGTCAACGTCTTCACCCAACCCGCGATACAGCTCGGTTGAATAGCGCTGCAAGTTCATGATCGACCAAGAGTTGCTAAACGTCGGCACATTGCCCGCCGCATGCCATGTGCTGCCCGCGGTCAACTCGTTCTTTTCCAGCAAAACGCAATCATTCCAACCAGCCTTGGCCAAATGATACAAGGATGACGCGCCAACGGCCCCGCCCCCAATGATTACAACCCGTGCTGTGGTTGGGAAACCTGCCACTTTTAGCTCCTAATGCTGTGACAGATCATCGGAAATTACATAGTAATCGCCTTTGTCTGCTACAAATATGTGTTTCTCTACAGTTGTCCCTGTGGGCCCATCTATGCTGCCCAAGCTGAAGGATGTGCTGTCCTCGCTGTTCATTTTCCAAAACAAAAACGAACCGCAAATGCCGCAGAACCCGCGTTTGGCCGCGTCGCTTGAGGCGTACCATTTCAATCCCTGATCTTGCGTAATCGTCAACGCCGTGTCAGGCACATAGGCCGATGACCAAACATGACCCGATTGCTTGCGACATTGGCCGCAATGGCACAGGGACGGCCCTTGCGCCGGTCCCGTAACCTGATAGCGCACCGCGCCGCAATTGCATGATCCCTTTAGCATCAACCTCTCCCCAGTTCCGGCACGCTGCTGCTGCCCAAAATCACCCCGTAGATGATAAAGGCGACAGCCATCACGCGACGAAACAGCTTGTTAAAGATTGCCCCCATAGCGGCGCGTCCAAGGCCAGCCCCAATGGCAGCGTAACCTGTGTAGCTAGCCCCAGTGATCACCAGCGCTGTGGGTACGATCACCTGCATTTGCTGCCAGATCGGCACATCAGGCTGCACAAACTGACTGAAGGCCGCCAAATAACCCGCAACACTTTTGATATTGATCGTGGCGATGGCGAAGGCTTTGGAATAGATGTGGCGGCCCGACACTTGCATGGCCTTGACCGGTTTGCTGGACCCAAGCCAACTGCGCACCCCCAAAAAGATCAAAACCCCAGCGCCACAAAGTTTAACCCAGAAAAACGCCTGTGGTGAGGCAATGATCAACGCCGTCACCCCCATTGCGGACAGCACCAGGAACAAGCTGGCTTGGGTCAGTATCGCCAATACGCCCCACAATGCTGGCCTAAACCCCAGCGTCATGCCGTTGCTAATGCAGTTCACTGCATTTGGTCCCGGTGTGGTGACAAACACCACCCAGAAAAGTGCGAATATGCTCCATGCTTCAAATGACATATCTGTTCCCTCAATAGACCGGCGGGGCGATCACCCAGATCGCAACTGCCGGTTCAGAATATGGGTTGGCCCATAAAAACGGCTCGTCCCTGATGCGAAAACTGTCGCCCGGATGGATGACAAAGCGATGCCCACCAATCACCAGATCCATCTTGCCGGAAATCAGATACCCCACTTCTTGGGTCGGACGTGTTACGGGTGTGGTGATTTTCGAGAACGGCTGGAATGTCGAATGGACCATTTCGAAATCATCCGTCAAATCAGGCGACAGCAATTCCTCGACCAATCCGGCGATACCTGACCCGATCCGACGCCGCGCCCCTTGGCGTACAACATATCCTGCCTCATTTGCTGGGGCAGCAGCATGGGAAAACAGCATCGACACCGACACATCCAGCACGGCAGCAATCAGGCGCAGGTCGGTGACGGAAGGTTCGGAAATATCGCGTTCAACCTGCGACAGCCACCCAACCGAGCGATCCAGAGCCTGCGCCATGTCAATCAGCGTCAGCCCGCGCGCCTTGCGGATGGCCCGTAAATCGGCCCCAAGGGAAGTGGTCTGAACGGGCGTAGCATGGAGCATGGTATGAAATTATCCGTGAAATTTTCATTGATAATTTCACTACAAACCGGAAAAATGATTCCGTGCAAGAAAAATCTACGGCTTAGACGCCGCCAAACACTTGAGACAAGATCGCAGTCAGGGCTTTCGTGTCATGTGCGTCAAACGCATCCGGCTGGTCGCTGTCGATGTCAAACACCCCCAGCAATGCGCCAGTTGCGTCATAAACTGGCAAAACCAATTCGCTACGTGTGGACGAGGCGCAGGCGATATGCCCCTCAAACGCCTCAACATCCGCCACCAGTTGCACCTGACCGGTGCGCGCCGCCGCGCCGCAAACCCCGCGTGAAAACGGGATCACCAGACAGCCATGTCCGCCCTGATAGGGGCCAATTTTCAAAACCTCACCACCGACGTTGCGATAGAATCCCGTCCAATCGAATCGCGCGTCCGAATGATGCACCTCGCAGGCCACAGTCGCCATCAGGGCAACCACATCATCCTCGCCTTCAGTTAGCGAAGCAATGGCCTTGGCCATCGCCCCGTAGTCAACCCGCATCAGACCACTTCGATCGCAATGGCTGTGCCCTCACCGCCGCCAATGCAGATCGCCGCGACACCACGTTTCAGCCCGCGTTTTTCCAAAGCATTCAACAATGTCACGATAATCCGCGTGCCGGATGCGCCAATCGGGTGGCCCAACGCACAAGCCCCGCCGTTCACATTCACAATGTCGCGCGACAGGCCCATTTCATGCATGAACGCCATCGGCACCACAGCAAAGGCCTCATTCACTTCCCAAAGGTCGACATCGGCAACGTCCCAACCAATATTGGCCAGCAGTTTCTGCGCAGCCGGTACAGGGGCAGTGGCGAACCAACCGGGCGCTTGGGCGTGGCTGGCATGACCCAAAA
>DEIK01000009.1:0-39930 GCA_002352425.1 Rhodobacteraceae bacterium UBA2776
GTGGAAAACCTGGACTTCTAGGCCGCCAAAAGGAGCGATCGAAATGACCAATGCGCTCATCGTCATCGACGTGCAAAATGATTTCTGCCCAGGCGGCGCACTTGCCGTGGCCGGCGGCAATGAAATCATCCCCCGCATCAACGCCATGATGGCGGACTTCGACGCGACTATTTTGACCCAAGATTGGCACCCTGCCGGCCATTCGTCCTTTGCAAGCAGCCATACGGGCAGCGATCCATACACGTTGATCGACATGCCCTATGGCGCGCAAGTGCTGTGGCCAGATCACTGTATTCAGGGCACAAACGGCGCCGCATTCCACGCCGATCTGAACGTCGACATTGCCGATATGATTATCCGCAAGGGATTTAACCCCGCCATCGACAGCTACTCGGCCTTCTTTGAAAATGACCGCAAAACCCCGACGGGACTTGAGGGGTACTTGCACAATCGTAACATCACCACCCTAACGATGGTCGGCTTGGCAACGGATTTTTGTGTCCAATATTCCGCGCTTGATGCTGCCACCCTTGGTTTTGACGTGACCGTTCTTGAGGGGGCTTGCCGCGCCATTGATATGGACGGATCCCTTGCCAGCGCCCGCACCGTGATGCATGGTGCCGGTGTGAAACTGGAGCCATAAACCATGCTTGATATCGCCACCCGCGTTTATAATCAAAAATGGAAAATCGACCCGATTGTTCGTTCTCTGATCGACACCGATTTTTATAAACTTCTGATGTGCCAATCGGTGTTTCGCAACAAATCCGATACGGATGTTACCTTCTCGTTGATCAACCGCAGCAAATCCATCCGACTGGCCGAACTGATTGACGAGGGCGAGCTGCGCGAACAGCTGGACCATATCCGATCGCTGTCCCTGACCCGTGGCGAGAGCACATGGCTGCGCGGCAACACTTTCTACGGTAAACGCGCCATGTTCAGCCCTGAATTTATGGAGTGGTTTGAGGGGTTGCAACTGCCGCCCTACCATCTGGAAAAACGCGATGGCCAATATGAGCTGACGTTTGAGGGTAAATGGCACGAAGTGATGCTCTGGGAAATTCCGGCGCTGGCGGTTTTGATGGAGTTGCGCAGCCGCACCGTGTTGCAAGAAATGGACAAGTTCGAGCTACAGGTTTTATATGCGCGCGGCATGACAAAACTGTGGGAAAAAGTTGAAAGATTGCGTGATCTGGATGGCTTGCGTCTGGCCGATTTCGGCACCCGCCGTCGCCACAGTTTTCTGTGGCAAGACTGGTGTGTTCAGGCCATGAACGAGGGGTTGGGTGACAAATTTGTCGGCACCTCCAACTGCCTGATCGCGATGAACCGCGAAGTTGAGGCGATCGGTACCAACGCGCATGAGCTGCCGATGGTTTACGCCGCTTTGGCCAATACTGACGATGAACTACGCCAAGCGCCCTATGATGTTCTGGCCGATTGGCACGAAGAACATGACGGAAATCTGCGCATCATTTTGCCGGACACATATGGCACCAAAGGTTTCCTTGATAACGCGCCGGATTGGTTGGCAGGCTGGACTGGTATTCGCGTCGACAGTGGCGATCCAGCTACGGCAGCCGAGATCGCGATTGAGTGGTGGAAGGCGCGCGGCGAAGATCCGACCAAAAAGATGGTGATTTTCTCGGACGGGTTGGATGTTGAAAAAATCATTGAGCTACAAAACCAGTTTCGCGGACGGGTTATTCCGTCATTCGGTTGGGGCACATTGATGACCAATGATTTTCGAGGGCTGACACCGGAAGACAGCATCGCGCCGTTTTCTATCGTTTGCAAAGCCGTCAGTGCCAATGGCAACCCGACCGTCAAATTGTCGGACAATCCGAAAAAGGCTATGGGGCCGGCCGCCGAAATCGCCCGCTACAAACGGGTGTTCGGTGTGGGAGAACAGACGTCACAGGACGTGGTGGTTTAACCTTTAAACAGCGGCTCACCCGACATAAATCGTGTCGCCGCCCGTGTGGCGCGATCTGCGTAGTCCAACAAAACCGGATCATCTGCGGCATATCTGGAAATCGCCCAACCGCAAGAGGCCAGCGTGCGGATCGTTGTGAAGGCGGGGATCAACTTGGCGTTTTCAGCATCCAACCCATAACCGTTGACCAACGCCGTCGCCAGGTTTTGGGCATTTGGGCGCGCCCAGACTTGTGACATCGCCACCCCCAATTCATAAATACGAAACCCGAAAACCCCGTCGTCAAAATCAATCAAGGTGACGTCGCCGTCGGCTGTTAAAACGTTTTCACTGATTGCGTCGGCGTGGATCAATCCGAAATCGGCGCCCTTCGCCAAGTGCCCTTCCAGCACGCCGCGCAAATGTTGCCGCGTTTCCAAAAGCAGCTCTTTCTGTGTAGCCGTCAGTGCAGGGTTGTCCCAAAAACACCCCCAATTCGGCGCGTCACCCAACAGCCCGTCAATATCCAAACGGGCGCGCATGAAATCATCAGGCAGGGTCAACGCATCGCTCAACTTGTGCAACTTGGCAAGTTCCGCACCCAACGATCGGAACAGATCCAACTGCGTTGCCGCGCCCCACGCCACGTCAATGCCAGAATCGCCCAGGGGTACGCCATCGACCCATGACATAATCGAAGCCATGCGGCCTGCCTCGGTGACTGGTGAAATCAAATCACCGCTTTTGCATGGGATTGGGCGGGGTAATTCCATGCCCGCTTTTGCCAGTTCTTGTGCCCAGACCAATTCTGAACGAATGGCTGCATCAGTTTGATACCCAGGGCGGTGCAATCGCAAAGCGGCACGTCCGCCGTCCGGCGCAACCACCTCAAATACGGCGTTTTCGCGGTTCTTGATTAGGCGTGGCGTGGTGTCAGGCACGGCCCAGGCAACCAATGCCGCCCGCGCAAATGCGATCGCTTCGATATCATTCATCTGCCAAAACCTGTGCAATAGCGTGGTCCATCACATCAACCAATTGATCGACGTTTTCTTTTGAAAACACACAAGGCGGGCGAACTTTCAAAGCATTCTCGAATCGCCCAACTGTACTGAGCAGCACCCCGTTTCTCCGCATTTCGTTTACGACCTTAAGGCAAATATCAGTAGCCGGTTTTCCATCGCACACCAGCTCGGCGCCAAAGAACAGGCCCGAACCCCGCACGTCGGCAAGCAGCTCGTGTTTGTCCGCCAAACTGCTCAATTCTTTGAGCGCGTAGGCACCAACAACGCACGCATTTTCGACCAAACTTTCGTCTTCGATCACGTTCATCGTCGCCATCGCAGCGGCCGCACTGACGGGATTCCCACCAAAGGTGTTAAAGTATTTGAACGCGTCCTGAAACGCCTCAAGCACATCATGACGGGTGATCACAGCGGCCACCGGATGGCCGTTGGCCATTGGCTTGCCGAGGGTGACAATGTCGGGCACAAAGCCCAGTTTTTCGTGGCCCCACCAATGGCTGCCAATACGGCCAAACCCCGGCTGTACTTCGTCAGCAATGATCAATCCACCGGCGCGCCGCACGCACGCAATCGCCTGATCCATGAAGCCGCGCTCAAGTGTGGGAAACCCTTCATTGGCAAAGTAAGGGCATATGATCAGCGCGCTAACGCCGTGGCCCGCCGCCTGCAATTCGGCAATTGCGACCTCGACGCCTGCCGCAAATGCCTGTGCTTGCCCCGCGCGCGTCCCGCCGACGGGGTGAAGATTGTCGGGCGACGGCACTTGGCGAACGTGATCGGCATAGCCGCCAACGGGCACTTTGGTCGCGTTCAATTGGCTGACCGACGCGGTGTTACCATGATAGGTGTTGTCAGTGCCAATCACGCCGGTATTTCCGCTCACGGCTTGCGCCATCCGCAAGGCGATATCATTGGCTTCGGAGCCAGAATTAACCATGATCATGGTCGACAGATCGTGTTTGAATTTCGACGCTAATTTCTCGCCATACGCCACAACCCCCTCATGAACATAGCGGGTGTGGACGTTCAGTGTGGCAGCTTGATCGGCAATCGCTTTGACCACTTTTGGGTGGCAATGCCCAACGTGCGGCACGTTGTTGTAGCAATCCAAATATCGCTTACCATCGGCGTCATACAGCCAAACACCGTCACCTCGCACGGGTGCAAAAGGGTCGTCATAAAAAGTGGTGACATGCCGCCCTAAAACCTGTTTGCGCCGCTCTATCAAATTCATTCGTCGCCCTTTACCTTGCCGCGCAGCGCCTTGACTTGGCCGCGTTTCACTTTGCCCTCAAGCCGTCTGCGTTTCGAGGCCAACGTGGGTCTGGTTTTGACACGCCGCTTTGGCACGAACAGCGCCCGTTCAATCAATTCAACCAGTCGGTCCCTTGCTATTTCGCGGTTGCGCGCCTGCGATCTGGTCTCTTCGGCGCGGATTACGATCGCGCCGTCCAAGGTCCAGCGCCGCCCTGCCAGCCGTTTCAAGCGCGCCTTCACAGCGCCCGTTAACTGAGGGCTGCGCTGCGCTTCAAATCGCAACTCGACGGCTGTAGAAACCTTGTTCACATTCTGCCCGCCCGGACCTGAGGAGCGCGTAAAGCTCTCGCTCAACTCCCAGTCTTCCAGCGTGATTTCATCATTGATCCGTAACATGACGGGACCTTAAGACAGTGCGCCCAAAACGGAAAGAGCCCTCACGCTTTGCGTAAGGGCTCTCCTCGAGAATTGGAGGTGGCAAGCGGGGCACTTGGGGCCCGAAGCCAGATGATTATTCAAAGGGTTTGCCCCCTAAATCCTCACCCCGCACGTAATCCTCACCAGTTGCTCCTGTATCCCAATAGACATTGGCACCTCCTTTCTGAATGTTACGAACACTCGAAGGTTGGCACAGATTTGGTGTTTGTCAAAATGATTTATGCTGTATCTGGTGAAATTCGTGTCACGATTGCGCGAAATGGTACCAGCGCCAGCACAGAAATTGACAGTTTAACCAGCCAATCGGCCAGTGCCAGCGATACCCAAAGGGGCACTTCAGGTCCGACACTTAACAGCGGTAAGATTTCGCCTGCCCAGCTGACATCATTCAGCGGCTCGATGAACGCAAAACGCGCCGAAAACGCGATGCTAAAGAACAAGATCGTATCCAAGGATGAGCCAATCAGCGTTGACGTCAGTGGCGCACGCCACCACGTGCCGCCGCGTAAACGGTTGAAAATAGACACATCCAACATCTGAGCAACGAAGAAGGCAATGCCCGACCCAATCGCGACGCGCAGTGTCACCAGCGGACCGTATTCGCCCATGATCTGCGTGCCAACAAGCGAGCAGATAACGCCTGTGACAAAGCCAGCGATCACGACTTTGCGTGCCGCTGTGACACCATAAACGCGGTTCATCACATCGGTTACCAAAAAGGCCAGCGGATAGGTGAAGGCACCCCAGGTCAACCATTGGCCGAACAGATGCTGCACAAGGATATTCGAGGTGACCACTATGGCCGCCATAGCAAAAATGCCAGGAAGGAGACGTTTCATGTTAATTTTCCGTTTTAACAAGGTTGCGGTAACTTGGCCCCATCATACGGGACGGCGCGTCGTACCGCCCCACCGCGGACAAATCAAGCTATTGTTTCAATCGGTACTCGACGAATTCGCCACGCTGGAAGTAATTAAAATTGTCATCAGCAATCATCGTCAGCCTGATGTCCCCGCGCCCATCCCGCCACAGGGCGATCCCCTCCAGATTGCCATGTCGGCCGGCGCTGGTCTGCAAAATAACTTCACTGTTGCTGATCTGATCTCCGGAAATCTCGAACCGTCTGACCTGGCTTCTAAACCCGAACACGCTTTTGAAACTGCGCTCCAGCAAATAGAACTTTCCATCCGGCCCAAAATCTGCCCCGACCGCCTTAAAGCTTGAAACAGCAGGAATGTGAAATGGAATGCCCCATGTTCCGTCCTTGAAACGAAAGACCGGAATGCCGGATTTGGCCGCCCGTTCGGGCAGCGCATACAAGGTTCCATCGGTGGAAATGGCCAAAGCCTCAAGCCCGTCATTGCCGCTAAACCGCTTAAAGTCCGGGTGCTTTGCCAGCTTTTGTGCTGGGCTGCCGATCTGCTGATAGGCCCGCACACGGTGACGGTTTTCGAATGAAATATAGACACGGCCATCGGCCCCAATGGCCAAGCCTTCGGCATCAGATCGAGATTTTGAAACGGCGCGCCCTTTGCGGTCTCTTATCTTTTGCAGAACGGGCCTTACTCCAGAAATGCGTGGCCCAGTGCGTGTGAACAGGCCTTCAACAATGACTCCTTTGTCGCCAATGACTGTAAATCGCTTGCCGCCTTCAAAAACCTCGATGCCTGAAAACCCACCATAGTCTTTGGTTGGGCCTGCCCATGTGTAATTGCTAATAAACTCGGCCGATTGGGCGCTCGCAAGGTTTGACAACAGGGCCAAACCTGCCGCGATTACCGCGACTCTAATACGGCTTGGCATTGCTTGGGCAGGTCAGACATTACATATTCACGGCGTGGCTTGCGTGGTGCTGGGTTGGGATCCGGCGGTGGCGGGTTCAAAATGTTATCGACCCATTTCTGCGCATCTGCACAACCGTCACCAGCGGGTGGCGGCGCTTGGTTAACGCAGCCTCTGGCGCCTTTGGGACACTTCAGGCGCACATGGAAATGGTAGTGATGCCCCCACCAGGGCCGAACTTTATTCAGCCAACGGCGATCGCCTTTTTCATCCTTGCACATCTGTACTTTGGCACCTGGAAAAATGAAAATTCGCGCAACACGTTTGTCTTTTGCAGCGGCCCGAACAACATCGTGCTGATAGGCCCCCCATTTGCTATTTACGAATGCACCTTTGGAACGGCGATAGGAAACCGCCGACAGTTTGGCACGTTGGTTAACACTCAGGTCCATATTCGTGCCCGCCATCAGCCAAATATCAGCGTCCAATCCAATTTGATGCGAGCGGTGGCCGGACGACATCGGTCCGCCTCGGGGCTGCGACAGATCACTGATGTATAGCCCGTTTGATCCGTTCATCCGCGCTGCTTTGCGGCTTAGGGTTTTGATGAAATCCACCAGTTCCGGGTGGCCCCAATTGCGGTTGCGCGACACACGCATTTCCAGCCACGTCGGCCCCTTTTGTGGCAGTTGAACACCACCTGCCAGGCAGCCTTTGGCGTATCCACCATAAGGCGCGGGTTTCTGCGACGACGCTTTAGGCTTGGAACTGAACAGTTGTTTGGCCAGTGGGGCTGCGCTCAAAGGGCCAGCGAGACCAAGCGCAATAAGTAAAACTGAGAAATACCGGATCATTCGTCAACATCCTCCCCGTTAGGTTTCACCCAGATTAGCAGGATTAGCCCTATTGCAAATAGGAAAATCAAAGGCGTGATGCCAATGCGCTGATCCCCGCTAATGTTCGAAGCGAGTGCAATAAGTGCAGGCGCTAAAAACGCTGTGGCCTTACCTGACAACGCATAAAGGCCAAAAGCTTCGGTCGGGCGGTCAGGATCGGCATGGCGAACCATCATTGTGCGCGAACTGGCCTGCAGCATACCGCCCGCGGCCCCAATGATTCCGCCGCAAACAAAGAAAATGATGTCCGGAAGGTTAGAACCTTCGGAAAAGGCGAAGCCGAACAAAGACTCTCGTGTCATGGAAATGATGATGATACACACGATGACCAGCGTTAAAATTGTACCAATCAGGACGGGTTTCGGCCCAGTTTTATGGTCAACCTTTCCCCCGATGTAGGCAAATATTGCGGCTGTGATCGCCGAAATTACACCAAATATCCCGATTAGAATAATGGACCAGTCAAGAACACCTCGGGCATAGATTGCCCCAAACCCATATAGCCCGTTCAACGCATCACGATAAAACAGGCTAGACGTTAGAAAGGAAAACATGCTGACCCGCTTTGGTAGCGATTTTATGGTGGCCCAAAGCCCGTTGAGTGCATCACCAACACCGCCCTCAATTTGTACATCCGCGGGCTTTTCCCGAACCCACAAAAAGAAGGGGATCATCCCGATGATATACCAGATTGCCGCAAATGGGCCTGCAAACCGCGTTCCTTCGCGCATTGCACCGTCCAGCCCAAGAATTGGCGGTTTACCTAGCAACGTCACACCGTTTGAGTTTTCGACGAACAAAGGGAACATAATAGCAAGCGCTAGAACGCCTCCCCAATACCCCAACGCAAACCCCGACCCGGAAATCTTGCCTGTGTCCTCTCGGCCGACCAAGGATGGTAGCATCGAGTTGGTAAAAATGGTGGTAAACTCCATTCCGATAAACCCGATTCCGAAAAACACCAACGCCCATAGGATGCTGAAACTATCGGGCGCAGTCCACCAAAGCCCAAAGGCCCCTACTATGTAAAGCAGTGAGAAGAGCTTGATCCAAGCCATCCGGTGTCCGGAACTATCCGCAAAGGCTCCAAGAATTGGTGCCGTTATGGCGATGACAATGCCGGTAACAGCAAGCCCCCAGCCCCAGTACTCCTGTGCTTTGGCTTTTGCCAGGTTTTCACTCATACCATCGGCCATCATCATATCGGTAACGATTTCGGCAAAATAGGGGCCAAAAATAAAGGTAAGCAGCAATGTGTTGTAGGGCTGGCTGGCCCAGTCAAACATCATCCAACCCCATATCCGTTTCTTTGCCGAAACTTCTGCCATATTCCCCGCCCCCTGTTTTGTTCAGTAACGATAGAATAGGGAAAGGTTGGGTTAGGCAAGGAAACCTTTATTCATCCGTATGATTTTCAGGCGGCCATGGGCGGCTGCCATCGGCTTTGATCCAGTTTTCGACCCACTCGGGCAGGGCAGGGCTTTGCGGATCAACCCCCATCGCCTCTGCAACAAGGGGCGGCGCAACAATTCCATCTGCCCCGGTCACGGCGGTGCGATACAAGGCCTGATTGGCACAGTGACCCTTGGTCCAGATTGATTGCTCCAGATATAAAAACCGCTCATCCCAGCCCAGTGCCCGCGAATGAATTTCGAATTTTTGAAACATCCTTACCCGTCGGCGGTACCGCACCGATACGCCAGCAACCGTCAGCCCCCATTTGTTGTCCTTCAAGGCGCGGATCAATCCCATTCGTTTGGCCAGCGGAATCCGCCCCAGATCATACAGCGTCAGGGTGCGCCCGTTGTTCAATTCGAACCAGAAATCCAAATCCCACGGCCAGCAAATATGATGCGACACATGTGGCTTGCCTATTTCCAAGGGCGTGGCATTACGATGGACAAACAGTTCTTTCGCCATTCGGAAAAATGGATACATTGACGCGGCTCCTTTGGGTTGGATGCAAATTGATCCAATTAACGCCTAGGTCAAGCGCGACGTGGCGGCAGATTGCTTGCCATATGGCGTGGTGAAGCATAGGTAATTGGCAACCTAACGAAAAGGCGAAAGCAAATGCAATCGATTTACCAAATACTGAACTTGATCCTTGATGTGGTTTGGTTTGTCATGATCGCCCATATCATCATGAGTTGGCTGATCAATTTTCAGGTTTTGAACCTTCACCAACCGATGGTCTATCAAATCTGGCAAGGCCTAAACAAACTGCTAGAGCCGATTTATAGCCGTATCCGCCAATTTCTGCCGGCAACTGGGGGGCTGGACCTTGCCCCATTGGTGGCCTTTATCGGCATCATTGTGTTGCGCATTATCCTTAGAAATAACGCCGCATTCTTTTATTCCTTCTAAGCTGTGACCAAAGCCACCAAACTCCTCTCGTCCATTTTCGGGTTTGACGAATTTCGTCCGGGCCAAGCCGACATTGTCGAGGCCGTGGTTGATGGGCGCAACACGCTTGCCATCATGCCAACGGGTGGTGGTAAATCCTTGTGTTTCCAACTCCCCGCCTTGATGCGTGACGGGGTGACGGTGGTGATTTCGCCGCTAATCGCCCTGATGCGTGATCAAGTCCGTGCCCTGCGAGAAGCGGGCGTTGAGGCGGGCGCGTTAACCTCTGGCAACACGGACGCGGAAACCGATTATGTTTATGAGGCGGTCAATCAGGGGCGCCTGAAAATCCTATATATGGCTCCCGAAAGGCTCGCTTCCTCGGGTACCTTGGCATTTTTGCAGCGGATCAACACCACTTTAATCGCGGTGGACGAGGCACATTGTGTCTCGCAATGGGGCCATGATTTTCGACCAGATTACCTGCGCATTGGCGATCTACGCAAGACACTCAACGTCCAACTCGCCGCCTTCACTGCCACCGCCGACGAGGAAACTCGCGCCGAGATCATCACGCGGCTGTTTGCAGATACCGACCCCGCCGTTTTCCTGCACGGGTTTGACCGCCCCAACATCCATTTGCGCTTCGAAGCCAAGGATTCGCCCCGCCGCCAGATATTGGAATTTGCCGCGACTCGCAAAGGTCAGTCCGGCATTGTCTATTGCGCCACCCGCAAGAAAACCGAAGGCCTCGCCAAGGCGTTAAATGACGCAGGCCACAGCGCCTGCTATTATCACGGCGGTATGGAAGCCCAAGACAGGCGCAACGTCGAGGCACGTTTTCAGACCGAAGATGGCCTGATCGTGGTGGCCACGGTCGCCTTTGGTATGGGGGTCGATAAACCCGATATCCGCTGGGTTGCCCACGCCGATTTGCCCAAATCCATCGAGTCTTACTATCAGGAAATTGGCCGCGCAGGCCGTGATGGCGCGCCCGCAGAAACCTTGACGCTATTCGGCCCCGAAGACATCCGCCTGCGCCGCACCCAAATCGACGAAGGGTTGGCTCCGCCTGAACATCGCACCGCCGACCACGCCCGTCTGAACGCTTTGCTGGGTTTGGCTGAAGCCCTGCACTGTCGCCGCCAGAAACTGCTGGCGTTTTTCGGCGAAGACAGTGTGCCTTGTGGCAATTGCGATCAATGCGAAACGCCTCCTGAAACCTTTGACGGCACCAAAGCTGTGCGCATGGCTTTGTCGGCGATGTTACGCACCGGCGAATATTTCGGCGCAGGCCATTTGATCGATATTCTGATCGGAAATGAAACCGACAAGGTGCAGCAACGCGGCCACGACACGCTGCCAACCTTTGGCGTTGGCAAAGAATTCAGCCGCAATGAATGGCAGGCGATTTTTCGGCAAATGATGGGCCACGATTTAGTGCGCCCTGATTCTGAGCGCTATGGCGCGTTTCGGATGACCGATATTGCGCGGCCTATTCTGCGGGATGAGGAAACGATTGAATTGCGTCGCGATACTATACACCACGCCAAATCTTCGCGTCGCCCTGCCGTCAAAGCACTGGTCTCAGACGAGGATGCGCCGTTGTTGTCGGCGCTCAAAGCCAAACGCCGCGCCCTCGCAGAAGAGGCCCGCGCGCCTGCCTACATCATTTTCAACGATCGCACGTTGATCGAAATGGCCGAGACCCGCCCGATGACTTTGGACGACATGGCCAGTATCGGCGGGGTAGGCGCGAAGAAACTGGAAAAATACGGCGAGATGTTTTTGAGTGTCATCACCGGCGAGGCAGCCGTGCCAACCCATCCGTCACGCCGCAAATTGGCGGGCCGGGATGCGGGCAACATTTACGATCGTTTGCTGGAAGCCCAAGGCACACTTGCGCGGGGCGCAGAAGGCACCGATAAACCCATGAGTTGCTCGGCATCGTTGTTGGCCAAAGTCGCCAGCGCGAAACCGCAAGATTCGGTGTCGATGGAACGTCTACTAGGCGACAAAAAAGCAGAGCGATTTGGCGCTGCATTTCTGGATGTGATCAATGAGGAGCACGCGTAAATGTTAGTGGTGATTTCACCGGCCAAACGGCTGGACGAGGCAGCAATTTCGACACCGAATGAAACTCTGCCGGTGTTTCAGGACGCGGCCAATGATCTGGCCGGGTATGGCCGTGACCTGTCACCGAAAGCTTTGCAGAAATTGATGGGGATTAGTGAAAATCTGGCCAAATTGAACGCAGACCGTTTCGCTAGTTTTGCCAAGGCCTCAACGACCGAAAATGCCAAGCAAGCGGCGTTGTTTTTCGCAGGCGATACCTATGCGGGGCTGGAGGCGGCCACATTGGATGGCGAGCAAATGGACTGGGCGCAACAACATTTGCGCATTCTGTCCGGCCTATACGGAGTTCTGCGCCCGCGCGATCTGATCCAGCCGTATCGGCTGGAGATGGGCAGTCGTTTGAAAACCAAGCGGGGGAAAAACCTGTATGACTACTGGGGCGACACGCTGTCGAACGCGCTGAATGACGCCGCCGCCAAGATTGACACAAAAACGCTGGTGAATTGCGCATCCGTTGAGTATTTCGGCGCGGTTGATCTTGCCGCTTTGAACTTGCGGGTCATCACCCCTGTGTTCATGGAGCAAAAAGCAGGCACGCCAAAAATCGTTAGCTTCTTTGCCAAAAAAGCCCGTGGAGCGATGGCACGGTTCATGATCGAACGTCGCATCACCGATCCGGAAGGTTTGAAAGATTTCGACACAGGTGGCTACCAATTCCGCGCTGATATGTCAGACGGGGACCGTTGGGTTTTCTTGCGGGATTACCCCGAGACTTAATTCAAGGCCTACGCAATGTCCTCGGGTATGATCTGCATGACTTCCTTTGGGGCCAGCTCGACCACCTTGTCACAAATCGAGGCTTTGCGCAGTGGTTTGGTCAGATAAAAATCCAATCCTGCCGCCAGAATTTCGGTGTCATCCCCAGCCATTGCATGGGCCGTGAGTGCGACGATTGGAACGCGGGGCAAGCTCGCTTTTTCCTCGATTTCGCGGATGGTGCGCGTGGCTTCTTTGCCATCCATTTTCGGCATCGAAATGTCCATGAAAATCATATCCGGTTTGAAGTTTTGAAACGCTTCTACCGCCTCAATCCCGTTGTTGGCAAAAACCAAATCAATATTCAGGTTTTTCACCATCTTGCTGAACACAAGCTGATTTGTGCGATTGTCCTCGGCCGCCAAGACCCTCATTTTTCGTAAGGGCTGATCTGTTTGAACAGGTTCATTTGGCGTTGGAGTGACAGTTTCGACAGGAACACTTTCCAATTGCACCACTTCCAGCGGCGCAAGGCTCTCGGGCACAACTTCTGTTGGCGCTTCCAGAAGGGGGGCAACCTCATTGGATTCGACAGGAGTATCTGCGTCCAAAGATTGTAAAACCTGGAACAGTTCATTGCGCAAAATTGGCTTTTTCAACGCCGTGATTGCCGGCCCATTGCCCGCCTGATCTCGATCTGATTTCAACAAAATCAGCGGTAGGTCAGGCGCGTTAGCGTTCAACAAGATTGGGTAGTCCTGCGCATCGTCCCCAAAGGAGGACATATCAAGGAAAGCAACATCAAATGATGCGGCCGTTGCGGTGATACCAGCATCGCCTGCCTCATGGCATTCGACCTCAACGCCCAGCACGGCGAGCTGTTTGACCAAAATATCCAGCCCGGCCGTCGGATCGCAAATGACCAGCGCACGTTTGACGTTTACCAACGAATGCCCCGACGCAATCAGCGCGGGTTCGGAAACCGGTAAGGTGACGTGGAAGCCAAAGCAAGAGCCTTCACCCTCAACCGAGTCAGCCCAAATTTCGCCCCCCATCAGATTGATCAATTGCTTGGTGATTGCCAGCCCCAACCCTGTGCCTTCATATTGACGGTTGCGGTCATCTTCGACCTGATTAAACTCGCCAAACACATGCCCGACCATATTCTCGGCAATGCCGATCCCCGTATCCTCAACCGAGACATGAATGCGGGTCATGCCTTCCTGATCCGTCGCAAGCCCGACCACGCGAATGATCACATGGCCTTCGTGGGTGAATTTGATGGCGTTGCCGATCAAGTTGGTCAATATCTGACGCATCCGCCCAGCGTCACCCACGTAAAGGGTTGGCAAAAACATATCGTAATCAATCACAACCTCGATTGATTTGTCCTGAAGGGAAGGTTGCAACAACATTACGATCTCTTGGATACACTGCTCCAAATCAAATTCCGCGGTATTGAGGGTTAATTTGTCCGCCTCGATTTTTGAGTAATCCAACACATCATTGATAATCACCAACAAGGCTTCACCCGAATTTTTGATGGTTTCAGCGTAAAGCTGTTGTTCCTCGTCCAGAACGGTGCCGGTCAGCAGGTCTGCCATACCGACAACACCGTTCATAGGTGTGCGGATTTCGTGGCTCATATTGGCCAAAAACGCGGATTTGGCACGGTTGGCGGCTTCTGCCTTGGTGCGGGCGTCGTTCAACTCTGATTCGTGGCGTATGGTGTCAGTTATGTTCAATGCCAAAGAAACGGTGTCGCCATCGCGGGCGCGCCGGTCCAGCAACTTGATATAGGCACCGTTCCACAACCGAATCACTTTGGCTTCAATCGGGTTGGTGTGCCAACGCGTCAACATGGTTTCGCGCCACTCCATCGGGCTCAACCCTTCGGTGTCGATGATACCTTCTTCAACCAACAACTGCATGACACGAACATAGTTGACCCCGGGGCGTATCTCTTCCAACCCGTCAAACACTCCCAGATAGGCGTGGTTCGCAGAAACCATACAATCGTTCATGTCAAATACGGCAAACCCGTCTTCTATTGTTTCAATCGAGTCCCAAAGGCGACGTTCCGCAATGCCGACCTTATGGTTGGCAACCTTTAGGTCAGACCGTACCTTGGTGTTTTCCCCCATCAACTCTTCGGCTTCATTGCGTTTGACGACGATCTCATCCGACAATTGACGCGCGTGCTGGCCCAGTTTCGAATTGGCCGCGAACAGTTCTGCCTGTTTTTGTTCCAACAGTCGCTCCGCGGCCAGTCGCCCGCGACGCTCATGAGCCAGCTTTTCGGTAATCGGCATTTGATACCTCGTTTTATGTGTTCTTGCTTGGGGAACATTCCACGAACATAGTGAACAACATCTTAACGCCCAACAGATTATTCACGTTTATGACTGATTGAACCCGTGCTCTGATTGTGCAACGATTGCCGTATTAAAAATCAGGAGGACTATTCATGCGCCTTATTATCAAAGCCGCCGCCGTGTTGTTGCTATTGACCACGTCAGTTTGGGCAAATGATTTTATTCCCGACCGTCGTATTGCAGTCACCCGCGACGTTGATTTTTATGGCTCTGACCTGCAGTCGATCTTTGATACGACCCTGCCTGCTTGCCAAAAGGCCTGCCTGACGGACAACCGTTGCACGGCGTTCACGTTCAACACCAGATCTGATTCGTGTTTTCCCAAAAGCAGCGTCACCGAGACCCAGCCCTATATCGGCGCTGTTTCGGCCCGTGTCGCAGACACTAACCCCCAGATTCTGGCCGCCGCCGCGTCCCGCGCGGCCGAGTTGGGCTTCCTCAGCCAGAACACTTTTAAACCGGCCAAAACCTTTGCCGAAAATCTGGGCGCACTTTATGACACCCAAGGTCAAGACGCGCTATCGCTGTGGCGCAGTGGGCGCAAGGCCCTGAACAACAAATCCTACAATAACGCGCAATACTATCTTGGCGCAGCCCTTACCCTTAGTGACAATTCCGGTCTCTGGGCAGAGTACGCAAACGCGGCCTACCTGAACCGCACCGGTGATCGCGCCGCCAAGCGCAAACAAAAGGCGCGCGCCCTGTCTGCCTCGGTCAATGCCTACCTGCGCAGCACCACGGATGGTGAAAAGGGGGTTGCTCTACTGGCTTTGGCAAATGCGCTGGAGCTGAACGGGCAAAACCGCACCATGCTCAAGGCCTTGCGTCTGGCCCAGTCGGTTTCGCCAACCCCGAACGTGCTGGCCAAGCTGGAGTATGCCGTCAAGAAGTATGGTCTTAAGATCACCCAACATGACATCGAAAGCGATCTGGCCGAACCCCGTATCTGTGCGCAATTCTCGGAACCACTGGCAAGTGGCGTGGTCGACTACGCCCCCTATGTGCGCCTGTCGCAGACTGATTTGGCGGTCGAGGCTGATGGCAACCGCCTGTGCATTTCAGGTGTTGAACATGGCAAGCGCTATGATCTGACCCTGCGTGAAGGCTTGCCAGCGAAATCAGGTGAGACCTTGCTGGAGGCGGTTAACCTGTCGCTCTATGTCAATGACAGAAAGCCCTCGGTCAGTTTCCCGGGCCGCTCTTACGTGCTGCCCAAATCTGCCAACGCAGGCATTCCGGTTGATACCGTCAACGTGGCCGAACTTGAACTGGTGTTACGCCGTGTTTCGGATCGCAACCTGTTGCGTGCGATGCAGGACAGCTATTTCGGTCGCCCTCTGTCAAAATGGCAAGAAGATAACTTCTCCAACCAAGTCGCAGAAGAATTGTGGCGTGGCACCGGCGAAGTCCAACTATCCCTGAACAAAAACATGACCACCCGCCTGCCAATGGGCGACGTGATCAGCGATCTGGCCCCGGGTATTTATGCTCTACAGGCCCGCGTTCCCGGCTCTGATCCCTATAATGAACCCGCCGCCACCCAATGGTTCGTTTTATCCGACCTTGGCCTCGCCACCATGAGCGGCGCCGATGGCGTACATGTCTTTGTGCGCGGGCTGGGTGATGCGGAACCGCGGGCCGGCATTACCGTGACACTGCTGTCCAAAGCCAACGCTGTTTTGGCCGAGTTAGAGACGGACGAGCGCGGCTACGTTCGTTTTGCTGACGCTTTGGCCCGTGGCACAGGCGGAGCCAAACCCGCCTTGATCATTGCCAGACAGGCCGACGTAGACATTGCATTCCTGTCCTTGTCCGACCCAGAATTTGATCTGTCCGATCGTGGCGTCGAGGGGCGTGAACCCGCCAAACATATCGACATGTTCCTGACCACGGATCGCGGCGCTTACCGCGCGGGCGAGACCATCAATGTCACCGCGCTGACCCGCAACGCCACCACCGAAGCCATCGTTGGTCTGCCGGTCACTGCGATCCTAACCCGCCCGGATGGCGTGGAGTATAGCCGCCACCTGTCCACCTCGGAAACCGCTATCGCCGGCGGCCATGTCTTTAACCTGCCCACTGGTCCCTTGGTGCCACGCGGCACTTGGCAACTGGGCCTGTTCACCGACGTGGACGCGCCCGCCTTGGCCAGCACCAATTTTCTGGTCGAGGATTTCCTGCCGGAACGCATTGATTTCGACCTGACCCTGCCGGATGCTGCTTTGCGTCTAAAGGACGGTACAATGCTCACCGCCGACACCCGCTATCTGTTTGGCGCACCCGGTGCAGATCTGCCGCTCGAAGGCGAAGTTCTGGTGCGCGCCACCGACGGCCTAACGGCCTATCCCGGCTACAGCTTTGGCCGTCATGATGTGCGCTTCAACGCCAGAATCAATATCCTGCCAGGTGGCCTGCGCACGGACGATGCAGGGCATGTCCAAATCCCTATCGAGTTTCCAAAAATCAGCAACGCCGCCCGCCCGCTTGAGGCCCGCTTTACCGTGCGAATTGCCGAAGGATCAGGCCGCCCTGTCGAGCGTAGGGTCACCAAACGTCTTGCCCCCGATGGACCAATGATCGGCATCAAACCGATGTTCGACGACGTGGTCGAGGAAGGCACCGATGCACGGTTTCAAATTATTGCGATTGATCAAGACGAGGCCCAAACCCCGATGCAAGTCAAATGGTCGGTCAGCCGCGTGCGCACGCGTTACCAATGGTATCAGCAATACGGCAACTGGAACTGGGAACCGATCCACACCCGCAAACGCGTCGCCAGCGGCACCGTAGATCTAAACGGCGGGGCCATCACCGTTTCTGCCCCCGTTGATTGGGGCCACTACGAGATCAAGGTCGAGCGCAGTGACGGCACATATGTCTCATCATCGCAAAATTTCTACGCGGGTTGGTACGCCGCCGCCGACGCCTCCACAACACCCGACACGCTCGAGGTTTCACTAGACAAACCATCCTATGCAACAGGTCAAACCGCCAATCTGCGCGTCGTGCCGCGTTACGCTGGCAAGGCGCTGATTACTGTGATGTCCAACCACTTGATCGACATGAAGGTCGTCAATGTTGTGGCGGGTGAAAACATGATCCCGCTACCTGTCACCGACAAATGGGGGGCGGGCGCCTATGTCACCGCCACGGTGATCCGTCCGATGGACGAGGCCACTGGTCACAATCCCGCCCGTGCGCTGGGCTTGTCCTATGCCCCTGTTGATCCGGGCATACGCAAACTCTCTGCCAGTTTTGAGGTCGCAAAAGAGTCCGCCCCTCGGGCGCCGATGCAAGTGGCGCTGAAAGTTGATGGCATTATGGCAGGCGAGGTCGCCTATGCCACCATCGCAGCCGTTGACCTGGGTATCTTGAATCTGACGGGTTTTGATAGCCCTGATGCACCAAGCCACTACTTTGGCCAACGCAAACTGGGCATTGGAATGCGCGACGTTTATGGCCGCTTGATTGATGGTATGAATGGCGCAATGGGCGCAGTGCGGTCCGGCGGCGACGCCGACAGCGGCATGGGTATGCAATCCCCGCCACCCACTGAAGAACTGGTTGCCTACTTCTCGGGCACCGTTACTGTTGACGCCGATGGTGTCGCGCATACCAGCTTTGATATGCCTGAATTCAACGGCACCGTGCGCCTGATGGCTGTCGTCTGGTCGGCCTCCGGTGTGGGGGCGGCAGAACAAGACGTACTGGTCCGCGATCCTGTTGTCGTGACCGCCAGCCTGCCGCGCTTCTTGGCACCTGGCGATACGTCGCGGATGTTGCTGGAAATTACCCACGCCACCGGTCCTAGCGGTAAAATGGGGCTTGAGGTTTGGGGGCAGGGCATCGTTGTTAGCACCGCCAATGTACCATCTGAAATTACATTGGGTGATTTGCAAAAAACCACGCTGTCGGTGCCGGTCACCGCCGCCGAAGTTGGTACGCACAAGATCAATGTGACCCTAACCACGCCTGATGGCGCCAAATTATCCAAACCACTGATCATTCCAGTCGAAGTCAATGATCCTGAAATTTCGCGCACACGGCGCTTTGCTCTGGATGCAGGCGATACCTTCACCTTGGACAACAACGTGTTCACAGGGTTCAAAACAGGCACTGGATCTGCAACACTGTCTGTCGGCGCGTTGGCCCGCTTCGACGCTCCCGGTTTGTTGTCCGCATTGGACCGGTACCCTTACGGCTGTACCGAGCAAACCACATCTCGTGCCATGCCGCTGCTGTACCTGAACGACGTGGCCACCGTTATGGGGTTGGGCAACCGCAAGAAAATCGCAGAGCGTGTGGACGACGCAATTGAACGCGTGCTGAGCAACCAAGCCAGCAATGGCGGCTTTGGTCTTTGGGGCCCGGAGTCTGACGATCTGTGGCTGGCCTCCTATGTCACTGATTTCCTAAGCCGTGCGCGTAGCAAAGGCTTTGCTGTGCCGGATCATGCTTTCCGTTCGGCCATCGAAAACCTGCGTAACCGCATCAACTATGCGCCCGACTTTGATACGGGTGGGCAAGATGTGGCCTATGCCCTGTTCGTGCTGGCCCGTGAAGGTGCCGCCAACACCGGTGATCTGCGCTATTATGCCGACACCAAAGCAGGTGACTTCAGCACGCCACTGGCGGCGGCCCAACTGGGCGCTGCACTGGCCAGCTATGGCGATCAACCCCGCGCCGACGCCATGTTCGCCCGCGCCGCTAGAATGATCGGTCGCAACTGGGGGCAAAATGAATCCCAGTACTGGCGTTCGGACTACGGCACCCACTTGCGCGATGGTGCCGCTGTTTTGGCGCTGGCCGTTGAAGCCGGCAGCACCGCCATCAATAGTGCTGATCTGGCCGAAAAAGTCGCCGACAGCTATGCCCGTGATCGTTACCACTCCACGCAGGAATCCATGTGGTCGCTGATGGCCGTCAAAGCCCTGATAAGCGACCCTAACATGCAGGGATTCACCATAAATGGCGAACCGGTGACAGGCCCGTTGGTTCGCGTCATCGAGGACACCGCAACCATTGCCAGCCAACTGGTCCGCAATGGCACCAACCGCACAGAACTGGTCACCATGACCACTTTTGGCGTACCGGAACAACCCGAACCTGCCAGCGGACAAGGCTACGCGATCAAGCGCAGCTATTTTGAAATGGACAGCGACGGCTTCCCCGTCGATCCCAGCGGCCATCCAGTCGGCACCCGTCTGGTCGTGGTTCTGACAGTGACCCCCTTTAGCAAAACTGAAGGGCGCTTGATGGTGAATGATCCACTGCCTGCTGGTTTCGAGATCGACAACCCGAACTTGATTTCCAGCGGTGAACTCAGCCAGTTCGATTGGTTGAAAACCACCAGTAACGTGAAAACCACCGAGTTCCGCTCAAACCGCTTTTTGGCGGCTGTTGATTGGCGCAGTGGTGATCAGTTCACACTGGCCTATGTTGTGCGCGCCATTTCACCGGGCACCTACCACCACCCTGCCGCCAGCGTCGAGGACATGTATCGCCCACAATACCGCGCCCACTCTGACACAGGGCAGATCACGGTCACCGAATGATCAGACGCCACGCCCTCCTGATTCTTGCGCTTGGGTTACTGATCACGGCCATTGCGCGGGATCAATTCGACGCGTGGGTGGATGCAACGGAACTGCCACATCTCGCGTCTGAAACCTCGGTCGAGGTGCTGGATAGAAACGGCACCCTGCTGCGCGCCTATACCGTCGCGGACGGGCGTTGGCGATTGAACTCAACGCTCGAATCCACCGATCCTGACTACATTAAGATGTTAGTCGCCTATGAGGATAAGCGATTCTACAACCATGCAGGTGTTGACTTAACAGCCATGCTGCGCGCGTCATATCAGGCTCTAACGCAGGGCAAAATCGTCTCAGGTGGCTCCACACTCACCATGCAGGCGGCCCGTTTGCTTGAGGAAGGCAGTACCGGAAAATGGTCTGGCAAACTGCGCCAAATTCGTGTGGCGCTGGCGTTGGAGCGCCGTCTCACCAAAGCAGAAATCCTCATGATTTATCTGAACCACGCCCCCTTTGGCGGCAATATTGAAGGGGTTCGCGCCGCGACTCGCGCCTATTTCGGAAAGGAACCGCGCCGTTTAACCCCAGCCCAAGCAGCACTCTTGGTTGCGCTGCCACAAGCCCCTGAAGCGCGCCGTCCTGATCGCCATATCAAAGCCGCGTACGCCGCCCGCGCCCGCGTTTTGGCCAGGATGGTTGGTACAGATATTCTTGACCTCGACACAGTTGATGGCGCCAAATCAGAGCCTATTGCAGCCCAAAAGTATTCCTTCCCATCTCTCGCGCCGCACATCTCTGACCGCGCTTTAGCCGAGGCTCCACTGAATACCACCCACCACCTGACCTTAGACGCGACATTGCAACGTCAACTCGAAACCCTCGCTAAAACATCCCTGCGTGGCCGTGGTAACCAGATTAACATTGCGATCATGGTGGCTGATCACACAAACGGTGAAATCCTGGCCTCCATTGGCTCATCCGCCTACCGCGCCGATGGCCGCCTTGGCTTTGTCGACATGACCGGTGCCTTGCGTTCACCTGGCTCGACTCTGAAACCGCTGATCTATGGCATGGCCTTTGATCAAGGGTTGGCGCATCCTGAAACCTTGATTGATGACAACCCGACTGCATTTGGCGCATATGTACCGCAAAATTTTGACGGCAAATTTCGGGGCACTCTTCGGGTGCGCCGCGCCTTGCAAATGTCGCTGAACATACCCGTGATCAAATTGACCCAAGCCTTGGGGCCAGCTAACCTTATGTCCAGCCTGCGGCGTGCCGGAATGGATCCGGTCGTGCCGGGTGGTAAAGCAGGTTTGGCTATCGCTTTGGGCGGTTTAGGCGTCACTTTGAGCGACATGACCCAACTTTATGCCAGCCTTGCGAACGAGGGTAAGCCGCGCGCTTTACGCTGGAGAATTGGCTCTAATACGCGTGAAAATGCCCGAAACCTGATCTCTCCGATGGCCGCGTGGCATGTTGCTGACATCCTGTCTGGCCTCACGCCGCCTCCGAATGCGCCGCGCAACCGTTTGGCCTATAAAACGGGCACTTCATATGGGCATCGCGATGCCTGGGCACTTGGGTTCGACGGCCAGCATGTGGTTGGTGTTTGGTTGGGCCGCGCCGATGGTACTCCCGTACCGGGCGCGTTTGGAGGTGATCTGGCTGCGCCCGTGCTGTTTGAAGTGTTTAGCCGGATCAAGCCCGAACTAACCCCGCTGCGCACACCTCCACCTGAAACCCTGACCGTCAGCAACGCTGAATTGCCGCAGCCATTGCGACAGTTCCGTGGTCGGAATGCGCTGTTCGAAAAACCGAAAGATGCGCCCAGCGTGGCTTTCCCGCCGGATGGAGCTTCGGTGGAATTGGCAGATGGGTTTCTGGTGGTAAAGGTGCGTGACGGTGTCGCGCCTTTCACTTGGCTCGCCAACGGCAAACCGTTTGAAGTCGCAACCTTTGATCGCCAATCCGTATTACAGCAAGTGGGGGCGGGGTTCTTAACCCTGTCGGTGATTGACGCGAAAGGTAGATCCGCCCGCGTCAACATTTCGCTTCATTAGACTCCGCTGCTCATCAAGCCTGATGGCTTTCCTCGCGAAAAAGCCCGCTAGGGCTGATGAGCGAACGAGAGCCTAGGGCCGTTCAATCGCCAGCGCGATGCCCTGTCCGCCGCCAATGCACATAGTGATCAGCGCCCGTTTGCCGCCGATCCGTTCCAGCTCATAAAGCGCCTTAACGGTGATCAAAGCCCCCGTTGCGCCCACCGGATGCCCCAACGCAATTGCGCCGCCATTAGGGTTCACTTTGGCTGGATCCAGTCCCAAAACCTTGTTCACAGCCAGAGCTTGCGCCGCAAAAGCCTCGTTGGATTCGATCACATCAAAATCACCAATAGACAACCCTGTTCTGGCCAGCAATGCCTGTACCGCAGGCACAGGACCAATACCCATCACTTCGGGGCGAACTCCCGAATGGGCATAGCCGACAATACGCGCTTTAGGCTCTAATCCGGCACTTTTTGCGGCATCTTCCCGCGCCAACACCAGCGCAGCCGCTCCGTCATTGATGCCGGAGGCATTGCCTGCCGTCACGGATCCGTCCTTTTGAAACGCGGACCGTAGACCTGCTAATCCCTCGGCCGTTGTAGCCTTTGGATGCTCGTCCACTTTGAATTCAACGATTTCACGCCGCACCTTTACCTCAACGGGTACGATCTGGCTCTCAAACACACCCGTTTCAATCGCCTTTGCGGCGCGCGCTTGGCTCTCTAAAGCAAAGGCATCCTGATCCGCGCGGCTGATTCCATGTTCCGCTGCAACATTTTCTGCCGTAACCCCCATGTGGCCCGACCCGAACGGGCAAGTCAATGTGCCGAGCAACATGTCTTTCGATTCCACATCGCCCATCTTTTGTCCCCACCGTGCAGCTGGCATTATATAAGGCGCCCGGCTCATCGATTCCGCGCCACCTGCCAGTGCAAAGTCCGCATCACCCAGCATTAGGCTCTGTGTGGCCGACACAACCGCCTGCGCACCGGACCCACAAAGTCGGCTGACATTCATCGCTGGAGTGCTTTCAGGAATGCCTGATTGCATCGCCGCAACACGGCTCAGATACATATCTTGTGGCTCGGTGTTGATCACATTGCCAAATACCACATGCCCAATCTGGGCCGGATCCACACCAGCCCGTGCCATTGCTGCTTTTGCGACGACAGTGCCCAAATCAACAGGAGTAACCCCTGCCAAAGCCCCACCAAATGTACCAATAGCGGTGCGTGCGCTGCCTAAAATTACGATGTCATTCATTTTCTTGCCTTTTCATGAGTGTGTTCAGGGATGTTCTAAATTCTGGGGCGTGCTCGCCGAGTTTCGTCAATACGCGCGCCTCATAGGCCCGCGCAATCGGTGTGAGTTCTGCAATCATATCGCGGCCCTTTGCAGTCAACTCCAATTCAACCAAACGCCGATCCGCATCATTCACCTTTTTACTGACATAGCCTGCGTTTTCAAGCCGAGTTGCAGCGCGCGAGACTTTGGATTTGTCCATGTCGACCCGTTGGTGGATTTCACGCACACTGACCGAACCGGCCTGGGATAAATGTGCCACAACCCGCCATTCTGGAATCGTGATGCCGAATTTCTGTTTATAGAGATCGGAAAACCCCAAACTCACCCGACCGGCCAAAACAGACAGCTGGTAGGGCAAAAAACCGTTCAGATCAAAGTCACACACTTTCTGGTTCCTCGATATTCGTTACTTTCGTCTCGACGTTCGCCGCATTTGCAATGACGCACGAATTTCGCGCGGGATCAACCCTTCACAAGACTTGACCTCGTTGCAATTGCAACGATATCGTCAAGATTGGAAACGCGCCATAGAATGCTACACAGCATTTGTTG
Organism: Rhodobacteraceae bacterium UBA2776; assembly: GCA_002352425.1. Classification (GTDB taxonomy): domain Bacteria; phylum Pseudomonadota; class Alphaproteobacteria; order Rhodobacterales; family Rhodobacteraceae; genus Profundibacter. The sequence goes on from DEIK01000009.1 coordinate 24,309, forward strand.
AAGACAGGAGGGACCATGACATCTCAAAAATCCGCCAGCGGATTGATCCGTGATGAAACCGCAAACCCATATATGCCGGGGTTTGGCAATGATTTTGAAACCGAAGCCCTACCGGATGCCTTGCCGCAGGGTATGAACAGCCCGCAGAAATGCGCATATGGTCTTTATGCCGAGCAGTTGTCGGGCACGCCATTCACCGCCCCGCGCGGCCAGAATGAACGCACGTGGTGCTACCGCATCCGACCCTCGGTGCGCCACACCTCGCGGTTTGCGCGCGTTGATATGCCGTATTGGAAGTCTGCGCCGAATATCAACCCCGACACGTTGTCATTGGGCCAGTACCGTTGGAGCCCTGTGCCCCACAGCGATGAAAAACTAACTTTTATCACCGGCATGCGTTCGATGACGACGGCGGGCGATGTAAACACTCAGGTCGGCATGGCAACCCATGTCTATTTGATCACCGAATCCATGCAGGATGAATATTTCTATTCGGCTGATAGCGAAATGCTGATTGTCCCCCAAGAAGGCCGTCTGCGGTTCTGCACCGAACTTGGCATCATTGATCTGGAACCCAAAGAGATTGCCGTCTTGCCCCGTGGCATGGTGTTTCGGGTCGAGGTTATCGACGGGCCAGCACGCGGATTTGTTTGCGAAAACTACGGTCAGAAATTCGACCTGCCTGGCCGAGGCCCAATCGGGGCCAATTGCTTGGCCAACCCGCGCGATTTTAAAACGCCGGTTGCTGCCTTTGAGGATCGCGATGCAGATAGCCGCGTGGTGGTGAAATGGGGTGGTCAGTTCCATGAAACCTTCATTGATCACTCGCCGCTAGACGTGGTAGCATGGCACGGCAACTACTGCGCCTGCAAATACGACCTACGCACATTTTCACCCGTCGGTGCGCTGCTGTTTGACCACCCTGACCCGTCGATCTTTACGGTGTTGACCGCGCCATCCGGTGTCGAGGGCACAGCCAACATTGATTTTGTGCTGTTTCGTGAACGCTGGATGGTGGCCGAAAACACCTTCCGTCCACCGTGGTACCACAAGAACATCATGTCCGAATTGATGGGGAATATCTATGGCATCTATGACGCTAAACCAGACGGGTTCGCGCCGGGCGGCATGTCCCTGCACAACATGATGATCCCGCATGGCCCCGATAATGCAGCCTTTGAAAAAGCAAGCAACACCGAGCTTGCGCCCGAGTTTCTGGACAACACGATGTCGTTCATGATCGAAACGCGGTTCCCCCAACATCTGACCGACTTCGCGGCCAACGAGGCCCCAGTGCAGGACAATTACATTGACTGCTGGGACTCGCTCGACAAAAAATTCGACGGTACTAGGGGGGTGAAATGAGGCTCTATTCCTATTGGAGGTCAACCGCCGCTTACCGCGTTCGCATTGCGCTGAATATGAAGAGTGTGGCCTATGAAACCGTTGCTGTCGATTTGGTGGCGGACGGTGGCCAGCAACATGCGCCCGATTATGCGGCGCTGAACCCATCGCATCTGGTGCCGACATTGGTGCTGGACGATGGCACTGCGTTAACGCAATCTTTGGCGATCGTTGAATACCTCGATATCACCCATCCCGATCCAGCCCTGCTGCCTGCCGACCCGATCCAGCGCGCCCATGTCAAAGCGGCAGCCCTGGTGATCGCAGCGGATATGCACCCCGTTAATAACCTGCGGATCGTGCAACATCTGGGGACCAAATTTAACGCGACCCCGGACGACAAGGCCGAATGGATGCGTCACTGGATGGTCGCGGGTTTCGATGCTTTGCTGCAGATGGTCCGTACCGATACCGCTTTCGCCTTTGGTGAGACACCCGGATTTGCCGACATCTGCCTGACCGCACAGTATTACAACGCACGTCGTTGGGGGGTGGACCTTGCCCCCTATGCCCGCCTAACAGAGATTGAACAAAACTGTCTGGGCCTGCCTGCCTTTGCGGCCGCAACGCCCGAAAACCAGCCAGACATAACATAGCTTTAAGGAAACCGCGAAATGACAAAATTGCTGAACTCATGGGTCGCATCGGCCAATTCTGCCGACAGTGAATTCCCGCTGAACAACCTGCCATACGGCGTGTTTTCCATAAATGGCGAAGATGCTATGTGCGGCGTGGCCATCGGCGACATGATTTTGAATGTGACCAGCGCAGAAGAAGCAGGTGTGCTGAACACGTCAGATATGCCCGTGTTTGACGTACCCTACTGGAACGACTTTATGGATCTAGGCCGCGAGGCGTGGGGTGTTTTTCGCAATGAACTAATGGCGGCCTTGTCTGACGGATCAGAGCAAAAGGCAGCGTTAGAGCCGCATTTGGTCGCTCAAAGCGACGCCACTATGCACATGCCCTTTGCGGTTTCGGAATACACCGATTTCTACGCGGGCCGCCAACACGCAGAAAACATGGGGGCGATCCTGCGCGGGTCGCCTGAGCTGCCCGCCAATTGGTTGCACATCCCGATCGGCTATAATGGCCGTGCCTCGACTGTTGTGGTGTCGGGCACAGACATTCATCGCCCAATGAGCCAGATGAAAGCCCCTGATGCCGACATGCCATCCTTTGGCCCAACCAAGCGGTTGGATATCGAGCTGGAAATGGGGGCGATTGTCGGCACGGGTTCAAACATGGGGCAACCGATCAATGTTGATCAGGCTGATGATATGATTTTTGGCTATGTGCTGCTGAACGACTGGTCTGCCCGCGACATTCAAGGCTGGGAATACATGCCGCTAGGCCCGTTCCAGGGCAAGGCGTTCGGCACGACCATTAGCCCGTGGATCGTAACTTCGGCCGCATTAGAGACTTTCCGCACCGCCACACCCCCACGTGACAAAGAGTTGCTGCCCTATTTGGACGAGACCAAAGACGGCCTTTATGACATCATACTCGAAGTCACCATGCAGCCCGAAGGGGCCGCAAAACCCACCACCGTCACGCGCACGAACTATAGCCGGATGTACTATTCCGCCGCCCAACAATTGTGCCACCACGCGGTTTCAGGCTGCGAAATGTCGCCGGGCGATTTGTTGGGGTCAGGCACCATATCAGGCCCCACCAAGGCCGAATATGGGTCGCTGATGGAACTCAGCTGGGCCGGACGCGAACCCTTTACGCTCGACACAGGCGAGACCCGCACATTTATTGAGGATGGTGATACCCTAACCCTAAAAGGCCATGCGCAAGGCGATGGTTTCAAGATCGGGTTTGGGGATTGTCAGGGCAAAATCCTGCCAGCCGTTGGCTTTCCATTCATCGCATGAAAAATGGGGTTACATATCGGACTCTAAAGAGCTGCTTGCCAGTCGCGGATAACGTCCAGCGGCGACAACAGCATGATGATGTTCAGTGTCAGGCCATCGCGGATCAACGCGGTGGTCAATACCTCGAACCCGATCACAATCACAACACTGGCCCAGACCGGCAATCGTCGCGCCAGCCAGAAACCGACAAACATCGCCACAATATCGGCCACCGAATTGACCACACTATCGCCAAAATAATCCAGCGAAATGGTGACCTCGCGGTAGCGTTCAATCACCGCACTGGTGTTTTCACCGATCTCCCACGCGGCTTCGACCAAGGTGGCGATCACCAACCGCCAGCCAATATCCAGCCGTCGCGCCACCAACCACAACACTGCATAAAAGATGATGCCATGCAGCAAATGGGACGGGCTGTACCAGTCGATCAGATGTTGCGATCCCTCGGAGGTCATCAGCGGGAAGTACCACAGTTTAACCGTGCCGCATTTGCAGATCAGAACGCGCCCCATCGCATAAAGCGTGGCGGCGGTGGCCAGAACAATGGCGAAGGTCAGCCAATACGGAAATCGAATTCTACCAATAAACATTCAAACACAGAATCACAGCCGGTCCTGTCTGTCCAGCCCTATCCTGATTTAGGGAAATGGATAACACGTCCGCGTCTAAAAACCGACACGACAACAGCGAAGTAAATAGGGATATATTAGAATGAAGAAGACACTTGTTTCAGTATCGTTTGCAGTGACATTGCTGTTATCTGTTGGCACCGTTCAGGCCGAAAGCCGGATGGACCTTGCCCGTGAATACATGGAGCTGCCTGGAAATCAGCAAATGATGAATGACCTGTTTTCGCCAGAAACCATGTACAATCAGCTCAAAGCCAGCTTGCCGCGCAATGCCAAAATCTCCAACAGCAAAAAACGCCGGATCGGCAATGTCCTGTCGCAAGGTATGATGCAACTTCGGCCAAGCATGGATCAGATCATGCTCCGCGAGTCAGCACGGGTTTTCACCAAGGCAGAGCTGAGAGCGATGATCGCATTCTACTCCTCAAAAGAGGGTGCCTCAATATTGGCGAAAATGCCCCAGTTTATGGAGCGTTCAATGACCAAACTTGGACCACAAATTCAACGCGTACAAGAGGCCGTCGCGCCTGCAATTCAAAAAATCATAAGGGACTAACATTATGGCAAAAGCGTTCGCATCCCAAGGCGATATGACAGAAAAGAAAACCACCTTTGTTGAAATCGGTGACGGCCTCTATGCCTTCACCGCAGAAGGCGATCCAAATTCGGGTGTGATCATCGGCGACGAAAGCGTCATGGTGATCGAGGCCCAAGCCACCCCGCGCTTGGCCAACAAAGTCATTGAGGAAATCCGCAAGGTGACCGACAAGCCGATCAGCCATCTGGTGCTGACCCATTACCACGCAGTGCGCGTGTTGGGTGCTTCGGCTTACGGCGCGCCGGAAGTTATCATGTCGGACACGGCCCGTTCAATGGTGGTTGAGCGTGGCCAAGAAGACTGGGACAGTGAGTTCCAACGCTTCCCTCGTCTGTTCGAAGGCCACGAGAGCATCCCCGGCTTGACCTATCCAACCACCACTTTCACTGACAGCATGACCGTTTATCTCGGCAAACGCCGCGTTGACATCATGCAACTTGGCCGCGCCCACACGGCAGGTGACGCCGTCGTTTGGGTGCCGGATGCCGAGGTGATGTTCACCGGTGACATCGTTGAATATCACTCGGCTTGCTATTGCGGCGACGGCCATTTCGCTGACTGGGGCGACACGTTGGAAAACATCGCGATGTTCGATCCGGTCAGCATTGCGCCAGGGCGCGGTGATGCGCTGGTCGGGCGTGAAATGGTTGCAGCGGCGCTTGAAAACACGCTTGATTTCGTCGAGAGCACCTACCGCCCTGTTGCCCGTGTCGCCGCCCGTGGTGGCAGCCTAAAGGAAGCATGGGATGCGGTCCGCGCCGAATGCGACCCCAAGTTCAACGACTATGCAATCTATGAGCATTGCCTGCCGTTTAACGTCGCCCGCGCTTATGACGAAGCCCGGGGCATTGATACGCCACGCATTTGGACCGCCCAACGCGACATTGAAATGTGGGAAGCGTTGCAAGCTTAGGCGGGTAAACAAACACCGGAGGATACAATGGAAAAGATATTTGAAGTCCCTATGTACGCTTACGAAAAATCGCCAGATCAGGACGCGACCATCCCTGTGCGCCACCCCGTTTTGGTGATCGGTGCGGGGCCTGTGGGCCTTGGTCTTGCGATTGATTTGGCACAACACGATGTGCCAGTGGTCATTCTGGACGACAATGACAAAGTATCCTTCGGCTCTCGCGCCATCTGTTTTGCCAAGCGCCCGTTGGAAATTCTGGACCGGTTGGGTTGTGGCGAGCCGATGGTTGAAAAGGGTGTTCAATGGAATGTCGGCAAGGTGTTTTTTGACCAAGCCGAGACCTACAAATTTGATCTATTGGACGAAGACGGCCACAAAAACCCCGCCTTCATCAATTTGCAGCAATACTATTTCGAAGAATACATGGTCGACCGCGTGCGGGCGCTTCAGGCCGCGGGCAAACCGATCGAATTACGCGGCAAGAATAAGGTCGAAGCAGTGGGCCAACATGATGATCACGTCACGTTGGAAATCTCGACACCAGATGGCCCCTACATCCTTGAGGCCGATTGGATGGTCGCTTGTGACGGCGCCAATTCCCCAACCCGCCGGATGCTGGGGTTGGATTTTGAGGGCCGTGTGTTTGAGGATAACTTCCTGATCGCCGATGTGGTGATGGAGGCAGATTTCCCGACGGAACGCTGGTTCTGGTTCGATCCTCCCTTCAACCGTGGCCAATCGGCATTGCTGCACAAACAGCCTGACAATGTTTGGCGGATTGATTTGCAGTTGGGCTGGGATATCGACCTTGATCACGAAATGAAGCACGAGAACATCATCCCGCGCTTGCATGCTATGCTGGGTGAAGATGCCAAGTTCGAACTGGAATGGGTCTCGATCTACACCTTCCAATGTCGCCGGATGGAAGCGTTTCGCAAGGGACGTGCTTTGTTTGCCGGAGACGCGGCGCATCAGGTTTCACCCTTCGGGGCAAGAGGCGCAAACAGCGGCTTGCAGGACACCGATAATCTGGCTTGGAAATTGAAACTGGTAATGGACGGCAAAGCGCCGGACGCCCTGATGGACACCTATAGTGTCGAGCGGGTTTACGGTGCGGATGAGAACATCCTGAACTCCACCCGTTCCACCGATTTCATCACGCCAAAATCCGACATCAGCCGGATATTCCGCAACGCGGTTCTTGATCTTGCAGGGCAGTATGAATTCGCGCGCCCCTTGGTGAACTCCGGCCGGTTGTCGGTGCCATGCACATATGATGGCTCGTCCTTGAATGGGCCGGACGCGGCAGGGTTGCCATCGGCACTTCGCCCAGGTGCAACGGCGATGGATGCCCCAACCAAAGACGGTTGGCTGCTGGATCGGCTAGGCGACAGATTCCAATTGTTGGCGATTGGTCTGGAGGCAGAAAGCGGGTTGAGTGCTTGCGGAATCGACATCGAAACTATGTCCCTCGCGGCAGATGAAAGCGCCGAGTTGGCAGCCCGATATTTGGGCGACGCCAAAGGCGCGATCTATCTGATGCGGCCGGATCAACACGTTGCGGCGCGTTGGACCAGCTATGACAAGAGCGCCGTTCTGGACGCACTGAGAACCGCCACCGCGCAAGGGGGGAAATAAGATGACTGACCTGATCACAACACCCAACATCGAAAATGCCGATGACTTCTATGCCGACTTGTTGGCCCTGCACGACGGGCACAGTAAGGAAGCCTCCGATGCCATAAACGCACGGCTGATCTTGTTGTTGTCCAACCACATCGGGGATCGTGATATCTTGTCACAAGCGATGCGAAATGCCGTCAACGCTTAGGGCTTGCCGATAAGGGTTTCACCGTGGCAGTTTAGCGCCATGGTAACACTCAAATCCTTTGAACCGCTCTCACCCGCCGAAGAAAAGCTGCTGGCCGAATGTGACACCCCAGACCGCATCAGTCTGGGGGATGGTTTGACGCCTCTTGAGGCCACGCCTGATTGCACCATCCGCGCAGCGCTATTGCGGCATGTCTTGCTGGGCAGCGGGAACAGCACCCTTGATGAAAAGGGGCTGCGACTGCGGGGCGCGTGGATTAAGGGTGCGCTGGATTTGCAGGGCTGCGATTGTAGCCGAGACATCACGCTGTCCTATTGCAAACTTGACGACCCTCTAACGCTGGTCAACGCAACGCTGCGCGGGTTGCATATTTCCACGTGTTACCTCAAGGGGTTGGCTGCTGATAATGCCAGCTTTGCGGGCTCTCTTTACATCCGGTCTGACACGGTGGTTGAGGGCGAAATTGCCCTAGCCGGTGCGCGGATCAAGGGTGATTTCCAGCTCTGCGACGTGGTGATAAATCCTACGGGACAAGACGCCGTTTTCGCTCCGTCCTTGCGGGTTGAAGGGTCAGTCTTTTTGGGGAATTACCCCTATGATAACGAGATCACAACATTGACCGCCAACGGTACGTTGTTCTTTTCTTCGGCCCGTGTCGAGCATGATTTCTTTGTCTCAAACACGGCGATGTCGCCGATAGCTTCGGCAATGGGGAGCGCGGTGTTTGGGGCAACCGAGGAACACGGAAGCGACATGGCGCTTTCACTTGCGCGCGCCCGTATTGGCGGGCTGTTGTTTTTTCAAGATAACCAAGTTTCGCGCGGGATTGTGAACCTGGCAGGGGCCACTGTGGCGCGGTTAAAGGATGAACCGATAGAACCTGGTGCAAACTATCCGATCCGGTTGGATGGCTTTCGCTACAAAGATTTTTCGCGCCACACCGACACCTTGGTCGCGTCGCGTTTGGAGTGGCTGGATCGCCGCCCCCTCGATACCCCTTTTACGTCGCAACCCTATGAACAACTGGCCTATGTACTGACCTATATAGGCCACCGCCATGACGCCCAAACCGTGCTGATGCGCAAAGAGAAATTGCTGCGCGCCGAGAACCGTATGATGTTGAAAGAAGCCGGACGCCCGATCCGGTGGAGCCTGTCGGCCTTTGCCGATATTCTGCTGCGGGTAACCATCGGGTATGGCTATCGGCCAGCCCGCGCTGTTGGCTTGGCGTTGTTGCTGATCATCGGGTTGGGCTTGTTTTTTCGCGCAACGTGGCAGGCCGGTGACATGGCCCCGAATGCCGCCCCGATATTGGTATCAGAGGCATGGATTGAGGCGACCCAAAACCATCCGAAGAACCCCGGCGCATTTTGGTCAAGTGCGGGACAAGCAGGGCAAGACTGGGAAACATTTTCCGGCTTTGCCTATGGTGCCGACCTAGTGATCCCGATTGTAAGTCTGGGGCAAGAAACCGCTTGGGCCCCGTCCACATCGCGCAGCCCAATGGGCCGGATCGGATGGTGGTTGAGGTGGTTCGCCAAGGGTTTGGGTTGGGTCGTAACAGCGTTGGCAGCGGGTGCGATAACGGGCGTCATTCGCAAGGATTAGAGCCTGAATTTAGCTAATTGAGTCGCTTGTCAAAGCTTTACGGTACTAGAGGTGTGCGCCCAATTTCATCCAAAACCCAGCAGTCGGTTCCCTCAAACACAGCAGTGGTCAGGGGCTCCCCATAGCCTGCACCGGTATCTAGATTGATCCGGTTGCCGTAGTGGGTTGGTCTATCGACTGGCGTGTGGCCATGCACAATCAACGCTTCGAACGGCAGGGTCTCCATATGAAACGGCCCCCTAATCCACAGCAGATCATCCTCTGCCTGCTCCGCTAGCGGAACGCCGGGCAATACGCCCGCATGAACAAAAGAAACATCGCCAAAACGGTGCATCAAAGGCATATCACGCAAGAATTTTTGGTGTGATTCCGGCACGGCGCGCAGGATTTCGGCATGTGGTGTATCGGGGGTGACCCCGTAAGATTCGAGCGTTTCAATGCCGCCAATGCGGGGGTGTAGCCATTCAAATTCGGCCCGCATGCAAGGATCGTGATAGGATGGGTCGTTCAGAAATTCTGCAAACATCCGGTCATGGTTGCCCTTAACGGTCAGCCAATTTTCGCCCAAAATAACCCCGTCAATCAGGCGCTGAATCACACCGTTGCTGTTCGGCCCGCGATCCGTCAAATCCCCCAAATGCACCACGGGTGCATCTGTGTCACCGACCCGCTGTCGGTCCGCTGTGATCCTTGCGTGGGCCTCTTCCAACATGTCGAGTTGGCCGTGAATGTCGCCAATTGCATAGACCCGCATTGTGCTTCTCCTTGGTTTTATCTGCACAAAAGCGAACGGCCCCCTAAATGTCTAGAGGGCCGTTCAATTTAGTCCATAACATGTTGTTTAGGTGATGCTAAAAGCCAGCGGTTTGATTGACTGAAACAGGCCAGTTTCAGTCAATGCGGCCATGGCAGACTCGGGCAGCGGGTGGTCGATGTAGAGCAGCGCAATTGCATCGGCCCCAACGCTGGAACGGCCCAGTGTAAAGTTGGCGATGTTGACGTCGTTTTGCCCCATGACCTGACCCAATGCACCGATGATGCCCGGCGCATCTTTGTTGGTGGTATAGAGCATATGTGCACCAATCTCGGCGTCGATATTGATGCCTTTAATCTGGATAAACCGTGGTTTGCCATCGCTAAACACAGTGCCCGCGATGGTGCGTTCCGTGGTGTCCGTCACAACGGTCAGTTTGATATACCCATCAAAGACGCCCGATTTTCCCTGCGTGGTTTTCGAGATTTTGATGCCGCGGTCTTTGGCGATCACAGGGGCGGAAACCATGTTCACGTCGGGATTGGTGGCTTGCATGATACCAGCAATCGCGCCGCAGTTCAGCGCCTCGAGGTTCATCTCGGTGACGTTGCCATCATAGAGGATGTTGATGGCTTTGATTGGCTCGTTGGTCATTTGGCCGACGAAGGCACCAAGATGCTCGGCCAGTTTCAACCACGGGCCCATGATCTTGGCCTCTTCGGCGGTGACCGACGGCATGTTCAGCGCGTTGGTCACAGCCCCTGTCAGCAGGTAGTCGGACATTTGCTCGGCCACTTGCACGGCGACGTTTTCTTGGGCCTCGGAGGTGGAGGCGCCCAAGTGCGGGGTGCAGACCACGTTTGGCAGGCCGAACAACGGGCTGTCGGTGGCGGGTTCAGTTTCGAACACATCGAATCCGGCACCAGCCACGTGGCCTGATTTGATCGCTTCAGCCAAAGCAGATTCGTCCACCAGACCGCCACGGGCGCAGTTGATCACACGCACGCCAGGTTTCATCTGTGCGATGGCCTCGGCGTTCAGGATGCCACGGGTTTTGTCGGTCAGCGGCACGTGCAGCGTGATGAAGTCGGCGCGTTTCAGCAGCTCGTCCAGCTCAACTTTTTCGACGCCGATTTTGGCTGCGCGCTCATCAGACAAGAAGGGGTCGTAAGCAACGACTTTCATCTTGAGGCCAAGCGCGCGGTTGGCGACGATTGTGCCAATGTTACCAGCGCCGATTAGGCCCAACACTTTGTTGGTGATCTCAGAGCCCATAAAGCGGGATTTTTCCCATTTACCGGCTTGGGTCGAGGTGTTTGCCTCGGGGATTTGACGGGCGACGGCCATCATCAAGGAAATCGCGTGTTCGGCAGTGGTGATCGAGTTGCCAAACGGTGTGTTCATGACAATCACACCTTTTTTCGAAGCGGCAGGGATGTCGACATTGTCCACCCCGATACCAGCGCGGGCGATGACCTTTAGGTTGGTCGCGGCCTCTAGGATTTTTGGCGTGGCTTTGGTGGCCGAGCGAATGGCAAGGCCATCATAGGCAGGGATGGCGGCCAGCAGAGCGTCTTTGTCTTTGCCGAGGTCGGGCATGAAATCAACATCAATGCCACGGTCGCGGAAAATCTGCACTGCGGATTCGGAGAGTTTGTCGGATACGAGAACTTTGGGTGCCATTGGTTAGGGCTCCTTTTGTTTGAAAGGGTGTGGCTCATCGGCCCCTGACGGGACACTCTTCGCAAAGAAGGCCCGTAGGGACTGATGAGCGTTTGATTAAGCGTTGATTTCGGCGTTGAAAGCCCAGTCGAGCCACGGCATCAAGGCCTCCAGGTCGGAAGTCTCAACCGTGCCGCCACACCAAATGCGCAAACCCGCAGGGGCGTCGCGATAGGCACCGATGTCTAGGGCGACACCTGCGTCCTCAAGCCGTTTGGCAACCGCTTTGGCAAACGCCGCGCCGTCCGTGATGCGGACATCATTGAACATCAAACACACAGATGTGTTCGAGCGCAAATCAGGGTCCGCCGCGAGGAAGTCGATCCAGTCATGATCAGCCACAAACGTCTCTAACACAGCGGTATTTGTGTCTGCGCGGGCAATCATGCCCTTCAAGCCACCAACCGATTTGGCCCAGTCCAGCGCCACCAGATAGTCCTCAACCGCCAGCATAGAGGGCGTGTTGATTGTGGCCCCGCTAAATATACCGTCGATCAATTTGCCAGCCTTGGTCAGGCGGAAAATCTTTGGTAATGGCCATGCAGGGGTGTAGCTTTCCAGCCGCGCAACAGCCCTTGGCGACAGGATCAACATGCCGTGAGCTGCCTCGCCGCCCAAAACTTTTTGCCAGCTGAATGTGGTGACGTCCAATTTGTCCCACGTCAGGTCCATCGCGAAGGCCGCCGAGGTGGCGTCGCAGATGGTCAGGCCAGCACGATCGGTCGGAATGAAATCACCGTTCGGAACGCGCACGCCCGAAGTGGTACCGTTCCATGTAAACACAACGTCGGAGTCAAAATCGACCGCGTTCAGATCAACGATCTGGCCGTAATCGGCAGTGGTGACTTTGGCACCCAATTTCAGCTGTTTGTTGACATCCGTAACCCAGCCAGCACCAAAGCTTTCCCAGGCCAGCATCTCGACGGGGCGCGCGCCCAGCAGCGACCACATGGCCATTTCCATAGCCCCCGTGTCGGACGCAGGTACGATGCCGATTTTATAATCAGCAGGAATGCCCAGCACTTCGCGGGTGGTCTCGATGGCGGCTTTGAGTTTGGATTTCCCAACGGCAGCGCGATGCGAACGGCCAAGCGGCGCGTCGTTCAGAGCATCCAGAGTCCACTGGGGGTTTTTGGCACAAGGGCCGGACGAAAAACGTGGATTTGCCGGCTTGATTGCCGGTTGTGTAGGTATAGACATGGTATCCTTCCAGATATAATGCCCCTCGTTGGGGAGGGGTGTCCCACTTGCCGAGATAGCGGGGCAATCTGGCTGGCGCAACCCGCAAATCTGCGATATGCGGCGTTTAGACCGGAAAAAACGACATAAAGGTTATGAGAAATGTTTACAGTCACCCTGCTTTGCGACCCCAAAACCCCCGTCGTCGGCCCTGCTGTGGTCGAATCCCTGCGCAATGCTTGGGGTGGTGGCGATGCGGTCTGGTTATCGCCGGATGTGGCGGCAGAGTTTTCTTTGGAGGTGATGCCGGGCAACCGTTGGGATGTCTGGGCTGATCTGCAAAAGATGGGTGTAGATACGGTGGTGCAGCCGAGTGAAGGCCGCAAAAAGGCGATGTTGCTGGCCGATATGGACAGCACCATGATCGAGCAAGAATGCATTGACGAATTGGCCGCCGAGGCGGGTATCGGGCCGCGTGTGGCTGAGATTACGGCGCGGGCTATGAATGGTGAACTTGATTTTGAAGAAGCATTGCGGGAAAGGGTCGGACTGCTGAAGGGGCTTGATTCAACTGTAATAGAGACGGTTTTGCACAACCGGATCAGCTTGATGCCCGGCGGCAAAGTGCTGCTGGCAACGATGAAAGCCAACGGTGCTTACGCGGCATTGGTGTCGGGTGGGTTCACGGCATTCACCGCGATGGTGGCTGCGGAATTGGGCTTTGATGAGAACCGCGCCAACACGTTGTTGATCGAGAACGGCAAGCTAACGGGCGGCGTTGGGCTGCCGATTCTGGGCCGCGAGGCCAAGGTCACGGCGCTGAATGAAATCACGACGCGGTTGGGGCTGAGCACGGGTCAAGTTATGGCCGTGGGCGATGGGGCCAATGATTTGGGTATGCTTGGTTTGGCGGGGGCAGGGGTTGCCTTGCATGCCAAACCGTCGGTGGCGGCGGAATGCGACATTCGGATCAACCACGGAGATTTGACGGCCCTGCTGTTTATTCAGGGGTATGATCTGGACGGGTTTGTTGGCGCCTAAAGGGGTTTTATCCGCTGCGCGCGGCGGATGTTCAGGAAAAGAGGATAAGGGCTAGAGCAGCTCTTTTGCGGGGCGGATATAGCCCGTGGCGATGTCGTTGCAGTTGATGATCGGCGCGTTCATGCGTTTTAGGGTGGCGGGGTGATTAGGCTCTAATACGCCCAATTTCAGCAATATTGCCGCAATGGCGCATTCTGCGGCGCGCGTGGTGCCGTCGGCGATTTTCAGGGCCACACCCAGTTTCAATTCGGGAATGATCGCGATGTAGACGGCTTCGGCACCGGTTTTTACCGCCACGCGTCCATTCATGGCCCGCATTAATTCAGTGCAAGCGCGGCCTTCACCAGCCACCAATTCTGGAAACGCTGTCATGGCTTGGACCAAGGTCGCAGCGGCGCGTTCACGAATGGATGCGCCACCGTCCGAGGCAGCGGCGAAAAACGCCATCGCGCGCGCAAAGCCGTGCAGGGTGGAGGCGTGGTTTGGCGCGGAGCAACCGTCGATGCCAAAGCCGGGGCTGCTTTCTTGGGTCAATTCCTCGAACGCATCCAGCACCGCCGTTTGCACGGGGTGTTTCGGGTCGACGTATTCAGACCCGCCTTTGATGTGTTGGTTCAGTGTTAAGAATCCCGCGTGTTTGCCCGAGCAATTGTTGTGGTATTGGCAAGGTTTTTCGCCGGCGCGGATCAGGGCGTCACGGGCCGTGCGGTCTTGGGGATCATGTGCGCCGCAGCGCATGTTATCCTCGGCAAGGCCTAGCGCGGCAAGCCACGTCGCGACGCGGTCTGTGTGAATGGCCGCACTGCTGTGCGAGGCGCAGGAAAGCGCCAGCTGATCTGTGGTCAGCCGCGCCGCCGCCGCCGCGCCGCTTTCGATCAAAGGCAGAGCTTGGATCATCTTGGAAGACGAGCGCGGCAAGATCACTTTTTCGGGATCACCCCATGCCTGAACGATGTCGCCCGAGGCGTCGCAAATCACCGCATGGCCCGTATGAATCGACTCTAGGAAGTCTCCGCGCCAGATTTCGGCCATTGGGACAGGGTATATCATTGCGTTTCCTTTGCATCGTGCGCGAAATTTTGCCAACGGGGCTTTTATTTATGGGCGATAATACGTTAATGTGTATGTATCGAGTGAAGAACATGCCCGTCCGAAGAAAAGGTCAAGTTGAAATGACCACTGGCGCGGCTTAAATTGAGGCAGAAACAGCTGGAGGCTGTGTAGGATTATGAGATCATTTTTGGCAACAACTATGGGTGCTGCGCTGATCGCTATCGTGGCGACCGGGGCAACAGCCCAGCAATCAACAAACCGCGTGGCCGCAAAGACCGACTGGAGCGTATTCGTTGAAGACGACCCAACTGAATGTTGGGCTGTCTCAAGCCCCAAGGAAACCGTAAACACCAAGGATGGGCGCGTGGTTGCTGTGCGCCGCAGTGAAATCCTGTTGTTTGTGTCGTTTCGACCCGGATCGAGCGTGAAATCGGAATTGTCCTTTACCGGCGGCTATCCTTTTGCCAACGGGTCGACCGTTTCGGCAAATATCGGTGGAAACAGCTTTGAGTTTTTCACATCGGGTGAGAACGCATGGCCTGCGACGCCAGCCGAGGATGCCAAAATCATCACTGCAATGAAGCGCGGTGCTGAGGTGACGTTCACCGGGCGTTCAGGTCGCGGCACGGTCACCAAAGACAAGTTTTCCTTGCTTGGGTTTACCGCTGCCGTTGAAGAAGCCGCCAAGCGCTGCTCTAACTAAGTCCGCCAATATCCGGTCTTGATGCACCCTGCCGCCTGCGGTGGGGTGTTTTGCTTGGGTTTGGGGGGAAAACCCTATAGAGGGGGCTTTCGTTTCCAATGCGGAGAGCAAAGATGACCGACACAGCCCCGATTTCACCCGACCTGGTGACCCTCCCGCGCAAAGTGGAGGCTGGCGAAAAGGTGAACCTCGTCGGATTGACGCGCGATGCGTTGCGCGAGGTTTTGATTGGCGCGGGCATACCTGAAAAGCAGGGAAAAATGCGGGCGGGCCAAGTCTGGCAGTGGATTTACCAAAAGGGCGTGCG
>DEIK01000009.1:39981-42367 GCA_002352425.1 Rhodobacteraceae bacterium UBA2776
TCCGAGGATGGCACCCGCAAATATCTGGTGCGAATCGCGGGTGGATCGGAAGTCGAGATCGTTTACATCCCCGAAGAGGGGCGCGGCACTCTGTGCATTTCGTCACAAGTCGGTTGCACGCTGACCTGCTCCTTCTGCCATACTGGCACACAGCGTTTGGTGCGCAACTTGACGGCCGCCGAGATCATCGGTCAGGTCATGGTGGCCCGTGATGATTTAGGTGAATGGCCAGAATTGGGCGTACCTAACCCGCCCGAAGCGCGGCTTTTGTCTAACATCGTGTTGATGGGCATGGGGGAGCCTTTGTACAACTTTGAAGCTGTGCGCGACGCGATGAAGATCGCCATGGACCCCGAGGGGATTTCCCTGTCGCGGCGTCGCATTACCCTGTCTACGTCAGGCGTGGTGCCCGAGATTGCGCGTACTGCGGACGAGATTGGCTGCATGTTGGCGGTGTCATTTCACGCCACCACTGACGAGGTGCGCGACGGATTGGTGCCGATCAACAAAAAGTGGAACATCGAGGCACTGCTGAATGCACTGCGCGAATACCCAAAGGCCAGCAATTCAGAACGCATTACGTTTGAATATGTGATGCTGAAAGGCGTGAATGACAGTGACGAGGATGCGCGCCGTCTGGTGGAGTTGATCAAGGGTATTCCGGCCAAGATCAATTTGATCCCGTTCAATGAATGGCCCGGATCACCTTATGAGCGCTCCTCCAACAACCGCATCCGTGCCTTTGCCGATATCGTCTATAATGCGGGCTATTCGTCGCCAGTGCGTAAACCCCGTGGCGAGGATATTATGGCGGCCTGTGGGCAGCTAAAATCTGAGTCTGAACGGGTGCGTAAGAATAAGAAAAAGGCTGGCGTTTAGCCTTAACCGTTTGCTAACCAAAACCGGTAATGGTGTTGGTATGGAAAAAATTACAGTTATGTTTTCGCTGCCCGAGACAACGCTTGATGCCTTGCGCAAAATTGCAACCGACGAGGATGTCGCGATTGAGCATGTGCTTCAGGGGGCCATCAAGCGCGATCTGTTTCGGCGCAGCCGAGCGAAAAAGGCCGTAAGGACTGATGAGCGGCTCGTCGCGCCCTTGCGGGCACTTCTCGCTGAGGATTTCGCATTTGCCGATGGTTGGGATGATCTCCAAAACCGATTGCGTATTAAGGGTTACGCCTTGCGCGAAGCCGGCGCTGGGCTGGCTTTGCACAGGCATGCTTGTGGCACGCGGATGTGCAAAGCCTCTGATCTGGGCAACAGCTATGCACGATTAATGCGCCGTTTCTTAACGCCGTTTCCAGACCACAGTCACCGGTATCTACCCGAAAGAGTTTTGGGCTAGCCTTCCCAGTTCTCAATCACATCCATTGCTTCCTGCCCCGTTTCAACAAACTTGAACAACTCCAAATCGTCGGCTGAAATTGTGCCAGCCTCGGACAGCGCTTCCCAATTGATGATGCTGCGCCAGAACTTTTCGCCAAACAGCAAAAACGGAATGCGCTGCATCCGGCCGGTCTGGATCAGGGTCAGTGCCTCGAATGTTTCATCCAAGGTGCCAAACCCGCCCGGAAACACGGCAACCGCCTTGGCACGCATCAGGAAATGCATTTTGCGAATGGCGAAGTAGTGAAAATTGAAACACAGATCAGGCGTCACATATTCATTCGGAGCCTGTTCATGTGGCAGCACGATATTCAGCCCGATTGAAACCCCGCCAGCGTCCACCGCACCACGGTTGCCAGCCTCCATCACGCCTGGGCCTCCGCCTGTAACAATCACGTTTTCCTTGCCGCCATTGCCATTGCTTTTGAGCGTCATCAAGCGCGAAAATTCGCGGGCCTCTTCGTAATATTTCGACAGATCAGCCAATGTTTTGGTGCGGGCCGACGCCTTGTTGGCGGGCTCGGGAATGCGCGCGCCCCCAAACAAAACAATCGTTGAATCGATACCCGCTTCATCCAAGGCCATCTCGGGCTTCAGCAGCTCCAATTGCAAACGCACCGGCCGCAATTCATCGCGACACAGAAATTCAGGGTCCGCAAACGCCAGCGCATAGGACGGTGCGCGGGTTTGCGGCGTGTCCGGAATCTCGCGGGCGGCTTCAAGGTCTTGGCGCGAATGGCGCATCGGATGTTTACGGTGTTCTTTATTCATTACGCGTCCTGCTTTCTTTGTGTCGCATTGTGCCTGTTTCAACTTGTGTCTATATGCTCAGGTTGAAACAGGCCATACACATTCACGAGGGACCGCACATGTCAAACGCACAACTGGAAACCGCCATCGAAGCCGCGTGGGATGCACGCGACACAATTACACCTGCCACGACCGGTGAGATCCGCGAGGCGATCGAGGATACTCTGAATGCGCTCGACAGCGGCAG
>DEIK01000009.1:42420-58834 GCA_002352425.1 Rhodobacteraceae bacterium UBA2776
AGCCCACAAGGCGCTGATTGGTGGGACAAAGTCGACAGTAAATTCAAAGGCTGGGGCGCGAACCAATGGGCCGCCGCAGGATTTCGGGCTGTTCCGGGTGCGATTGCACGCAAATCAGCCTTCATCGCGCCAGGCGTGGTTTTGATGCCGTCCTTCGTCAATTTGGGCGCCTATGTGGACACAGGCACCATGGTTGACACTTGGGCCTCGGTTGGGTCCTGCGCGCAGATTGGCAAAAACGTGCATCTGTCCGGTGGCGTTGGCATTGGCGGCGTTTTGGAGCCTATGCAGGCTGGCCCGACCATCATCGAAGACAATTGTTTCATCGGCGCGCGCTCCGAAGTTGTTGAAGGCGTGATCGTACGCGAGGGCGCTGTCCTTGGCATGGGGGTTTATATCGGCCAATCCACCAAGATTGTTGATCGCGAAACGGGTGAATTCACCTATGGTGAAGTGCCGCCCTATTCGGTGGTGGTTTCGGGCACGATGCCATCAAAGAACGGCGTTAATCTGTACTGCGCTGTAATCGTGAAACGGGTGGACGAGCGCACGCGCTCCAAGACTGGTATCAATGAGCTGTTGCGTGACTGATAAACCTGAAAACCCCGAAAAGCCCAAGAAGAAGGTTTCGCGCCAGCAGGTTTATACCCTGTTGGTCGAGGTTGGCCGTATGGAAGGCGACGGATTGCCAGAAGGCGCAACTGGGGCGGCGTTGATGATCTATGCCAGTGGTGTGGATGAGCCCGAAGCGGTGCGCGAAACTGTGGCGATCCTGAAACGCGCTGATGTGGCACCGCTGGATGTGACCGGATACGGCACCCTAAAGGAACGCGAAGAACAGGGGCACGACATTTCCGAAGATGAGCGCGGATTGATGCAGCGGGCGCTGGATGAAAACAGTGTGATCGTGGCGCAGATGACACCGTTCTTTGAAGACCAAAAAACCGCCGACGAAAGTAAACTCCATTGAGCACGATTTTCTGGGACCTTGACGGCACCCTGACAGACCCAAAACCTGGCATCACCAAATCATTCATCTATGCGCTGGAAAAACTAGGCATGCCAACGCCCGCGCCGGATGATCTGGAGTGGGTGATTGGCCCGGCCTTGCTGGATAGTTTCGCCCAACTGGGGGTGGATGACCCACAGGTTGCCGTAAATTTTTATCGCGAGCGCTACACCAAGGATGGGTTGTTTGAAAACCGTGTCTATGATGGCATACCGCAACTGTTATCCGGCCTGCAAAACGCGGGCTACACCATGTGTATTGCCACCGCAAAACCGCATGCCTATGCCCGCAAAATCACCGCGCATTTCGGCTTGGCGCAATACATGTCCCATGAATTTGGCCCCGAGCTGGACGGCACCCGCAACAACAAGGGCGAGCTGTTGGCCTATGCGCTGAACCAAACGGGTTGCGACGCGGCAACCTCGATCATGATTGGCGACCGGCACCACGATATTGATGCGGCCCGTGCGGTGGGGATGAAGTCCATCGGCGTGACATGGGGCTACGGATCCAAGGGCGAGTTGGGGCAAGCGAATACGCTGTGCGCCACGCCTACGGAATTGCAGATGGCGATATCAAAGCTGCAGCCGCTTTAGATGCCGTTTACGCCAAACCATTTGCGATACAGCGTGTCATAGGTGCCGTCTTCGCGCAGGCGCAGCAGGCTTTGGTTGAGCGGCTCGGCCAGGGGCGAATTGGGCGGTAAAACAATGCCATAGTTTTCGCGTAAAAACACCGCCCCGACGATCCGCGCTTTGCCGCGTCCAATGGTGTTAGCGTAATAGGCCAATACAGGGGCGTCAAAAACCACGGCGTCCAAGGTGTTGCCCTCAAATGCGGCCAGCATGGTTTCCAGATCGTCATAGCCGGAATGCCGAATGTCGCGCCCGACGTGGTTCCAACCGATTTGCCGTGTAAGTCATTGACAGAATCGACCGAGGATTGGATCTCGGCGATGGTCAGCGTTGCCGTGATTTTGGCGACCACCAAGGACACAATGAACAGTGACGAAACCACCAGTAAAACGCCAAACATGCGCCCGAATGCCGAGCGCGGTACACGTTCCTCAAAACCGCCGTTGACCACCAGATGGAGCGCCCACCAGAAGGCTGGAAACATAGCCTTGCGTGCTGGCATGTCGAAATAGGGCTGATGAGCCCGTTCAAACCGCCACATCAGCATACCGCCCGCAAACAGGACAGCAAATGACAGCGCGATCGTCAGCAAAAGGTCTTTGGAAAACTGCGGTGCGCGGACGATCTCGGAATTCCGCCGCATGTCAATCATCAAAGCCTTCCACAGCTCGATACTAAAGCCTGTGCCGACCCCGTCCTGCGTCATTGAAAATGGCGGGCGGGTGACCGTTGAAACCCGCAAAGTTTGCGCAAATACCGTTGAAACAACTGCATTGGCCAAGAAAATAGAAAGCAGCAAAATGCGAATTGTAAGCTCCCCAACTCAGCCACCCTAGTGCAACAGTCGGCCTCAAATAACAATCCGATATTTGCGCGGGAGCGATTAGTGAATTACACCGGTTTGCAGCGCCATTGCCTCGTAAGACCGCAACAGCGGGCGGGCGATTTCCTTGTGGTAGGGTACATCACCGGGTTGCAATCCAGACAGCAATGTAGACTTTAACAATTCTGGATGGTCAGCGATTTGACCGATAAACAGGCTCTCCATTTGGCAGCCCGCTACAGTGATAATTTCATGCCCATCAAACAGCAGTTGAAACAATTTAATGCTGCCGTCGCAATTTGTTTCGCGAATAACATTCACGTTGTTGGCCAGATGCCGCGCTTCGACGAGCACACTTTCAACGCCAAACAGATACTCAATTTCAGTATTCTCAAACACCAACCGTTGTTCCGGCGCGACCAGCACATCCTGTTTTAACCCAAAATACGGCGCCCGCAGACGCAGTGGTTGAAACAACCCGCGGGTTGGCACGGTGCGCTCGCAAATCCAGCGGATCGGTTGCGGGCCGTTGTCCGCCGTTGAAACCAAATCGCCGCAGAGCAGGTTCTCGATTGGCATCGGGCCATTGGGCGTTTCAATTAGGGACTGTTGGGCGATGCTGGGGGTAAACCCAACAGGCTCAATCCGATCGGAAACCCCCATGAATGTCACGCGGCCATCGACGTTGGCATGAGGTTTTTGCGCCAACAAAGCATCAATGATTTCCATCGGCATCGGCAGGGGTGCGTTGGTTTCCGCTTGACTAAGGGCGCCATTTTCGGGGGTCTCGGCTGACAAGAGCGCCGTGTTGCTTTCCACATCCCAAGAGAAAGTGACCCGCAATTGAGTTTGCATATGACCAGACTCGCCTTCGACCCGAAGGTGGCAAACGGCATCGCCCAGTTTCAGGTGCGCGGTCACGCTGCCATCGGCGTCAATCACCAGTGAAAACAGGTTGTTCTCAGCGCCGGAAATTGAGCAGTGCAACAGTGAGGCAGAGGTCGGGTTCTCGTGATCAAGCGTGGTCTCGACAATCAGGCTGCCTGCGTTCAGATTGCGTGATGCCGTTGTAACAGAGGCACAAAACGCCCTGACGGGGTCGTAATTTGGCCCGCGCAGCGCGGAAAATGACGTGTCATTTTTGGCAAGCCAAACCAACCCCATAATCTAGATCGCCCCACCCAAACGACAGGTGCATGGCGCCAATCGTTTTGCATGAACGGTCAATGACATTGAGTGGTGCATCTATTAAGCTGCCATCGCGGTTTGGGTTAGCATTTTCGTCTCGAACCCACGCAGGGTTCGGCGGGCGGATGGGCTGTAACCCAGACCCGTTTCCCTGTCGATTTCGGGGAACAGCGCACAGATTTCGTCGATGGTTTCTTGCTCGAAAGCGTGGCTGGTTTGCGGACCAGGCAAGAAACTTTCGGTGGTCAGCCCTTCGGAAAAAATGACTTGATGGCGGTCAAACAACAGGTGCACATAGGTGACGTTACCACCCGCTTGAATGCGCACGGATTGGTCGTTGACCAAGTCCTTGGCTGCGACCAACACTTCGGATTCGCCAAACAGCAGTTCGGCCAAGCTGTCGCGGATCAAAACACGGTGTTGTGGCGAAACCAGCAGGTTGCGGTGATCACCAAAGGTGTTGGCCTTAATGCGAACGGGGGCAAAATTGTCCTTGGCTTTGACCGTGCGCTGACCAATCCAGCGCAGTGGCTGCGGGCCGTCATCATGGGTCATCACCAGATCACCGGGTTCCAGCGTTTCAACAGCGACTTCGCCATCGGGGGTCAGGATCATGGTGCCAGACACAAAGCAGGGAATGGTCGCGACTGTTACAAAGCCGACATCCGTGGCTCCGGTAGAGCTGGCGACCTCATAGGAGAAATTGATGACACCAGTATCGGCATCGCCGACGACCGTCATGGTGCCATCCGCATTCAAGGTCACGACATCGCCTGACGGCAGCGTCACCGTATCGCCAATCGCGACGGCTACACCATTGATATGGGTGATCGTCAGGGTGCCGCCGGTTGAATTGATGTCATTGCCCAACGCGTCAATGATGCGGGTGCCGTCGGCATACATTGTATCTGTGTCATGAACGGCGACCAGCGTGGTTTGCACGCTGTTCCCCGCAATCAGCAGGTTGGTGTCATAGGATGAATCGCCCTGATCGGCGACGCCAATGCGGATCGAGTTTACCACTCCGGCATTCACCGGAATTGTCAGGGTCAAGGTGATCGTCAGTCCGTCCATTTCGGTGTTGAATACATCGCCAGTGTTATCAAGAAACAGATTTTCGTTGGTGCCCGAATTGATGTTTTGGACATCCGCGTCACCGTTGCCCACCGACATCTCCACGTAATTGCCGTTAATCCAAACACCGATAATGTCAGAAAATGAACTCCAGTATTCCGGGTATTCTTCGGAACTGAGGGTGAACTGCATTGTCATTGTATCGCCTGTAGGGATGAAATCGACATCCAGAATCGAGGCGTCGTAGGTGCTGCCACCTGCAATGGCGTTAAAACCGGGGTCATTGTTTACGCCATGGGTATTGGTCGATGTCCCGCTATTATTGTTCGACTGCCCGTGGAAGTTGGTAAAATCATGCGCCTTGCCGGTTGAAAGGATAACGCCAGTATCGCCAGGGGTGGCGTCGGGAGCTGTTGAATCACCGTTTGAATATACACCCGAAGAGCGGTTGTCGCCTGTGTAGCTGGCGCTGACCACCGTCACACCATCGCCAAAGATGGTTTCGGCCATAGTTATGGCGCTTGCGCCGGTGTTCACCGCTAATTCAGATGCTGCTACCATGCCTGTCTCCATTATCGGAAACAGTGCAAACGCCCGTTACTGGGATTTATTCCGTGTCGCCACGTGTAAATCTTTTTTAGTTCTGCTCGGTTGGACCACGTTGGATCCATCGTTTGCCCTGCCTCGGGTCTATTTGTTAACCGTACCTAATCAACATTTTGCCGCTTTGTTAACCCTTTACGAACACTTTCTTATGTCGGGTTTGGTTTTTTGTATCCTGCAAGCAACAGAGCGATTGATTTGTGTGCATTG
Organism: Rhodobacteraceae bacterium UBA2776; assembly: GCA_002352425.1. Classification (GTDB taxonomy): domain Bacteria; phylum Pseudomonadota; class Alphaproteobacteria; order Rhodobacterales; family Rhodobacteraceae; genus Profundibacter. The sequence goes on from DEIK01000009.1 coordinate 47,963, forward strand.
CCGTAGCAAGGCAGACCATATATTGGTGTTTCCAACTCAGGAGGCACTAATGACCAAAGCAATAGATCCCGTCCAACTCACCGCAGATTTACTGCGGTGCCCCAGCGTAACCCCCGTTGAGGGCGGTGCCTTGGCGCTGCTAGAGGCGCTTTTGTCGGGCGCCGGATTTACCTGCACCCGTGTTGATCGCGGCGACGTGTCGAACCTGTTTGCCCGTTGGGGCGGGCAGACCAATGGGCGTACTTTCGGATTTAACGGCCACACCGATGTGGTTCCCATCGGAGACGAGGCCGCCTGGACCCGCGGCCCATTTAGTGGTGAGATTGTTGATGGGGTGCTTTGGGGGCGCGGGGCGCAGGATATGAAATCAGGCGTCGCCGCATTTGCTGCCGCCGCAATTGATTTCGTGCGCGACACACCGCCTGACGGGTCTATCGTTTTGGCAATCACAGGTGACGAAGAGGGCGACGCGGTGGATGGCACCGTGGCGCTGCTGGACTGGATGCAAGCCAATGGCGAAAAGATGGATGCCTGCCTGGTTGGCGAGCCAACTTGCCCAAATCAGATGGGCGAGATGATGAAGATCGGCCGCCGCGGTTCGATGACCACTTTCTTCACGGTGCAGGGCAAACAGGGCCACTCGGCCTATCCGCATCGCGCCAAAAATCCATTGCCACCGATGGTGCGTCTCATGGATATTCTGGCCTCACATGCATTGGATCAAGGCACCGATCACTTTGACGCCTCGACCCTTGCTGTGACCACGATTGACACAGGTAACACGGCCACCAACGTGATCCCGGCACAGTGCCGCGCCACCGTGAATATCCGTTTCAACGATGCCCACCATTCCGATGATCTAACAGCATGGATACGGGGCGAAGCCGACAAGGTTGCCGCCGAATTTGGCGTCGAAATCACTATGCAAACCAAAGTGTCTGGCGAAAGCTTCATCACCCCGCCAGGACCGCTGTCCGATCTGGTCGCCGTTGCCGTTCAGGCGGAATGCGGCGTGACGCCAGAGATGTCGACCACTGGCGGAACATCTGATGCGCGCTTTGTCAAAGATCACTGTCCAGTGGTTGAATTCGGCTTGGTTGGTAACACAATGCATCAGGTTGATGAGCGGGTTGAAGTGGCGCAGATTGTTCAGCTCAAGCAAATCTACACACGGATTTTGCGTGACTATTTCGCCTAAATATCGCCCCCGCTTGGTGGTTATGGTCAAAGAACCCCGCTTGGGTCGCGTCAAAACCCGTTTGGGCCGTGACATCGGCACCGTGCCTGCCACATGGTGGTTCCGCCATCAAGTCACCCGCCTTCTGCGTGAACTGACCGACCCACGTTGGGAACTGATCCTCGCCGTCTCCCCCGATGTTTCGGGTCTAACCAGCCGCGTTTGGCCAATGCATCTGCCACGTATCCCCCAACATCAGGGCGACTTGGGCGAACGCATGGCCCACCTGCTGGCCGCTCCTGATAAAGGCCCTGTTGTGCTGATCGGTAGCGATATCCCCGACGTTCGGCGACACCATATTGTCGATACTTTTGCAAAGTTGGGCGGGAATAGGGTCGTATTTGGTCCAGCAACGGACGGTGGTTTCTGGCTTGTTGGCCTAAAACGCACCACCCCCGTGCCGTGCAATATGTTCAGCAAAGTGCGCTGGTCCAGCGAGCATACGTTGGCAGACACTTTAGCGAACTTGCCCGACGACACACCTGCAATGGCCGCGACCCTGAATGATGTCGACACCCAAGCAGACCTTGCGCAGATTGGGCGATGACGCGGCGCGCAAGCCGTGTTAGATCATCGTTATGAAAAAGATACCCACAAAGCAGGAAATCCTAACATGGATTTCCGATAACCCGACCCTTACCAGTAAACGCGACATCTCCCGTGCCTTTGGCATCAAGGGGGCCGCCAGGATTGACCTGAAACGCATCCTGAAAGAATTGGAAACCGAGGGGCATTTGCAAAAACGCAAAAAGACCTATCGTGATCCAGATAAACTGCCCCCCGTCAGCGTGCTTGAGGTGCTTGCGCCCGACACCGATGGCGACCTCTACGCCCGCCCGCTGGAATGGCATGGCGAAGCGGCCGAGCCGAAAATCCTGCTGGTCACCAAGACCACTGATCCGGCGCTGGGTGCGAATGAACGTATTTTGGCCCGCCTGACCGAGGTCAAAGACGACGATCACCAATACGAGGGGCGTTTGATTCGCCGCATTGGCAGCAACCCGATACGGTTGCTGGGTGTGTTTCGTAAACACTCTGACGGAGGCCGTATCACGCCGATCGACAAAGGCAGTGACAAGGAATGGCAGGTCGCTGAGCGCGATATCAACGGCGCCAAGGATGGTGAATTGGTCGAGGCTGAAAACAGCGGCCCCAAAAACCGTATGGGCTTGCCAAATGCGCGTATCGTCAACCGCTTGGGCGATCCATCGCAACCCAAAGCCGTGTCGCTGATCGCCATTCACCAACACGGTATCCCTGATCAGTTTCCCAATGCCGTGATTGCCGAAGCCGATGCCGCCAAACCTGCGCCCTTGGGTAAACGCAAAGACCTGCGCGACATGCCACTGATCACGATTGATCCGTTCGATGCGCGCGACCACGACGATGCCTGCTATGCCCATGCCGATGAAGACCCGAAAAACAAGGGTGGTCATGTGGTTTGGGTAGCGATTGCCGATGTTGCGCATTACGTTACGGCGGGCTCTGAATTGGACCATGAGGCCCGCAAGCGCGGTAACTCCACATATTTTCCTGACCGTGTTGTGCCGATGTTGCCGGACCGCCTGTCGGGCGATCTTTGTTCCTTGCACGAAGGCGTCCCCCGTGCCTGTATCGCGGTGCGCATGGTGCTGGATTCGCACGGCCAGAAATTGCGTCATGAATTTGTGCGCGCAATCATGAAATCCGCAGCGTCATTGAACTATGTCGAAGTCCAAGAAGCCGTGGATGGCAAGCCCAACGAAAAGACAGAGCCGCTGTTGTCTACAGTGTTAGAGCCGCTTTACGCCGCCTATTACGCCTTGGTCACCGCGCGTCAACATCGCCAACCGTTGGAACTGGATTTGCCCGAGCGCAAGATCATTCTATCGGATGAGGGCAAAGTCACCGCCGTCGATTTTCGCGACCGTTTAGACGCCCACAAAATGATTGAAGAATTTATGGTGCTGGCCAATGTCGCCGCCGCCGAGGAACTGGTCGCCAAGAAAACACCGCTGTTGTTTCGGGTCCATGAAGAACCCAGCCCCGAGAAGCTCGACGCCCTTCGCGAAACCGCGCAATCGGCCGGGTTGGTGCTGGCCAAAGGGCAGGTTTTGCAGACGCGACACCTGAACAATCTACTCGATCAAGCCGAGGGCACCGAGTTTGACGAGCAAATAAACCTGTCAACTTTACGCTCGATGACGCAAGCCTACTACGGACAGGAAAATTTTGGCCACTTTGGCCTAGCGTTGAAAAACTACGCCCATTTCACATCACCAATCCGGCGATATTCTGACCTGATCGTTCACCGTGCATTGGTGTCGGCAAACAACTGGGGTGACGACGGGCTTTCGCCCCAAGAGATCGGAAATCTCGAGGCCACTGCCAAGCATATTTCAGACACCGAGCGCCGCTCGATGATGGCCGAACGCGACACCACAGACCGCTATCTGGCGGCCTATCTGTCTGAACGTATTGGCGCTGAATTTCCGGCCCGCATCGCAGGCATTGCCAAATTTGGCGTCTTTGCGCGGTTGAACGAAACGGGGGCGGATGGGTTGATTCCGGTGCGCAGTTTGGGCCGTGAGTATTTCCAGTACGATGCTGACAATCAGACCCTAACTGGGGCCGAAACCGGCATAACGCTGGGTCTGGGTGTGCCCGTGACTGTGCGCCTAAGCGAGGCTGTCGCGGTTACGGGAGGGTTGATTTTGGAACTGCTGACGGTGGATGGCAAAGCCATGCCCAAAAGCAGCGGCGGCGGCCGTGGCGGGCGCGGGTCACCACGGCGCAAGGTCAACAAGTCCCGCAAAAAGGCGGCCAAGACCAAGCGCAAAGTTTCCCGCACCCGTAGCTGACTAAGGCATGTGGTAAAGGGCGGCGCGCATACGGGCAATGTAGTCCGTCAGCACTTTGTCCTCTTTGACCAGATTGCTGACCTCGGTTGATAGCGGGATCGATTCAAGGCCGGAAAGCACTGGACAAACGCTGGCATCAGCTGCCGTGGGCGCATCGCCAAACAGGTAGGGTTTGTCGCCCAGTTGCAACTTGATTGCTGCAAGGTCTTTTGCAACCCGTGTCGCGCGCTCAGCCTCTGAAAAGCGACCAATGCCTTGAGCGTATAGACCGGCGCGCAGGTTCTTACGGATTTTGTTGGTGATAATCCCGCGCATTGGTTTTGGGATCATGTCGAAAAACGTATCGCGCAAGATGGGCCACATATCATCGCGCATCCAACGGTCCGCAACCAAATGGAAATACAGGTGTTCCTCGGCCATACGGATAAACCCTTGCGAGGCTGCGCGTTCCGAATCGGATAGACCTTTGTCAAAATCGGCGCCTTTTTGTTCCAAATAAGCGCGGATGTTTTCGCTGTCGGGGATTAGTTCCTTACCAACCTTCAACACGGGTAGTTTGGCCTTGGGCATTTTGCGCACATCAGCAAGGCTGCTTTTCCAATCCTGCCCGGACATGTTCAAAAGGCAAATTGCCTTTAGGCAAAATGGGCTGCCACCTGGTTGGTTAAAGTGGCTATCGAAAGTAAGTAGATTCAGCATTCATTTTCTCCTGTTCATACGGTCACTATATACATGTATGCTGTCAATTTTTGTCAGTATGATGTAAGGATCGCGACATGACCCGTACTGATCGCCTTTTCAGGCTGCTGCAAGCCTTGCGTGATTTGCCCAACCCCGTGACAGCGGCGTGTTTGGCAGAAGAAACCCGTGTCTCAACCCGTTCGATTTATCGTGACATCGAAACCCTGCGCGGTGTCGGCGCGATGATAGATGGCACGGCAGGGTTTGGGTATGTGTTAACAGAGGACGCCGCGCTACCGCCATTGTCGTTCGACATCGACGAGATCGAAGCGCTGGTATTGGGCCTTCGTGAAGTCGCTGAAATTGGCGACCCCGACTTGGTCGTGGCTGCCAAAACTGCTCTAAGCAAGCTGCAAGCCCGCCTGCCTGAGCGCCAAGCGCAGCGGTTGAAGCACGCGGTTTTGTCAGCCAAACGGTTCGCCGAATTACCAAAACCAACGGTCGATGTGTCGTCTCTGCGCCGCGCGTGTTGGGACGAAATTGAAGTCGCGTTTGCCTATTCGGATGCGCAGGGCGTATGCACCCAACGCACAGTCAAACCTCTGGGGATTACGTTCATGGACCGTTCAAATTGCTTGCTGGCATTTTGTACACTACGGCGCGATTTTCGCGCATTTCGTCTGGACCGGATGCAAGATTTGCAGGTGACGAAATCCTCCTTTCGCCCCCACCGCGTGTCGTTGCTGCGGGATGCAAAAGCACATTTTCTGGCGACCTAAATGGCGAAATATCAGTAGTTGTATTCACCGTAAATCTTGGACAAATCACCGGCCCATTCGCCGTTGTATTTATCCAGCAACTCATCCGCGGGCACCTTGCCGGTTTCGACACTATCGATCAACGCGTTAAGAAAATGGCGCTCGTCCAACACCATGCCACCAGCGCCGGGTTTGGCGCGGGCCTTGAGGCCAGCCTCGGAGATTTCCAATACCTGATGGGCCAGATCGCGCATTTTGACACCGCCGACTTCGGCCTGAAGCGCATCAACTGACGCGGCCACACGCCATTCTTCACGGGTTTCTGCGTCCCAATCTTTGCAAAGGTCCCATGCAGCATCCAAGGCGTTTTGATCATACATCAGCCCCGTCCAGAAGGCGGGCAGCGCGCAGAGGCGACGCCACGGGCCACCATCGGCGCCGCGCATTTCCATATATTGTTTTATGCGCGCCTCGGGAAAAGCGGTTGTCAAATGATCGGCCCAATCAGAAAGGGTAGGTTTTTCACCGGGCAGCGCGGGCAATTCACCTTTTAGGAAATCGCGAAACGACATGCCAAGCGCGTTGATGTAAACCCCGTCGCGATAGACAAAATACATCGGCACATCCAGCGCGTATTCGGCGTAGCGCTCAAACCCCATACCGTCTTCAAACACGAAGGGCAGCATGCCGGTGCGCGACGAATCCAGGTCGCGCCAAATCCGCGAACGCCAGCTTTTGTGGCCATTCACCTTGCCCTCAAAAAACGGCGAATTGGCGAACAGCGCAGTTGCCACCGGTTGCAGCGCCAAAGCCACGCGGAACTTTTGTACCATGTCGGCCTCAGAGCCGAAATCAAGGTTCACCTGAACCGTGCAGGTGCGATACATCATCTGTTTGCCGTGGGTGCCGACCTTGTCCATGTAGTCGGTCATCAATTTGTATCGCCCTTTGGGCATCACGGGCATTTCGTCGTGGGTCCAGATCGGGGCGGCGCCAAGGCCGATAAACCGCACACCCGCGCCGTCAGCCACGGATTGGACCTCGCGAAGGTGGGTGTTCACCTCGTCACAGGTTTCATGGATCGATGTCAGCGGCGCGCCGGATAGCTCCAGTTGTCCGCCGGGTTCAAGCGAGATGTTCGCGCCGTTTTTTTCCAACCCGATGATGTTGCCGGCTTCTAAAACGGGGGTCCAGTTGAACTGGTCACGCAACGCTTCTAGCACTGATTTGATCGAATGCGCGCCCTCGTAGGGCAGCGGTTTTTGAGTGTCTTTGCAGTAGCCGAATTTCTCGTGCTCGGTGCCGATGCGCCAATCATCTTTGGGTTTGCAACCATCCGCTAAAAACTGGGCCAGTTGGGAATAATCTTCGATAAGGCCGCCGCCGGATTGAGGAATGGACATGTCTGGTTCTCTCTGTGTTCACTGTGGCTTTGAATTCAGAGTTGGGCACAAAAGCAAGCGTTGTCAATGCAACCTGTCTGGTTCTTTTTGCCAGATCACAACGGGGTGATCAGATTGGGTTTTTAGGGCGCTCAACATGCGTTGGGTTTCAAACCCGTTTAACACGCCAAAAACATCAAATAATAGCTCAGCATGTTCTGCATCCGTTGGGATGAATAGCTGCCGTCGCCCCGGTTCCGTTAAAACCCAGCGATGTGCACCGCTTTCAAAAGGGGCCAATTCCACCAAGGTTAGAGCCTCAATTGAAACGGACCCACCCTCAACGGGGCCAAAATAAATCACTTCGCGTTCGTCCACATGAACCACGCCCGCCCCGCCATCACCGGTGCGAAAACGCGCGCGCTGAATGCCGGTGAAAACGGTGACGGCCCCCAACATGATAAGAAACCAGCCAAAACCAGCGATCACCCCAAGCGATGTGGCCGCCAGCCAACCGCCCCACATCAAAACCGCCACCCCGAGTAAAACTTCGCGCCAGCGCCAAAGCAGCGCCCGTGTTTGCGGTCTGACAAAGTTATGCATTTTTACTCTTTTCCCAGACATGGAAAAAAGCGTGATCAACTGTTGCCGCCGCCGTGATTGTTTTTTCGATGTCTGCGCCGACAAACCACTTCAGAGCGGGGAAAATACCCTCGCCCATCGCGACCGGCCCCGCCATGCGCACGGGGCGCGCCGATTGCAGGTCGAAAACCCAATATAGGTCTTCGTCAAACGGGGCATCGCCTGTGGTTTCTATTTCGATTTTCAGCACATTTTTTAACGCGAAATGGCGTTCGCTTTCCGGTTCGTAAAATGAAATGTCCGGGCCGTTGTAGCGAGGGGGATTGGCAAATTCTTCTTTCAACGCCGCCAATTCCAGCGCTCGTTTTTTGCCGGAATTTTTATCCAGCCCCCAATAAACCCGCACATAAAAAAAGCCGCCAGCGGCAATGATCGCCGCGACCCACCAAAGCGCTGTTCCGGAATAATATTTATCGACCCATAGCAAAAAGAGACCGTATGCAGATAACCCGCCAATATAAATCGCAGCTCGCTTTACGTCTTTTTTATAGAGCTTCAATACTTTTTTCGTCAGCTCCCAGTCCTTTGGCGTCATCCCCAATCTCCCAACGTGGATTGCCACAGCGTTAGAGCCGCAACCGCTGCTGTATCGGCGCGCAAAATGCGGGGGCCGAGGCTGATTTTTGTGACAAAGGGCAGGGCGGATAATTTGGCACGTTCCTCGACACTAAAGCCGCCCTCGGGACCGATTAGAATTGCCCATTTTTGGGTATCGGAATGCTCCAATAGGGCTTCTTTTGCGCCGATTAGAGCCTCATCACAGAAAATCAACTGACGGTCCGCGGGCCAATCGGCCAGCACCACGTCCAGTTTACGAATGTCAGTAACTTTAGGCACATAAGTGCCACCGCATTGCTCGGCAGCCTCAAGCGCATGGGCTTGTAGCCGGTCCTGACGGATGCGATCGGAGTTGGTGTAACGGGTCTGCACTGGCATGATCTGCGCTGCGCCCATTTCGGCGGCTTTTTCCACGATGAAGTCTGTGCGCGCCTTTTTGATCGGGGCAAACAACAGCCACAAATCGGGCGGCATTTGCAAAAGGCGCGTTTGTTTAAGGCAGGTCAACACGCCTTTGCGTTTGGCGGCTTGGGTCACTTCGGCCAGATACTCGCCATCCACCCCGTTGAACAACAGCACGCGCGCGCCGATTTTCAGACGCATAACCCCAAAAAGGTAGTGCGCCTGATCTTGGGTCAAAGGAATGGTTTGCCCATCGCCCAATGCCTGCGTTACACAGAGCCTGATTTTTGCATCATTCATGGACGAAACATATGCCCGATACGCAAGATATTCCAGAGCAGACAGGACAAGTATCTGACGCCGTAAAAGGCAACTGGGTGGACAACATTGCACCCGCATGGACGCGGCCCTATTTGCGCCTGTCACGGGCGGATCGCCCGATTGGCACGTGGTTGTTGTTGCTTCCTTGTTGGTGGGGCGTGTTGTTGGCGGCGCTGTCAGGTGGGGGTTTCACGCGGTTTGATTTATGGATCATCATTGGTTGTGCGGCTGGGGCATGGTTGATGCGCGGCGCTGGCTGCACATGGAATGACATCACGGACCGCGCATACGACGCGGCGGTCGAACGCACCCGTTCACGGCCCATCCCCTCGGGTCAGGTTAGCGTCAAAGGCGCGGCGACATGGATGGCGCTACAGGCTTTGATCGCCTTTGGTATTTTGCTGACGTTCAACACTTTGGCGATCTTTTTGGGCGTTGGCTCATTGGCGTTGGTGGCGATTTACCCCTTTGCCAAGCGGTTCACATGGTGGCCACAAGTGTTCTTGGGCTTGGCGTTCAACTGGGGGGCCTTGCTGGCTTGGGTCGCGCATACGGGCACATTGGATTGGCCTGCTGTGCTGCTGTATCTGGCCGGCATTTCGTGGACGTTGTTTTATGACACGATCTATGCCTACCAAGACACCGAAGACGATGCGCTGATCGGAGTGAAATCCACGGCGCGCCTGTTTGGGACCAACTCAGACAAATGGCTGCGGGCGTTCATGATGATCGCTGTTGCGCTGCTTGCTGCAGGCATAATTGTGGCGCTGATGGCCAATCCGAATCCGTTGGTGATGGTGGTTGCCTTGGGCGGCCCTTGGGCGTTTGGCTGGCATCTGGCGTGGCAAATGCGACTGCTGGACACCGAGGACGCCACGATTTGTCTGCGACTTTTTCGCGCAAACCGCAATTCCGGCCTAATTATTGCGCTATTTATTGCCGCAGCGCTTTTCCTTTGATTGAACCTGGAATGCAGGCGGCTTAAAGATATGAAAACAACTATGAAAAGCCAGAGCCGATATGCGCATATCTAACGTCGTTACGATCATAGCCATGTTCCTGATCGCCGGAGCTGTCAGCACGTTTGGCGCCATGCGCGCGGCAGATTTCGTCGAAAAGCGATCCATGTCGGCGGTGACAGATGCTTTGGTGGCCCAAGATCATAGCTGGGTATCGGTACATGTTGACGGACTGCGGGTTGAATTGACCGGCGAAGCAGCCGATGAGGCCACCCGTTTTCGCGCTATCAGCGTCGTCAATTCGATTGTGGATGCCGAGCGGATTATCGACAGCATGGATGTGGTCGACGCCGCCGCAATCAAAGCGCCGAAATTTTCGATCGAAATTTTGCGTAATGATTCCGGTGTAACGATCATTGGGCTGATCCCTGCCAGCACAGATCGTCAGGCAATCGTTACGTCGATCACTGAATCGGCGAAAGGTAAGCAAGTCACGGACATGATGGATGCGACCGACTACCCCGCCCCCGAAATCTGGGGCGCGGCGCTTAGATTTGGGCTGGACGCCTTGCGCAACCTGCCCAAATCCAAAATATCAATCACTGCCGAACGTGTGGCGATCACAGCGATTTCCAGCAGCGCCGAGGAAAAGCGCCAGATCGAGGCAGATCTGAGCAAAACGTCACCAGAGGGGCTGACGTTGGTCACCAATATCACTGCCCCGCGCCCCGTGATCTCCCCTTTCACTCTACGGTTTATCATTGATGACGAAGGCGCGCGGTTCGACGCTTGTTCCGCTGATTCTGAAAAAACCCACGCAATCATCGTTAAGGCAGCGCTTGTCGCCGGGTTGGATGGCCAAACCGATTGCACGATCGGTCTGGGTGTGCCGACCCCGTCCTGGGGCGTGGCCGTTGCCAGTGGCATTGCGGCGCTCAAGGACATGGGCGGCGGCTCAATCACTTACTCTAATGCCGACGTCACGCTGGTGGCGCTTGATACGACTTCACCCGCCACCTTTGATCGCGTGGTTGGCGAGTTAGAGACAGCACTGCCCGAGCTGTTTTCACTGCATTCGGTTTTGCCAGAACC
>DEIK01000009.1:58861-73065 GCA_002352425.1 Rhodobacteraceae bacterium UBA2776
GAAGGTCAGGTGCAATTGCGTGGCCGCGTCACCGATGCGCGCACCCGCGCCGCAGTAGATAGCTATGCGCAGGCCCGCTTTGGCAGCAGCTCGGTTTATGCAGCCACCCGTTTGGATGATGAATTACCACATGGCTGGCCCGTACGGGTTTTGGCTGGGGTCGAGGTTTTGGCTGAACTGGCGCAGGGCAGCGTGGTGGTGCAGGAAAACTATGTCGATGTGCGCGGCGTCACGGGCAACCCCGAGGCCAGCGCCAACATCGCACGTCTGTTGTCGGAAAAGCTTGGCGCCTCCGAGGACTACGGCATCGACGTCACCTATGAGAAAAAGCTGGACCCTGTTGCGGGACTGTTAAAACCCACAGAATGTGTTGACGAAATCAACGCGGTTCTGACAGAGCGCAAGATCAGTTTCGATCCCGGCTCGACTGAATTGGACACCGCAGGGCGCGGCGTCGTGGATCGGTTGGCCGAGATCCTTAAGAACTGTGACAAAGCCAAGATCGAAATCGCGGGGCATACGGACAGCCAAGGGCGTGAAACCATGAACCTGACCCTGTCCCAAGCACGGGCAGATGCAGTGCTGCAGGGTTTGATGGCGCGGCGTGTTTTAACGTCGGGTCTGACGGCCGTTGGTTATGGCGAGGTCGAACCGATTGCTGACAACGATTCCGAAGAGGGCCGCGAAGCTAACAGACGGATTGAATTCACATTGATTGTGCCCGAAAAGGTCCAAGAAGAAGCCACCACGCTTGAGCAATCAGAAGCCGCAACCGGTACAGACGCATCGGCTGCTGAGACCCCCAAAACCGAAACTGGAGAGACCCCCGATGAACAGAACTGAATTTATCACGGCCATCGCGGTTATCTTGTTTGTGGCCTTTGTTCTGGGTTGGTTTGCCCATTGGTTGTTGCACAGGTTCACCCGTGTTTCACAATCAGATTTAGGTGAATTGGACAACATGGCGCAATCCCTGCACGAGGCCGAAGAAACCCGCGATCAGGCGATCACCTACTTGCAACAACGGGAAGCCGAGATGACCAATCAGCAGTCCCAAACCGAGGCCGAACTGTCGGCGGCGATGGATGGATTGCGCGCCGCCCGTCAAGAGGCGGAAGAGTTGCGCGCCTATGTGGAAAAGCTCAACAGAGGCTAGGGCGCCACTACCACTTTAGCAGCGCGTCCTCGTCAGCGTCTTTGGCGTCGACCCATTCTGCTCCGTCCGTGGTGAATTCCTTCTTCCAAAACGGTGCGCGGGATTTCAGATAATCCATCAGATACTGCGCCGCCTCAAAAGCATCAGCGCGGTGCGGAGCGGCGGTGGCGACCATCATGATCATCTCATTCGGGCGCAAAATGCCATAGCGGTGGATGATCAAACTGTCCTTCAGGGACCAGCGGTTTGTGGCCTCGGCGTCAATCGCTGCCAGCGCACTTTCGGTCATGCCAGGATAATGCTCGATCTCCATGCGATCCAGATCACCGGCTGCTGTATCACGCACAATACCGGTAAAGTTGACCACAGCACCAGCGTTGGTCTGTCGCGTGGCAAAACTCTGCACTTCAACCCCGAGATCGAAACCGGCTTCTTGCACACGGACTGTCATATCAACCACCCGTCATGGGGGGGAAAAATGCAACTTCACGCACACCAGCAAGCGGCGTGTCAAAGTCGCAAAGCTCTTGATCAACCGCCACACGCAGTGCTGAAATATCTTCAAACGCGACGGCATAGCGGTCTTCGCGCAGTTTCAGTTCGGCCACCAGATCGGCCACAGTTGCGGCTGTGGTTTCAACCTGTTCTTTTGGCANNGCCGATACGCTCGCGCACCCATGCAAAATAAAGAATGTCGATCATTTGCCGTCATCCCGTAAGAAAGGCAATGCCTTAACAAAATAATCCCAACCCGTGATCAGTGTCAGCCCCGCCGCGATCCACAGCAGGACGATGCCGCCGATGCGGCTGTAGGTGAAACCGGTGGAAACCCAGTTCAAACCGTTCAAATCTTCGATTTCGCCCAGCCAAATCGCATTGATCATCTGGTCGTCCATCGCTTGTGTCAGTTCGACGATTTTGTCAGCGAATATCCCTTGCGAGAACAAAACCGCAATCGCAATCATCTGTGCAGTGGTTTTCCATTTCGCCAGTTTTGTGACCTTCAGCTTGCTGGCCTTGGCGCCCAGAAATTCGCGAAGGCCTGAGACGAAAACCTCGCGGAAAAAGATCATTGTGGCGGGCAACAGGATCCAGGCTTTTACGCCGGAAAATCCGATGATCACCAGCAGCGCTATCAGCACCATTGCCTTGTCCGCGATCGGGTCCAGCATTGCGCCGAACTTGCTCTCTTGCTTCCATGCGCGCGCCAGATACCCATCCAGGAAATCTGTCAGAGCCGCCGTCACAAATAGAATCAGCGCAAACCAATCCGCCCAAGGCGTGTTGAAATACAAAAACATCACCGCCAAAGCAGGGGCGGCGAGCAGACGCATTACGGTCAGAATATTCGGTAGATTCCATGTCATGCGATCACCCTAACCCGTCAGCCTTTGTCATGGAAGAAGTCATAGAGCGTTTCTGCCAATGTGTTGGAAATGCCATCGACTTTTTTCAAATCCTCAAGTCCGGCGCGGCTGACGGCCTTGGCGCTGCCAAAATGTGCCAAAAGGGCGCGTTTGCGGGCCGCCCCGACGCCTGGCACCCCGTCCAGAGGCGTCGCGCCGATGGCTTTGGCACGTTTTGCACGGTGGGTGCCGATGGCAAAACGGTGGACCTCGTCGCGCATCCGTTGCACGAAATACAGCACAGGGTCGTTGTGTCGCAGCGCGAAAGGGCGCTTGCCGCGTCTGTGAAATTCCTCTTTGCCAGCGTCGCGGTCTTCGCCTTTGGCGACACCAATCATCGCGATGTCCTCTACGCCGTATTCGCGCATGATTTCAGCCACCGCACTGACCTGTCCCGCACCGCCGTCAATCAGCAATAGATCCGGCCAGTTCTCGGATTTACGTTCGGGGTCTTCTTTCAGCAACCGTTTGAAACGCCGCCCCAGAACCTCTTTCATCATGCCAAAATCATCGCCCGCGGCCAGATCTTCGCCCTTGATGTTGAACTTGCGATATTGGCTTTTGATGAAACCCTCGGGGCCCGCCACAACCATCGCACCCACCGCATGGGCGCCAGAAATATGCGAGTTGTCGTAAACCTCGATGCGCTTGGGCGGCGCGCCCAGATCAAAGGCTTCGGCCAACCCCTTAAGCAGTTTGGCTTGTGTCGCTGTTTCGGCCATGCGCCGTGCCAGGCTTTCGCGAGCGTTGCGCGCAGCCCCTTCAACCAACTTGGCCTTTTCACCGCGCATCGGCACAAGGAGTTGCACCTTGCGATCTGCTTTTTGGCTCAGGGCTTCTTGCATCAGATCGTCATTTTCAATCGGGTTGGACAGCAAGATCAAACGCGGCGGTACCTTGTTGTCGTAAAACTGCCCAACGAAGGCTTCCAACACCTCGGCTTCGTCCGCGCCGGCCCCTGTGCGGGGGTAGAAATCCTTGTTGCCCCAGTTTTGATTGGCGCGGATGAANNNAACACCTGAACGCAGGCCTGCCCACCGTCCATATGCAGGGCGATCACATCAGCCTCTCTCACGCCTTGCGGGTTGATACCCTGGACTTGCTGCACTTGGGTCAGGGCCTTGATCCGGTCCCGTAACGAGGCGGCACGCTCGAACTCCATTTCATCACTGGCAATCTGCATTTGCGCGGCCAATTCGGTCTGAACCTTGGTCGATTTGCCAGCTAAAAACAGCTCGGCGTCATGCACCAACGTGGCATAGTCCTCTTTGCTGATATGATCCACGCAGGGGCCAGAGCAACGCTTGATTTGATAGAGCAAACAAGGCCGCGTCCGACTGGAAAACATCGCGTCGGAACAATTCCGCAGCAGGAACACCTTTTGCAGTTGGTTCAGCACGCGGTTCACCGCACCACCAGAGGCAAAGGGGCCAAAGTAACTGCCTGCCTCACCCTTGCGCCCGCGGTGCTTTTTGATCTGGGCAAAGGGGTGGGTTTTGGCCAACAGGATGCTGGGGAAGGATTTATCATCACGCAGCAGCACGTTGTAATACGGCTTGAGCTGCTTAATCAGATTTTGTTCCAGCAGCAGGGCTTCGGTTTCGGTTTTTGTCGTCAAAAACATCATCGAAGCAGTTTGATGGATCATCCGCTGAATGCGGATCGTGTGACCACGCGGGTTGGCGTAGTTCGAAACCCGCTTTTTCAGATGTCGCGCCTTACCGACATATAAAACCCGCCCATCGGCCCCCAGCATCCGGTAAACCCCCGGACTGCCATCTAGCGTTTTCAGATAGCCGCGCACCCGCTCATGCCCCGTTACAGGGGCCACGTCGGTGGTGTCGTCCGTTTGTTCGCCCTGCTCGTCGCTCATTTAGCGCCCCGTTGTGATTCCCTGCCGTGCTGCAATCTTATCCGTTTCGTAGCAATAGAAAATATCTCCACCACATCTGTGGATAAACCTGTACGTAAGTTTCCCCCGTGGCGATTTTTTCGTTTGTTTCTGGCATTTTCGCTGATTTGCCTAATTTTTAGGCGCCACATTAACCCTTTGATTCCGCTGTATTTTTTTATTGCTCGTTACCAACTTATTGAAATCGTTAACAAAATCGTAACAGATATGTGACCAAAAAGTCAAAAGTGCACAAGTTTTCCAAAGTCCGCCTGTAAGCGAGTGATTTTCCTACTCAACCCCAAGTACATCGGGGGTCTGCCAAGCCAAGTTTTGACCGCCATCAACACACAACAATTGCCCTGTCACGGCGGGGGAGTCCAAAAAATAACCCAAAGCGGCCGTGATATCTTCGGCGTTTACGCCGCGCCCCAAGGGCACGTTTTTACGCTGATCATCAAAGTGCTGTTGTGACTGGCGAATGCCCCGCATCGTGGGGCCGGGGCCGATGGCATTGACCCTGATGTCAGGGGCTAAGGCTTGAGCAGAGGTTTGTGTCAGTGCCCAAAGCCCCATTTTGGCTATGGTGTAGGTCATGAATTCCGGCGTCAGTTTACGCACCCGTTGGTCCAGCATATTGACGACCAAGGCGTGCGAGATCGGCTCGTTATTGTCGTCGATGGTTGCCTTGGGGGCTTGGGCGGCGAAGGTCTGGGTTAACACAAAGGGTGCGCGCAGGTTTGAGCCAATATGCCGGTCCCAGCTCTCGCGGGTTGCCGATTCCAACGTGTCATATTCAAAGATCGAAGCATTGTTGACGAGGCAAGTCAGTGGCCCACCCAAGGCGTCCACTGCCCGCTCAACCAGAGCTTGGCTCGCGTCCTCATCCAGAAGGTCAGCTTGCAATGCCACGGCGTTCCGCCCCAACGCCGTGATCTCGGCCACCAATGTGGTGGCATCCTCTGAGGAGCTGGCGTAATGCACCGCCACGTCATAGCCCCGCCCAGCCAGATAGAGTGCCATCGCGCGGCCCAATCGTATGCCTGCTCCTGTTACCAATGCGCGATTTTCAATGTTCATGCGTTACACCAAAATGATGATCACATAGGCTGCATAAAGGGCCGACAAAAAGACCCCCCAGCCTTTGGTGATGTTCTTTTTGAAAAACACAAACGGGATCAATAACGCAGAGGCACCCAGCATCACCCAGATGTCAAACGCAAGGATGCCATTGGCCACGGGAATGTCGCCAACAAAGCTGGCGATACCGATGATGGCCAGCAGGTTGAACATGTTCGACCCGATCACATTGCCCAGCGCCACATCCGCTTGATTGCGCACCGCTGCCATTGCAGTTGTGGCGAGTTCCGGCAGCGAGGTTCCGACGGCCACCAAAGTGAGCCCAATCACAGTTTCACTGACGCCATATTGGGTGGCGATGTTGACTGCACCTTCGACCAGCAGGCTGGCGCCCAGCGGCAGGCCAACCAGCCCCAGCACCATAAACACACCGATTTGCCACCACGGCATATCCATGTCTGCGCCCTCAACTTCTTCCAGATCGTCAGCCTCGCTGGCTTTGCATTCTTTGCGATGCGCGCGGGCCTCGAGAAAGGCGTCTGACAACACGAACCCAAGGGCCGCCAACAATACCAGCCCATGCACCCATGTGATCGGCCCAAGGAAGCACATGGCTGTAAACAGCACCGAGGCAAAGATCATAAACATATAGTTTTTGCGGGTGTCGCATTCCGAGGTGTGGAAGGTGGCGATCAGGGCGGGGACGCCCAAAACCATCAACACATTGGCAGTGTTCGAACCCACGACATTACCCAACGCCAATCCAGGCGCGCCATCTATGATGGCCTCAATCGCAATCAGTAATTCTGGGGCAGAGGTGCCAAAAGCCACAATCGTCAGGCTGACGATCAAAGCGGGCACACCCAACCGCAAACTAAGGTTCACAGCCCCCTTGACCAATGCATCACCGGCCAACAACAAAATGACCAAACCGAGGCTCGCGTATACCCAATCCATCCGTTAACCCTTTTTCACGTGGCCACAGCCACAGGGCCCGCGCCCAATGCGATAGCGCCCGCATTTGGGACATTTTTTCGATTCCAATTTCTTTTGACCCGGATAGCGCAGCCTGCCAAACATGGCGAGCACCATCATAGCGATCAAAAATAAGCTGACGATCTTGATGATCATTTACAGGCCAAAACGCGCAAAATGGGCGCGCTCCTCAATGCCGTCCAGCGTGTCGGTGACAGCACGTGCGCCGAACCTTTGCAGGAATGACCGTTTGACGCCATACCGCGCGAACCGCACCTTGTCGCCGTAGCGTTGTTTCATCAAAGGGACCAGATGGCCGATGCCGTCAATCAGGCCAACATCCTGTGCGGATTTTCCAACCCAGATTTCACCAGTGAACAGGTCTTTGTCGTCAGGCAGTTTTCCGGCGCGGCGGGTGCTGACATGGGTTTTGAAATTCTCGTGGATTTGCTCTAGCATGGATTTCAGGCGCTTGATATCGGCGGGTTTTTCAGGTTGGAACGGATCCAGCATGGATTTGGATTTGCCTGCCGTATAAACGCGCCGCTCAACCCCGTGGCGGTTGATCAACCCATCGAACCCAAAGCCCATCGAGATCACCCCGATTGAGCCCACAATCGAGCTTTCGTCCGCGAATATTTCATCTGCGGCCGAGGCCAGCCAGTAGCCACCAGAGGCAGCCACGTCCTCGACAAAAGCGACGACGGGAATGTCTTTTTCTTCGGCCAACCGTCGGATGCGCGCGCCAATCAAGGATGATTGCACGGGCGAGCCACCAGGGGAATTGATCACCAAGGCGACAGCTTTTGGCTTGCCGCGCTTAAAGGCTTTTTCAATCACGGGGCCTAAAATCTGGTCGTTCAGCGCCCCGCGCCCACCGGATGCAATCACACCGGAAAGACGGATAACTGCGACCACGGGGTCGGATTGTATAAAGGGGATAAAGCGCTTCATAGATAAGGATGTAGAGTGCCGCATGGAGGCATACAAGGTGGTTCACGAAATCGGATTGATGTGTTGCGCATTTAGTAACCTTGCGCAGCTGCGATGGCCCGCTTCCATGCAGCGTATTTTGTGTCGCGCTCGGAGGCTTGCATCGAAGGCTTGAACCGTTGTTCAAGCGCCCATTCGGCGGCAAAACCGTCCATCACCGGGTAAATGCCGACTTTCATGCCCGCGATCCAGGCAACACCTAGCGCGGTGGTTTCCAAAATGGTCGGCCGGTCCACCTGTGCGTCCAAAATGTCCGAAAGAAACTGCATGGTCCAATCGCTGGCCGTCATGCCGCCATCAACCCGCAAAACAGCACTGTCCGGTCCGTCCCAATCGGCTTGCATAGCATTGAGCAGATCGCGGGTTTGATAGCCAACGCTTTCTAGGGCTGCCTTGGCCATTTCGGCTGGGCCTGTGTTACGGGTCAGGCCAAACACCGCCCCGCGACACCCCGCATTCCAATAGGGGGCGCCAAGGCCGGTGAAGGCAGGCACCATCACGACGTTTTGCTCAACGTCTGCGGTCATGGCGAGCGTTTGAGTCTGTCCCGCGTCGTCGATAATGCCCAACCCGTCGCGCAACCATTGCACGGCGGCGCCTGCGATAAAGATCGAGCCCTCCAGCGCATAGGTGGTCACGCCGCCGAATTGATAGGCGATGGTGCCAAGCAGGCGGTTCTGGCTGGTGATCAGGGTATCGCCGGTGTTCATCAGCGCGAAACAACCGGTGCCGTAAGTGGATTTCATCATGCCCGGTTTGAAGCAGGCTTGGCCGACGGTGGCCGCTTGTTGGTCGCCGGCCACACCGCGAATGGGGATCGCGGCGCCGAATAGATCGGGCGTGGTTTGGCCGAAATTCCCGTCGCAATCACGCACGTCTGGCAGCATGTTCATAGGCACATCCAGCAACGCGCAAATCTCGTCGTCCCAATGGCCGTCACGGATGTTATAGAGCAGGGTGCGCGCTGCATTGGTGGCGTCGGTGGCATGGACAGCGCCGCCCGTCAGTCGCCAGATCAGATAGCAATCAACGGTGCCCATCAGCAGGTCACCAGCCTCGGCCTTGGCCCGCGCGCCGTCCACGTTGTCGAGCAACCACTTGACCTTGGTGCCAGAAAAATACGGATCCAACAGCAGGCCGGTTTTATGAGTGATCGTCGGCTCATGGTCGGCCGCCTTGAGTGTGTCGCACAGGCTGGCCGTACGGCGGTCCTGCCATACGATGGCGTTGTGAATCGGGGTGCCGGTATTCTTGTCCCAAACAATGGTGGTTTCACGCTGGTTGGTGATGCCGATGGCGGCAATATCATCCGCTGTTACGCCAAGCTGTCTCATCGCACCTTGGGCCGTGCGCACGACAGTTTGCCAAAGATCGTCAGCTACATGTTCAACCCAGCCTGATCGGGGGAAATGCTGTGTGAATTCTTCTTGGGCGCTGGCGGCCACCTGCATTCCGCGGTCAAACAAAATTGTCCGTGACGATGTCGTGCCTTGGTCTATGGCCATCACATATGTCATTTTCCACCCTCGTTTTTACCACAGTGTTATGGGAAATGATCTGCAGCACAAGCCCGCACCTATCGCCATCAAAGGATGAATGAAAAAGGCGCACCAAAAATATGCGCCTTTTTAAATTTTTCAGACGAGGCGTCTAAGCCCTATCCGTAAATCTCTTTCATGCGGCGAAACGTCAGCAGTTCGCGGCGCTTTTCGTCCCACAGTTGCAGCTTCACACAAGACAGGCTTTCGCGGATCGTCAGGCGTTGGGCGTCTTTTAGAACCGGGAAGTCACGCAGCACTTCTTTGAGCCGATAAAACGGGATGCGCGCATAAATATGGTGTACGTGGTGGATGCCGATATTGCCAGTCAACCATTGCAGCGGTTCAGGCAAAACATAATGCGAGGAGCCGTGCAGCGCTGCGGTGTGTAGGTCCCAATCCTCGTCGCGGTCCCAATAGGTCGCCTCGAATTGGTGTTGCACGTAGAACAGCCAAACCCCGATGGTCGCGCCCATAATGGTGCTGGGCAAAAAGATCAGCAACAGGGGCATCCAGCCGCCCAAATAGACAATGATCGACAGCAGCGCTAAAATCGCGGCATTGGTACCTAGGGCGCTGACCCAATATTTTGCACCAGCCTTCATCATACCCATGGGTAAACGGTTGGTCAGCAGGAAAATATAGGAGGGGCCGATCAAAAACAGAACCACGGGGTTGCGATAGAAACGGTACTTGAACCGCCCAACCCGCGACAGGGCTTTGTATTCATCAACTGTGATGGTGTCGATGTCACCCAATTCACGCCGGTCCAGATTACCGGAAGTGGAGTGGTGAATGCCGTGCGCCCGTTTCCAGACATCATAAGGCGTGACAGTGAAAACGCCCAACACACGGCCAACCCAGTCGCCCGATGTGCGGTTTTTGAAATACGAGGAATGGCCGCAATCATGTTGAATGATAAACAGTCGCACCACGAAAATGCCATTCACCAGCGCAACCGCAAAGGTCAACCAATAGCTGATCGACATTGACCACCACGCCAGCGCCCATAATGCTAGGAAGGGGCCAGCCGTAGCGGCCAATTCCAGCAAGCTACGAAACAGTTTTGGATCACGATATTTGGCCAAATGACGGACCCATTCACGGGTGTTTTCCGGCTCAACCGAGCCATCGAATGCTTTGGTGCTGGTGTTCATCAAGACGCCTGTCGTTACTCACTGAATTTTTTTTATACTGGATAGACGTAATCACGAAATTAACAAGCGCAATATCGTCGGATGTGCCAAGTTGCCCTAGGGTGCGCTGTTTTTACGCCCAATTTTGGGTTCGGTTCCGGCCTTTATACGGGTCAGATTGGCAGCGTGGCGGACATAAATCAGCACGGTGAAAATCGCACCCAGCAGCAACAGTTCACCGTGTTGCAACAGTATCATCCACATCGGCGCCAGCGCGGCCGAGGCCAAAGCGGCCAGTGATGACATCCGTGACAAGATCGCGATCACCAGCCATGTGGCGCATGTGGCAACGCCCAGGGGCCAGTAGAGCGCCAGCAATATGCCCAGAAAAGTCGCCACACCTTTGCCGCCACGGAATCGCAGCCAGATCGGGAACAAATGGCCCAAGAATGCCGCGAGCCCAGCGATTTGGGCCGCATCTTCGCCGATCAGGGCCCGCGCGACCAGCACTGCAACCGCGCCTTTACCAGCGTCAAAAATCAGCGTTGCCGCCGCCGCCCCTTTGTTGCCCGTACGCAGCACATTGGTTGCACCGATGTTGCCTGACCCGATGTCGCGCAGATTGCCCAGCCCCATGACGCGGGCAATAACCATGCCAAACGGGATCGACCCGAGCAGGTATCCGGCAATCGCGGCAAGCGCGAGCATTTGGTATGTGCTGCTGATCTCTGGCATGATTTATCCTTTTTTGAAAACTTCGACGCCGTTGACATAGGTTGCAAACACTTTGCCCTGCATCCGTTGCTCGTCAAAGGGGGAATTTTTGGATTTTGATTGCAGTGCAAAGCGGTCCATTACAAAAGGAGCGTCTGGATCAAATAAAACCAGATCGGCGGGCGACCCTTTGGTTAGGCGGCCTGTGCTAAGGCCAAGGCGTTTGGACGGGTTCAGCGACAGCGCGCGCCACAAAGTTGGCAGGTCCATATCGCCCGAGTGATAGAGGCGCATGGCGGCGGGCAGCAGGGTTTCCAGCGCAACCGCACCCGAGGCGGCCTCTTCATAAGGCAGCCGCTTGCTCTCTTCGTCTTGCGGTGTGTGCATGGATGAAATTATGTCGATCAACCCGCTGGCCACGGCTGCGACCAACGCCTTTCGGTCGTCTTCACTGCGCAGGGGCGGTTTGACCTTAAAGAATGTGCGGTAATTGCCGACATCCAATTCGTTCAGCGTCAAATGATGGATGGAGGCGCCTGCTGTGACGTCCAATCCGGCCTCTTTGGCGCGTGTCAGCGCGGGCAGGGCGGCGGCCGAGGACAGGTTGTCGGCGTGATAGCGAGCGCCGGTCATTTCAACCAAAGTCAGGTCGCGCTCCAACCCCAGACGTTCGGCCATCGGCGACACGGCTGGCAAACCGCGAAGCGAGGCGAATTTGCCGGACGTTACAGCGGCATCTTTAGACATGGTGGGGTCTTGGGGGTGGGCGATGACCAATGCGCCAAGGCTTTTGGCATAGGTCAGGCAGCGCGCGAACACCTTGGTGTTTTCCACCACATGGTCGCAATCGGTAAAGGCGACAGCACCTGCATCACTTAGGAAACCGATCTCGACCATCTCGCGGCCTTGGCGTTGCTTGGTCAAGGCGGCCATTGGCAACATGCGCACGTTGGCGGTCTCGCGGGCCCGCCGCGCGACGAATTCCAACACTTCGGGGCTGTCAATTGCGGGGGCTGTGTCGGGGCGGGTGACAACGGTGGTCACGCCACCTGCGGCTGCGGCCAATCCGGCGGTGCGATAGCTTTCCTTATGACGCTCGCCCGGCTCACACACTTTGACGCCAATGTCGACGATGCCGGGGGCAAGGCATTTGCCACCACAATCAATCACGTCGCCCGTAGGTGGGGTGTTGATGCCGATGATCACGCCGTCCTGAATGGTCAGGCTGCCAAGGGTGTCCGTGCCGGTTTCGGGATCAATCAGGCGGGCGTTGGTGAAGGTGGTTGTCATGCGGCCTCTTTCTGAATTTTGCGCAGCATAGTGACGACTTTTTTGTCATCTTGGATGTACTCAAATCCGATTTTAGCTTCGTAGCTGTTTTTACCCGAGCCTCGCGTTTCGCGGGCAAAAATGATGGTTGCCGGATCGGCGTCTTCCCATTCTATCAGGGTGGATTTTGTGATCGGGTAGGATTTCAACACCCGTTTGCCAAACGTCTGAGTGGCAATCAACGCACGTTTGTTGGTGAGAGTGTAATAGGTGGTGCGGCGCAGGTAGGCCTTCCAAAAATGTACCCCGATGGCATTAAAGAACCCGATGCCAAAGAACAGCAGGCCAAACATCCAGAAAATCCCACCGGCCTTGGAAGCCCCATTCATCCAAAATACCGAGAAACCCATAAAGAACACGCCCATGGCAATACCCATAGGTTGACTCATATCCAAGCGTAGGGTGCCGTCTGGCTGTCCTTGCCAAAGGATATCCTCGTCGTCATCAAGAATACCTTGCCATTCGGAAGGAATGCTCATGCCCCCTCTTTCTGGATTTCACGCAATAAGGCGAAAACCTGTTTGGCATCTTCAATCCGTTCAAATCCTATTTTGACTTTGTAATTACCGCCCTTGCGCCGTCGCTGTTCCGAGGCAAAGGTGATGCTGGCTGGTTCATCTGTGTTCACCCCAAGCACCGTATCTTTGGTGATCGGATAGGATCGCAACACGCGCCCCTTGGTGGGCATATCCGTGGCGACAATGGCGCGTTTGTTGGTCAGGGTGTACCATGATCTGCGCCGCCGAAGAGTGTTCCAAAACACCGGACCAACCGCAATGCCAATGCCAACGAAAAAGTGGATCAGTCCGAACATCCAGAACCCGCCGCCCGCCTGTGCCGCCAAAATCATCCAGAACAAGGCAAAACCGGAAAACATCGCCCCGAACAGAAGGGTGCCAACATTCGACACCTTCCAAACCACGGCGCCATCGGGCCGCCCCTGCCAGCGGATGACTTCGCCCTCGTCCAGTATGCCTTCCCAACCGGATGGACTGCTCATGCTGTGCCCTCCTGAATGCCACGCATTAGGTCATACACCTTTTGCCCCTCGGCAATCCGATCAAAACTGATCTTGGCGATATATGATGCATTCCCGGGTTGACGGATATCAATGGCAAACATGATGGTGGCGGGATCTTGGCCGTCGAACTTGATTTCGAAATCGGGATCAATCACATAGGCCGATAATTTGCGCCCAACCTGTTCGCGGTGCATGGCGATAAAACCGCGTTTGTTGCTGAGCGAATACCACGTTGCCTTGCGTACCATTGCCGCCATCACGGGCGGGGCGATGGCCAAAAAGGCGGCAAGTATCAGTAGAAAAACACCCAAAATGGCCGTGTATCCACTGCTGAGCGGAGTGAAGAATATCCAAAGGATGCCAAGGCCCGCGACGCCTAGCCCCAAGATCGCCGGAAGGATATGGCGCTTTTGCCAGACGATTTTGGGGTCCGGACGACCCTGCCACAGCAGGACTTCTCCTGGCTCAAAAATGTCTTCCCAACCTGCGGGCACGTTGTTCATACCATCCCCTGATCACGTGTTTTTAGGATCATATCCACTGTGGCCGCGGGGTCAGCCAGATATTTCAACATGTATTTATCACCGCTGTGGGTGATCACTTGAACGGCGGAAAACAGGGTGCGCACGTTTTTGATACTGGTCAGCGGGATCGAACGTTCGGACGGGCCGGTCAGGCGCTTGTCGGTTAGGGTCCAGACCACGTCCATGGCCTCGCTCGCCACATAAATCCAGCGGATGAAAATGGCGAATGCCGCCCCTACAATTCCGGTCCACGGGAACGGGTTTCCGATTGCCCAAAGGATGGCATACATTCCAATCGCCCCAATGATAAACAGCACAATATGTTCGCGGTTATAAGCGGGGCGGCTGGCAGTGATGGTGAGGATCGTTTGGTCGTCTCGGGCGGCGCCGGTATTAGACATAGACGCCCTCCTGTTTTGATGCGCGCAAATTTCGGGCCAG
>DEIK01000009.1:73104-111804 GCA_002352425.1 Rhodobacteraceae bacterium UBA2776
CACGGCGACACCCATTTCGACCTGCTCTTGGATCACTGATCGGTTGATGTCGTCGGCCAATGTCCCGTCAATTTCAACGCCGCGGTTCATCGGACCGGGGTGCATGACGATGGCGTCCGGTTTGGCATGAGCCAGCTTTTCGGCGTCCAGACCAAAGCGGTGATAATACTCGCGGCTGGAGGGAATAAACCCACCATCCATGCGTTCCTTTTGCAAGCGGAGCATCATCACAACGTCCACACCCTCAAGCCCCTTGCGCATGTCGTCAAACACTTCAACGCCGAATTCCTCGACACCGGATGGCATCAACGTCGGCGGGCCGATCAAGCGGATACGGTTCTCCATTTTGCCCAGCAACAGGATGTTGGAACGCGCCACGCGGCTGTGCGCGATGTCGCCGCAAATGGCGATGCTCAGACGGTGCAAACACCCCTTGGCGCGGCGAATGGTCAGGGCATCCAGCAGGGCTTGGGTCGGGTGTTCGTGGGTGCCGTCGCCGGCATTCAAAACCGCGCAATTCACCTTTTGTGCCAACAGATCAACCGCACCGGAATGCGGGTGGCGCACCACCAACAAATCGGGGTGCATGGCGTTCAAGGTCAGGGCCGTATCAATCAGGGTTTCGCCCTTTTTGATGCTCGACGCCTGCATCGCCATATTCATCACATCTGCGCCCAGACGTTTGCCTGCAATTTCGAATGAGGCCTGTGTTCGGGTCGAGTTTTCGAAAAACATATTGATTTGGGTCAGGCCGGCAAGCGTGTCGGAATGTTTCACCTGACGACGATTCAGGTCGACATATTGGTCAGCCAAATCCAAAATTGCGGTTATTTCACGGGGATTTAGGTGCTCTATGCCAAGCAGGTGTTTAGCAGAAAAACTCATGGGCAGCTGTCCTCATTTTCCTGCTTATAGAAAAGCTGTCGCTGTGCGGCAAGGCATTTACCTTGGGGTGGATCAGGCATAACCTGCATAGATGGATTCTGCTGAACAATATTACGAGGCCAAGGCGGCGCTGGAATGGCAAATCGAGCTGGGCGCAGATGAGTCGATTGGTGATGTGCCGCTGGATCGCTACGAGTTGGTGGTGGAGGTGCCTAAACCAAAGGCTGCAGCCAACTCCAAAGCCAAGCCCAAAGCAGCTGCCGCGCCAATTCCGATTGTTGAGGTGGATGCTGTGGCAGTGGCCAAAGCGGCGGCGGCAGGTGCGGCTGATTTGGCGGGGCTTGAGGCTGCGTTAACGGCGTTTGAACTGTGCGAAGTTAAGCTTGGCGCGCGCAAGACGGTGTTTGCCGATGGCAACCCGCAGGCTCGTGTGATGATTATCACCGAGGCCCCTGATCGGGACGAAGACCGCGAGGGCAAGCCCTTTGTCGGACAGGCGGGTGTGTTGCTGGATCGGATGTTGGCAGCGATTGGCATGGGGCGCGACGGGCCGGATCCGGCAAGCGCGGTTTACATTGCCAATATTATGCCGTGGCGACCGCCACAAAACCGTGACCCCTCTGCGGATGAAATCGCCATGATGCACCCGTTCGTGACGCGTCATATTGAATTGGCCGCACCGGATGTGATTGTGTTGATGGGCAACAACCCCTGTCAGACGATGCTGGGCCGTAAAGGCATTTCGCGGATGCGTGGCATTTGGGAAGAGGTGTTGGGGCGGCCAGCTTTGCCGATGTTCCATCCGGCCTATTTGCTGCGTTCACCGCATGCAAAGCGCGAGGCATGGGCGGATTTGTTGGAGCTGAAAGCGCGGTTGACCTAAAAATACTACTGTCAAAAGCTCATCAAGCCTAACGGCTTTCCTCGCAATAGCGAAAAGCGCCTGTAAGGGCGCGATGAGCAGCACCAGAAAAGTGGAAAGAACTATAATATGTCGAACGATAAAGAATTCATCCCCGTACGCATCGCCGTTTTGACGGTTTCAGACACCCGCAAAATTGAGGACGATAAATCCGGTAAGACGCTGGTCGACCGGATTGAAGCGGCGGGTCATATTGTGGCGGACCGAATGATCCTGCGCGATGAGCGCACCGAGATTGCCGATCAATTGCGCACATGGTGCGCGAACAAAGACGTCGACGTGGTGATCTCCACGGGCGGCACTGGCCTGACAGGACGTGATGTAACCGTCGAGGCGCATCGTGACGTTTATGAAAAGGAAATGGATGCCTTCAGCACCCTGTTTACCATGATTTCCTTCCCCAAAATCGGCATGTCAGCGGTGCAGTCACGCGCCTGCGGTGGTGTGGCCAATGGCACCTATCTTTTCGCTGTCCCCGGCAGCCCCGGTGCCTGCAAGGATGCTTGGGATGAAATCCTGTCTGTACAGCTGGATTATCGCCAAGGCCCCTGCAATTTTGTCGAAATATTTCCACGTTTGGACGAACATAAGCGACGGAAGTAAACAGTTTGTGCGTTATAGACGTATGGTAACCCTGTCTTTACCATCTTATGTTGGATTTTGAATGTAATCAGAGAGGCGCGATTTGATGCGGTTTTTGCGACGCAGCCTTGTGGGCCTGTTCCTGCTGTCTTTGACGGTGGGCCTGTTGGCGATGGCGGGTGGCACAATGTATTCTGGCTTGCAGGATAAATGGGCCCGTGAATCCAACCCGCGCCCCCGTGCCGAGCGGGTGTTTTCAGCAAATGTTCTGCAGGCCAAAACCGGCGACGTGGTGCCCGAAATGACCGCCTTTGGCGAAGTGCGCAGCCAGCGAATTCTGGATATGCGCGCCACAGCGGCAGGTGTGATCGTGACGCTGAACGATGGTTTTGTTGAGGGTGGCACGGTCCAATCTGGCCAAATGTTGGTGCAAATCGACGGCCAAAACGCCAAGGATGCCGAATATCGCGCCCAAAGCAGCCTGAGTGAGACCGAGGCCGAGGTGAGTGAGGCCGCCGCCGCATTGGTGCTGGCCAAAGACGAGATTGAAGCCGCCATGTGGCAGTTGCGCCTGCGCACACAAGCTTTGGCGCGGCAAAAAGATTTGCGCACACGCGGGGTTGGTACGGACGCGGCGGTTGAGGTTGCGGAACTGGCCGAAGCAGCTGCCAACCAGTCGGTGCTGTCGCGGCGGCAAGCCTTGTTACAGGCCGAAGCACGAGGTGCACGTGCAAGTATCGGATTGGCACGCCAAAAGGTCAATCTGGCCGAGGCGCAGCGGCGGGTGGAGGACACAGAAATCAACGCAGAATTTGACGGTACGCTCAGCAATGTGACGGCTGTTAAGGGCGGCGTTGTCACGATGAACGAACGCCTCGCGCAACTGATCGACACACAGGCGCTTGAAGTCTCGTTCCGCGTATCAACCAGCCAGTACGCCCGCCTGTTGGATCAGGACGGCATTCTGACCAAAGCACCTGTTGATGTGGTGCTGGATGTCTTCGGGGTCGACATGCTGGCACAGGGTCGCGTGTCACGCGAAAGCGCTGCGGTGGGCGAAGGCCTGACAGGGCGTTTGTTGTTCGCCACGCTGGAGCAACCCCGCGGGTTTCGGCCCGGTGATTTTGTAACTGTCCGGATCAAAGAGCCGTTGTTGAAAGACGTGATCATTCTGCCCGCCACGGCGGTGGATGCCGCAGGCGCCGTTCTGTTGATCGGCGACGAGGATCGTTTGGAACAAGCCAGCGTCGAGGTGCTGCGCAAACAAGGCGACAACGTGTTGGTACACGCCAGCGCAATTGTGGGTCGCGAAGTGGTTGTCGAACGCTCGCCGTTGTTCGGCTCTGGCATCAAAGTTCGTCCAATCCGTGCCGATGAATTGACCAAACCCTTGACCAGCGTTGAACCCGCAATGTTGGAACTGACAGAAGAACGTCGCTCTAAGCTGATTGCATTTGTCGAGGGCAATCAAGCAATGCCCAAAGAGGCTAAGGCCCGTGTGTTGGCGCAATTGGCCAAAGACAAAGTGCCCGCGCGCGTGGTCGAACGTATCGAGTCGCGGATGGGGGGCTAGGCATGTCTATGTCAAAGCCAAGCCTCGGTATACCCAAAGGAATATTGTCCTATTTCACCCGTCACAGCACGGCGGCGAACCTGTTGTTGGTGGTGTTGCTTGCCCTTGGCTTGGCTGCGCTACCCAAAATGCGGGCGCAATTTTTCCCTGATGTGGTGATCGACAATGTATATGTGAATGTCCTTTGGAATGGGGCAGGTGCCGAAGATGTGGACGCTGCTATCGTGCAAGTGTTGGAACCAGTGCTGTTGGCTGTGGAGGGGGTGGAGGGTTCAACCGCCAGATCCACTGAAGGCCGGGCCCGGCTGGTGCTGGATTTCGAACCGGATTGGGACATGGCCCGCGCCACCGACGAAGTGCAAACCGCGGTCGATGCGGTCAGCACTCTACCCGAAGAGGCCGAGGACCCTACCGTGCGCCGTGGTGCATGGCGTGATCGTGTGACCGACGTGGTGATCACTGGCCCCGTGGCTGTTGATCAACTGGGCCGTTTCGCCGACGAATTTGTCACCCGTTTGTTCGCCGAGGGGGTGACACGCGCCACCATACGCGGCGTTGCTTCGCCTGAAACTGTGGTCGAGGTCACGTCCATGGCGTTGATCAAACACGATGTCACGATGACAGATATTTCTAGCGCCATTGCCGAGGAGGCCGCCGCTGATCCGGCGGGCGATGTGGCGGGGGCAAACGCAAGGGTGCGTACGGGGGTTGCCAAGCGTTCAGCCGACCAAATCGCGGCGATTGTGTTACGTAGCAATGCGGATGGATCAAACCTGATGGTCGGTGATGTTGCCACGGTTCGGGTCGAGACTGTGGACCGTAACCGCGCCTATTTCGTGGGTGAAAACCCCGCTATTTCGCTGCGGGTGGATCGCTCGGCGCAAGGCGATGCGATCGACATCCAAGGGCAAGTCGAGGACGTGGCCCAAGAGATGTTGCTGACCCTGCCGCCGGACGTTCAGATTGACCTGATCCGCACCCGTGCTGAAATGATCAAAGGACGATTAAGCATCCTGCTCGACAACGGATTGATGGGTCTGGGACTGGTTGTAATCCTGCTGTTCTTGTTCCTGAACGCCCGAACGGCTTTCTGGGTGGCGGCAGGCATTCCGGTCGCGATGTTGGCTGCGATTGCGATGATGTATGTGGCTGGATTGACCATCAACATGGTGTCGCTGTTTGCGCTGATCATCACGTTAGGGATTGTGGTGGACGACGCCATTGTGGTGGGCGAACACGCTGATTTTCGGGCGCGCACCCTGGGGGAAAACCCTGTTGAAGCCGCCGAAAATGCGGCCCGACGGATGGCCTCGCCGGTACTGGCGGCGACCATCACCACGGTGATCGCCTTTTTCGGTTTGACAGTGATTGGCGGGCGGATGGGCAGCCTGATTTCAGATATTCCTTTCACTGTGGTAGCGGTGCTGATTGCCTCGTTAATCGAGTGCTTTTTGATCCTGCCAAAACACATGAGCCACGCTTTGGCGCATTCTAACAAAGAGCATTGGTATGATTGGCCCAGCCGCGTCGTCAATCGCGGTTTTTCGTGGTTTCGCGACACGATCTTTCGCCGCCTGATGGCGCTGGTGGTTTGGGCGCGCTATCCGGTGATGGCCGGCATTCTGCTGATCCTGTCTGTACAGGTTTCGCATTTCGTGCGGGGCGACGTGACGTGGCGGTTTTTCAATTCGCCCGAGCGGTCTTCTGTTTCCGGCAACTTTGCGATGAACGAAGGGGCCACGCGGGATGACGCGCTGGAGATGATGCGTGAAATGCAGCGAGCCACCGAGGAGATAGCGGTCAAATATAAAGCTGATTACGGGCTAAGTCCGATTGATTATGTTGTGGCCGAAGTTGGTGGCAACACAGGACATGGGCTGTCGAGCGTCGCCAACAAAGACAAGAATTTGCTTGGCTCAATTGCGATCGAGTTGATCGACCCCGATCTGCGCCCCTATTCTTCGTATCAATTTGTTGCCGACCTGCAAGAGGCCGTGCGCAAACACCCGCTGGCCGAGATTGTTGCCTTTCGCGGCCATCGGGCTGGACCCGGTGGTGATGCGCTGGACGTCGAGTTTTACGGTGCTGATGCTGGGACGTTAAAGGCCGCAGCCGAAGCGTTGAAAACCGCCGTGGCACAATATGGCGAGATGTCGGGGGTTGAGGATAGTCTAGCCTATGACAAGGCCGAACTGGTGCTGGAATTGACCCCGCAAGGCCAGGCTTTGGGGTTTACCATTGATGGGCTTGGCCGCGTTTTACGCAACCGTTTGAACGGGATTGAAGCCGCGACCTATCCAGATGGTGCACGTTCGGCTGCGATCAGGGTCGAGTTACCAGACAGCGAGCATGCAGCGGATTTCCTGGAACGCACGCAACTACGCACCAAGGCAGGGCAATATGTGCCGCTGACTGACATTGTGTCGGTGGCCAGCAAGTCCGGCTTTTCGACCGTACAGCGGGAAAATGGCATCCGCTTGGTCTCGGTGACGGGGGAAATGTCCGAGGACGACCCAGCGCGGGCCGCCGAAATTATGGCAGAAATTCGCGAAGTCATTCTGCCAGAGATCAGCAGCCGTTTTGGGGTTGAAACCTTGATGGGCGGGTTGGCGGAACAAGAGGGTGAATTTCTGTCCGAGGCGATGGTCGGGTTCGGTCTGTGTCTGATCGGGATTTTCCTGACGCTGGCGTGGATATTCTCTAGTTGGACTAGGCCGATAGTGGTGATGGCGATCATTCCCTTTGGGTTGGTTGGTACCATCTATGGCCACATGGCATGGGACGTGCCTTTGTCGATGTTCTCGGTGGTTGGGATGATCGGGATGACGGGCATCATCATCAATGATTCCATTGTGCTGATTTCGACGGTTGATGAATATGCCGTCGATCGCGGATTGGTTCCGGCTATCATTGACGGCGCGGCGGACAGGTTGCGCCCTGTAATGTTGACCACATTGACCACGGTGTTGGGACTGGCACCACTGTTGTTTGAGAAGTCGTCACAGGCGCAGTTTTTGAAGCCGACAGTGATCACATTGGTGTACGGGCTTGGCTTCGGGTTATTTTTGGTGTTGCTGTTGGTGCCTGCGCTCTTGGCGGTTCAGCAGGACTTTGGTCGCCAGTTCAGTGCACTGCGCCGTGGTCTTCAGGGACAGGGTCGCAATGCGATAGTGGGTGTGGTGACGGTTGCTGTAGCGCTGGGAATTGTGGCGCTATTTGCGGCCACGCTAGGTGCCGTTTTGGTGCAAGGCAGCTTGCCGGAGTTTGTGCATTTCCTGGTTCCTATAGCCAGCGACAGCCCAAGAGAATTGAGCGTGGCATTCATGCTGTTTGTAGCGGGGTCGGCGATATTGGCACTGTTGGCCTATATCGGTGGGGCGTTGGCGTTTGGACTGCGCAATCGAGCGGGGTGAATGCGCGGCGCGTCTGCTCATCATGCCCTTACGGGCATTCTTCGCGAAAAGTGCCAGAGAGGGCGCGATGAGCGGCTAACCCGTACAGCCCATAATGTCGACCGCGTAACGCGCTCCGATCACAGTGATGCGGATTTTTGAGCGTTCCAGCAAAAACGGCGCATTCGATGGCGGCACCATTTCACTGGTGACGGTCAGCGTATTACCGACGCGTTTGGTTGTGGCCTCGGACACCCAGATGGATTGATCCGGCGCTTCGATCACGGTGACTTCTTTCCCCCCTGTTGAGGGCAACGTAAAGGTGGCCGTCACCCGCAGCCCGTCGGAAATCGGCTCAATCGCGCAGGTCACGTTTTTAGCACCGGCCTTGGCCGCGGGCAGCGGTAGTGTTTTCAGTGCGGCACGGATCATCGGGTCGGGCTTTATACGCCCCTTGGGCAAAGCGGCGGTGAACTCCAAGCTCAGCGGCACACAGATTTCTTTGCACACGCCCAAATCAACGCGTCCGTTTAGAGAAGCAGGTCCAGATTTACGGCGTAGGGAAAACTCGACAGGGATAATCACTTCGTCCGTATAGCCAATGGTGCGCAATCCATTGGCATAGCCGACCTTGGGGCTGGGCCAATGAAATTGCACGGATTTGATGTTTTGCGAACCTGACCAGTCAAATTGCGGTGGGATGCCACCTTCGCCCGGTGCGCGCCAATAGGTCTTCCACCCAGGTTTCAGTTGAAGGCGCAGCGCGGCCATATGGGTGCCGTTTTGGGTGCGGTAGCCTTGCAGCACCGACAGGGCCAGTACACGATCAGGCACGGCAACAGAGGTTTCGGCATGGGCCGAGGGCAGCAGACCAAACAACAGGCCGCAGATGAGAAGAGCTCTTTTAATCATATGCGCAACATAGGCATGAATTACGCGATGGGAAATCACATTCAGGCGACTGAACTGTAACTGTGGCATTTGAAGGCCTTGCACATGGGCCGCTGCTGACCCATTCTGTAGGTATGGAAATGCCTGTTGAAAACGTAAACCTTTGTGGCAAATTGTTGATTGCCATGCCCGGGATGTCAGATCCGCGCTTTGATAAAAGTGTGGTCTATATGTGCGCTCATTCTGATGAGGGGGCGATGGGGTTGATCCTAAACAAGCCAACACCCGAAGTGCCATTTGCCGGGTTGCTAAAGCAGCTGTCGATCAAGGCGCTGCCGGGTATCCCTGAAACACCGATCTATTTCGGTGGCCCTGTCGAGATTGGCCGCGGGTTTGTTTTGCACACAGCGGACTACGATCTGGATGAGATAACATTGCAGGTTGATGCCCAGTTCAGCATGACCGCGACGCGGGACATTTTGACGGACATTGCCAACAACGAAGGCCCGCAACAAGCGTTGTTGGCGCTGGGCTATGCAGGCTGGGGCTCTGGGCAGTTGGAGCATGAGATTCAGCAAAACGGTTGGCTGACGTGCGATGCGACGTTGGAGGTGGTTTTCGATGTGCCTGATGCAGACAAATGGGTGGCGGCGCTGAAATTGTTGGGCGTTGATGCGCTGATGTTGTCGGCAACCGCGGGGCGCGCTTAGAATCAAGAGATTCCATGCCTTCGGCGAGGATATTTTTGCAAAAAAGAAACACAGTGGAACGTGTTAGGGGCGCGGCGCTGCTGCGCGGGTGAGGCGGTCATTGATCGCAAGACCGAGACCTTTGGCGGGGATCGGCGCGACTGCGATGGGGGCGTTTTGAGCGTCCAGCCGGTGCAGGTATTGGAACAGATTGGCGGCGGCCTCGACGAGATCACCTGAGGGGGAAAGGTTCAGGTCGGCTTGGGTATCTGGACCAAAGCCGAGCTTTAACTCACCTTTGCGTGTGGTTGTTGCATTCAAGCGCAGAGCTGCCGTGGGCGCGTAATGCGATGTGAGTTGGCCAGGGGCGTTTGGGGCGGCGTTTGGGGTGGCGTTGGCAGAGTGGCTGGCGAGATGCGCGCCAAGGCAAGTCTCGATTGCTTCAACCGGCAGACCGCCACTGCGCAGCAAGGTTGACATCGGATCAAAGCCGATGATGGTGCTTTCCAAACCAACCGGACAGGCACCAGCATCCAAGATGGCGTCGATGCGACCCGACAGTCCAGCCGCAACGTGGGCGGCGGATGTAGGGCTGATTTTACCAGAGCGGTTGGCCGAGGGGGCCGCAACAGGCCCATCAAATGCAGTGAG
Organism: Rhodobacteraceae bacterium UBA2776; assembly: GCA_002352425.1. Taxonomy (GTDB): domain Bacteria; phylum Pseudomonadota; class Alphaproteobacteria; order Rhodobacterales; family Rhodobacteraceae; genus Profundibacter. The sequence goes on from DEIK01000009.1 coordinate 82,690, forward strand.
CAATTGCTGCGCGACAGGGTGTTCAGGCAATCGAATACCGACGGTGGGCAGGCCGGCCGAGACCAGAGGCGAGAGGTTTGCCTTTGGCCGCAGTGGTAAGACCAGTGTTAAGGGACCGGGCCAAAAAGCGGCAGCAAGGCGAAGGGCATCGTCATTAAACACGGCGATGTCTTGGGCCATGTCAAGCGAGGCAACGTGGACAATCAGCGGATTGAACGCGGGACGCCCCTTGGCATCGAAAATCTGCGCCACCGCGCGGCCATCACAGGCATCTGCACCCAACCCGTAAACCGTCTCGGTTGGAAAGGCCGCAAGCCCGCCACCGCGCAAAATTTCGGCAGCGCGATTGATGCCGGTTCGGGTGGCATCCAGAAGTTGAGTTGATACATCCGACATATTTGACGCTGCGTTCCGGTTGATGAAAGAGCGGGCTCGCTGAATAGTAGACCTGACATAGCCAACGCACACGTAAATTCCAAGCTGCCTGTAACAATAGGATGTACCACATGCCATACAATGCCCCCGTTTCGGACTATCAATTCCTGTTTGATCATGTGGTCGGGCTGGATCAGGTCGCTGGCACGGATCTGTTTGCCGAGGCCACACCCGATATGGTCGATGCCATTCTGACGGAGGCCGCCAAGTTGAGCAATGAAGTGCTGGCCCCGTTGCAGCGCGAAGGAGATTTGCATCCGGCAGTATTGGAAAACGGCAAGGTGCGTTGCTCGCCCGGATTTGACGCGGGATACCGCGCCATTGCAGATGGTGGCTGGATCGGCATTTCGGCCCGCTCTGAAAATGGTGGCATGGGTTTGCCCGTGGCGATGACCACGGCGGTGAATGAAATGATGTCGGGGGCCTGTCTTGCGCTGCAGTTGAACCCGCTGATGTCGCAAGGCCAGATTGAGGCCCTTGAGCATCATGCCAGTGACGCGATCAAGGCGCTGTATCTACCGAAATTGATCAGTGGCGAATGGCATGGCACCATGAACTTGACCGAACCAAATGCCGGCTCGGATGTCGGGGCGCTGCGCAGTAAGGCTGTTCCAAATGGGGACGGGACCTATGCCGTCACAGGCACAAAGATTTTCATCAGCTGGGCTGATAGTGATTTCATCGAAAACACCTGTCACTTGGTGCTGGCTCGCCTGCCGGACGGGGTGGCGGGAACCAAAGGTATTAGCCTGTTTATGGTGCCAAAACGGATACCGGATGCCGAAGGTAATCTGGGTGTGGCCAATACGCTCAAAGTTGTATCGCTGGAACATAAGTTGGGTCTGCATGGATCCCCCACAGCCGTAATGCAATTTGATGGTGCAACCGGCTGGCTGGTTGGCGAAGAACACGCTGGCATGAAAACCATGTTCACGATGATGAACAACGCGCGTTTGGGCGTTGCTGTTCAGGGCTTGGGTGCGGCTGAAGGTGCGTTTCAACATGCGCTGGCCTATGCGACCGAGCGCAAGCAAGGCCGCACCCCGGTCGAGGGCGGCACGGGGACGATTGTGGACCATGCCGATGTGCGCCGGATGCTGCTGACCATGAAAGCCGAAATCCACGCGGCCCGCGCCATTGCGCTGTCGTGTGGTGTGGCGATTGATATGGGCAACGCACTGGAGAATGCCGATTGGCGGGCGCGGGCGGCGCTTTTGACGCCGATTGCCAAGGCCTATGGCACCGATACGGGATCTGCCGTGGCTGCGCTTGGCATGCAAGTGCACGGCGGCATGGGGTTCATCGAGGAAACAGGTGCTGCGCAATATGCGCGCGACGTTCGCGTGACAGAAATTTATGAAGGCACCAACGGTATTCAAGCTATGGACCTTGTGGCGCGCAAAATGATGGATGGCGGCGACGCAGCCTTTGGGTTGTTGGACGAAATCGAGGCTAATGCCGAAGCGGTGCGCGGTGATTTTCCGGTTATGGCGGGCCAGGTTTGGGATGCCGCCGAGACATTGCGCGAGGCCACCGAATGGTTGGTCGGGCAGGATGATCTGAATGAGCGTTTCGCGGGGGCTGTGCCATACCTGCGAGCGTTTGCACGGGTTTTGGGCGCGCACTACCACCTGAAAACGGCCGTGGCCGAAGATGGCAAAGGTGCCCGCAGCCATCTGGCGCGGTTTTATATCAGCCGCCTTTTGCCGGAACACGCGGGGCTGTTGATTCACGTTAAAGCCGGTGCCGAGGGGTTGTATGCGATCTCGGTTGATGATCTATCGTCTTGATGGACCAACATATCTCAAGAATCCGCTATCCGTTCGAAAAAATACCCGCCGAAGGCGAAGCAATCACGGTTGCCAAGGGCGTGCTGTGGATGCGGCTGCCTTTACCGATGACGCTGGACCATGTGAACATCTATGCGCTGGATGACGGCGACAGCTGGACGGTGATAGACACTGGATTTGCCTCAAAACGCAGCAAAGCGGTTTGGGGCAAGCTGTTGGCGGGGCCATTGGCGGGCAAACCTGTTGGCCGTGTGATTGTCACCCATCACCACCCCGATCACGTTGGTTTGGCCGGTTGGTTCCAGTCCGAGCATGACGCTGAATTATGGACCACCCGCACCGCATGGTTGTTCTCGCGGATGTTGACCCTGGATGTGCAGGATTCCCCCTCCGAAGAAACGCTGACCTTTTGGCGGTCCGGCGGTATGGACGCCGAGATTTACAACAAGCGCGCCGCCGAGCGTCCCTTCAATTTTGCCGATGTGGTTGCGCCGATGCCGTTGGGATTCCGGCGCATCAAACAGGACGATGTGATCCGCATCGGGGGCCGAGATTGGGACGTGCATATGGGCAACGGCCACGCTCCCGAGCACGCAACATTCTGGAGCAGAGACGACAACCTGGTGCTGGGTGGTGATCAATTGCTGTCGTCTATTTCGCCCAACATCGGCGTCTATGCGACCGAACCCGAGGCCGATCCACTGGCCGAATGGTTGGAATCCTGCGAACGCTTGTCGCAATATGCCCGCGAGGATCAGCTGGTTCTGGGAGGGCATAAATTGCCATTTGTCGGCCTGCCCACACGGATGCGCCAGCTGATTGATAATCACCACGGGGCGCTCAGACGGTTGGCGGAACATCTGGAAACGCCGCGTGTGGCCTCGGATTGTTTCACCCCCTTGTTCAAACGCAAAATTGGCGAAGATGTTTACGGTCTTGCCTTGGTCGAGGCGATGGCCCACCTTAATCACATGTATATCGAAGGGCAGCTCACACGGAACTTGCGCGAAGACGGTGCATGGCTTTGGGCGCTGAAAGGCTAGTATATGGTTAAGAAACCAAAGGCGAAAAACGTCAAAGCAAAAGCCAAAGCCGCAGCAAAAGACCCATGCCCCGAACCGAGGGCGCACGCGGTTCACGTCGATCCCAAAGCCGCGGCAACCGCCGAAGGCAAGCCATTGCCCGAGAGCGTATCCGACGTGCCGTTGGACGAAAAAAGCCCAGCCGAATGGGCCTATGAACGGCTGGTCATCTATATCCAGAACTTTGAAGAGCAGCTGGATGCAGAGCATGAAATCGCCGTTGGTTTTGTCGGCGGGGACGCAGGCGTTTTGCGCATCGAGGGTTTGGGGTTCTTTGACCCTGACATCGTCACCTTTTATGGCAGCGACGGAGACGGCACCAAAACGCAATTGATCCAACATGTCACCCAACTAAGTGTCATGTTGCGTGCAATCCCCAAGAAAAGCACCGAAGTCGCCGCCAATCGGATCGGTTTTCGGTTGGTTGCCGATTTGGAATCCGAGTGAGGCATGTATTTGGTTTGATATGTTCGTGACAGATCATTTCAAATCGTTTAATTGAACAAAAACGAATTTAGAGAAGGGAAGCGCAAGATGTCTAAACACGAGAATGGCACGATGGAAATCAAAGAACAGGAAAAAACATTCAACGGATTTTTGAAGTTCGCAGGCTATGGCATGCTGGGCTCAATGGTGTTTTTGTTTCTGCTGTATTTGGTCAACGGCTGATACCCAGACCTGACGATTCGGAAATTGGGGAGTGAGGCGAAGAATGCGTAAGTTGTTGCTGGGCCTTATGCTGCCCATTTTTCTGGCAGCCTGCGGGGCTGAATCCAAATGGGCGCCAGATGCGGACGTACAGCGCGTTGCTTATCACCACAACGGCCCAACCTCGCTGACCCTGTTTACGGTGATTTCAAACCGCTCTAATGGCGGCGCACACGCAGGCCTGATGATCAACGGATCGCAACGCATCCTGTTTGATCCCGCCGGCACATGGTGGAGCCCCAGCATTCCTGAGCGCAACGATGTGCACTACGGCATCAATCCGCGCGTTCTTAGCTATTATATTGATTACCATACCCGCGAAACTTTCCGCACCGTGATGCAAACCGTCGAGGTGTCACCCGAAGTCGCTGAAGCCGCAATCCGCGCCGTTCAGGCGCATGGGGCCGCGCCAAAAGCCTATTGCACCCAAAGTATCACAACAGTTCTAAAAGGGCTGCCCGGATTTGAAGGGATCAAAACGACGTTTTATCCGCTGAAAGCCATGAAGCAATTCAGCCAAATTCCAGGCGTCAAAACCCACACGGTTTATGACGACGATGAGGATGACAATTCGGGTCTGCTGCGCGACCAGCAAAAGAACATTTACTAGGACTAGCCCAGCAAGGACATCATCAAAAACAAAGTTGACGCACCACCGAAAATAGCGAGCAACATGTTTTTGAACAGCATAGCCAGACATATCGTCACCGCTGCAGCCACCATCCGCGGGGCATCATAATTGCCACCCGTGGCATCGGGCCACAGCACCAATGGCGCGACCAACCCGGGCAGCACGGCAACAGGCGTATACCGCAGGTGGCGCAGCACCCATTCAGGTAATTCGCGATCACCAACCATCCCGATAAAGGAAAACCGGATCAGGTAGGTACCAAGCGCAACCAACGCAATAATAGTCCATATTTCAGGCGTTGAATAATTCATGTGGCGCGCCCCTTGACCATCAACTCGACCTGTGCTCCGACAATCATCGCCGCCACCGCCGCCAATATCAGTCCCAGATCATAGGGTACAAATCCAAGCAACAATGCCATTACAATGGACGTCAGCGCGGCCATCACATGGGCTGCCGTTTTCAACATCGGCCCAACCAGCGCCAAAAAGGTGATCGGCACCGCGAAATCCAACGCATATTCTGGTGGAATGCGCGATCCAACCAACGCGCCGACCAAAGTGCCGCTATACCAAAGTGGCATGTTGACCGTCATGGAGCCGGTAAAATACGCAACCCTTTCAGAGCCGCTCATTTTGGGTTCGGTCTCGAATTTGGTAAGGCCAAGCGCATAGTTTTGATCAACCAAAATATACGACATCGCAGCGCGTTTCCAAAACGGAACCCCGCGCAAATAGGGTGCAATCGAGGCCGAATACATCGCCATCCGCAAATTCACCGCCAGTGCCGTTGCGACCACGATCAAGACGGGTGCATTGTCTGCCATCAGTTGGATCGCCGCAAATTGCGCTGCCCCGGCAATGACCGCGATACTGAAAATGAAGGTCTGTATGGTGCTCAACCCTGTCTCTGTAGCGACCACGCCAAACAACATGGCGAAGGGAAACACCACCAGAATAAAGGGCATCCCGTCGCGAATGCCGTGGAGAAAGGCGCGTTTTGTGGTGGTCATTTTCTGTCCGTTCGCTAATCTTACATACTGGCATTAGGACCAATCGCGGGGATTTGCAAATGGCGCGTAACGATCATCTGTCGGACTATCTGATTGCACCCAATCCAGAGGCCGCAAGATTGACCCGCATTGTAGACGCGGTTGACCATTTGGGTGCACTGCAACAGATCGCGGTAATCGAAGAACGTCCATTGACGATATATCTGAACAAGCGCGAGATTGTCACTGCAATGACCATTGGCGATTACCCTGAATATTTGGCACTGGGGTTCCTGCGAAATCAGGGGATGTTGTCGGTGGACGAAGACATCACCTCGGTCGACTTTGAGGCTGAATTGGAAGCCGTGGTGGTGCGCACGGCTATCGAGACCGATTATGAGGACAAGCTGGCCCGCAAAACCCGTACCTCTGGCTGTGCCGTTGGCACTGTGTTTGGTGACATGATGGAAGGGCTGGCAGGGGTGACCTTGCCGCAAGCAGAGCTGCGTACCTCTTGGCTCTATGCCCTCGCAGACAAGATCAACCGCACGCCGAGCCTGTATCTGACAGCAGGTGCGCTGCATGGCACGATTTTGTGCCAACAGGACCGCCCACTGGTCTATATGGAAGACGTCGGGCGTCACAATGCGGTCGACAAGGTTGCCGGCTGGATGCTGTCCGAAGGCGTGGATGGGGCGGATAAGATCCTGTACACCACAGGGCGATTGACCAGCGAGATGGTGATCAAAACCGCGATGATGGGCATTCCGGTGCTGGCATCGCGATCTGGCTTTACCGCGTGGGGTGTCGAGATCGCCAATCAGGTTGGGCTGACGTTGATTGGCCGGATGCGCGGCCAGCGGTTTCAATGCCTGTCAGGGGCAGACCGGTTGCAGCGTGATGTTGACCCAAAGACGGTGCCAAACGAGGCCAAAAAACACGGCCGCAAGGGGGCATGATGCAGATTCCTTTAGGGGTGATATTGGCGGGCGGCTTGGCCACGCGCATGGGCGGTGGCGACAAAGGGTTGTTGATGCTGGATGGCCAGACCTTGCTGGCGCGGGTGATCGACCGGTTGGAGCCTCAAGTGGCGGGCATGGCGCTCAATGCAAACGGCGATGCGGCGCGATTTTCCGAGTTCAGCATACCAGTTCTGCCAGACAGCATCGACGGTTTCGCGGGGCCGTTGGCGGGCGTTTTGGCGGGACTGGACTGGGCGGCAACGCTGGGGGTTGATCACATCGTCACCGCGGCCGCAGACACACCGTTTTTCCCCGCCGACTTGGTCCCACGCCTGCAAATGGCCGCCGAAGACACTGACACGGGGATGGCCTTGGCGGCCTCACCACATCCAACCCGTGGCCTTTTGCGCCAGCCAACGTTCGGGCTGTGGCCCGTCGCCCTGCGCGACGATTTGCGCGACGCCTTGCAGGATGGCGTTCGCAAAGTGGTGCAGTGGACCGACCGCCACGGTGCGGCACTTGCGCCCTTTGCGGTCGCGGGGTTTGATCCGTTCTTTAACGTCAACACGCCAGAGGATATGAAGACCGCGCAGTCGTTGTTGTCTGGAGGATCGGAATGAAAGTATTCGGAGTTGTTGGCTGGAAAAATTCCGGCAAAACAGGATTGGTCGAGCGGCTTGTCACCGAGATCACGGGGCGTGGATTTTCGGTGGCAACGCTGAAACATGCGCATCACCGTTTCGATGTCGATCACAAGGGCAAAGACAGCTATCGCCACCGCGAGGCGGGGGCCAACGAAGTCTTGCTGGCCTCGCGCCAACGCTGGGCCTTGATGCACGAATTACGCAACGAGGATGAACCGACGCTGGCGCAATTGCTAACGCATTTTTCACCCAATGATTTGGTGTTGATCGAAGGCTATAAACGTGATGGCCATCAGAAAATAGAAGCCAATCGCGCCGCCACAGGACAGCCGTTGATTGCGCTGGAGGACGACACCATCGTCGGAGTGGCGAGTGATCATGATCCCGATGGGTTGAGCGTGCCAAAATTTGATCTGGACGACACCGTGTCGATTGCGGACTTTGTTTTGCAGCAGGTTGGTTTGGAACAGACGCAAGTGCAGACAATGCCTGACCTGACCCCGCCCACCATGCGCAACGATTGCTTTGCGTTGCCTGAAGGTGTGAACTGGATGCCTGTGGACGAGGCTTTGGCACATCTTGAGGGACGCTTGGGCTGTGTTGTCGGCCAAGAGAATATCATCGTGTCTGACGCCACAGGCCGCGTTTTGGCGCAGCCGCAAGTGGCTTTGCGCTCTAACCCACCCGGCGCGAACTCAGCGATGGACGGCTATGGGTTTGCGGCCGACACCATCGGAGCGGCACCTTATGTGTTGCCGCTGGTTGAAGGCCGTGCGGCGGCGGGCGCGCCTTTTGACGGTGCTGTGCCAAAGGGTCACGCGGTCCGGATTTTGACCGGGGCTTTGGTACCCCTCGGTGTCGATACTGTGGTGATGGAAGAAGACGTGAGCCGCACAGACACACACATCGCGTTTCAAGGGCCGATCAAAGCAGGTTCAAACACCCGCAAGGCCGGCGAAGACGTGGAAGCGGGGCAGGTGGCTCTGCCAGCGGGGCATAAATTGTGCAGCCCAGATTTGGCGTTGCTGACAGGGTTGGGCATCAGCGAGATCGCCGTACACAAGCCGTTGCGGGTCGGCGTGTTGTCTACCGGAGACGAGATCATTGCGGCGGATGGTGGTGCGTCGGGGCCCGACAAAACCTATGACGCGAACCGCCCGATGTTGCTATCTATGGCGGCACGCTGGGGGTTTGAAGCCTGTGATTTAGGCCATGTGAATGACGACCGCGACCTGTTGAAAGCCAGCTTGAATGCGGCTTGTGAACAGGTCGATGTGATTTTGACCACAGGCGGCGCATCGGCAGGGGACGAGGACCATGTCTCGGCCCTGCTGCGCGATGAAGGTGCGCTCGAAGCATGGCGGATCGCGCTTAAACCGGGGCGACCATTGGCCTTGGGCATGTGGCACGGTGTGCCGATCTTTGGCCTGCCGGGCAACCCCGTGGCGGCCTTCGTTTGTGCCGCTATTTTTGCGCACCCTTCATTGTCGGCGCTGTCTGGAGCCGGTTGGGTGCAGCCCCAAGGCTTCATGGTTCCCGCCGCTTTTTCCAAAACCAAAAAGGCAGGGCGGCGCGAATACCTACGGGCAAAAATGCAACCCGATGGTCGGGTCGATGTTTACAAATCCGAAGGGTCAGGCCGTATTTCGGGCCTGTCATGGGCCGACGGGTTGGTGGAACTGCCTGACGGTGCCCAAGTGATCGCTGAGGGTGATTTGGTGCGTTACATACCTTACGGCAGCTTGAAAATTTAGCGTCTAATCAAAGGTGCCGGTGACACGGCCAAGCAGCATAAAGGCGCGCGCGGTTCTGGTGTCGGACAAAGCAACGATTTCCTGATCCGAAGCCTCGGCCTCAAATTCGGAAAATGTCTTGTCGAACTGACGCAAAAAATGATGCACAGCGTCGCGGAAAATCGGATCTTGGCGCATCCGGCCTGATGCCAGCGCAAGGCTGGAGCGGTCCCGAACGCCGCCCAGAGCCGCAATCGCACGACCACGTTCGCCTTGGGCAAATTTGCGCCAAAATTCGGGGCGCGAACGGTCAGGTGTGAGGTCATCCATATAGATGCCTTCTTGGCTTAGCAGGGTCAAAACGTCCTGTGCGGCCTGAATTAGGCGGGCAACAGTCCGGTCTTGCAGGGCGCGGCGCAGGGCGGCAAACCCGTCGCGGTCATCAACCGTTTCCGGGAAATTCAACGCGCGTACAAAATCATTGACACTGATGCGCGGCGCGATGTCCTCGGCGGTGGTACCCAGCTCTAGGCTGGTTTGTTCATTCGCCCCAACGGCCCCACCCGACGGGATCGCCGGTTTACTAGAGGTGGCTTGCGGTGCCGCACGCTGACGGGTTGAACTAAAGGTGGCGATGGCAGTTTCGGTTTGCTTTTGCGCCGCCGCGATTTCATCCAGCTTTTTTTCGACCGAGGGTTTCATCCCCGTCGCGTCGTTTTGGGATTGGGCGATATAAGTGTGGCGCATGGCGTCCACGGCGGCCTGAAGGCGTGCAGATTCAACTCGCATAACCCGTGCTGAACGCGCCGCAGCGGCCCCGACCCAGATCACCGCAATCGGCAAGAAAATCGCCATCATTTTCATCACGAACACGATCGGATCAAGCGAAACATCACCGTCGCCCGTCGGGGCAAACGTAAAGAACAAAATGACACCCAAAATCCAAATTGCGCTTAGCGCAATCGCGATGATTTCGGCCGCAGTAATACCGCCACCGCCGCCACGGCCATAGATGCCAAGATCAATCGGCCTATCAGCTTTGTTTTCGTTCATCGGTTCAGACATGGCTTTTGTGACCCGTCACTTGTATTCGATGCTCAGAATTTCATAGGCTTTTTCGCCGCCCGGGGTTTTCACCTCGATGCTGTCGCCCTCTTCTTTGCCAATCAAAGAACGCGCCAAAGGCGAGCGTAGATTGAGCAGACCTTTTTCGATGTTGGCTTCTGGCTCGCCCACGATCTGATAGGTTTTCTCTTCATCGGTGTCCTCGTCAACCAAGGTGACCGTTGCGCCAAATTTGATGGTGCCGGACATGGTGCCAGGGTCGATCACATCAGCCAGCGACAGGATCGCCTCAAGCTCTTTCACGCGCCCCTCGATAAAGCTCTGTTTTTCGCGGGCGGCGTGATATTCGGCATTCTCCGACAGATCGCCATGCTCGCGCGCCTCGGCAATCGCACGGATCACGGCGGGGCGTTCCTCGGACTTGAGGATTTTCAGTTCTTTTTCGAGCACGGTATGTCCCGTGCGGGTCAGCGGTATTTTTTCCATAATTCTCTTCAGTTTTGAGGGTACGGCCGGAATTTACCCGCCGCGTTTAACTGTTTATCCAAACAAACCGACAAGTGGCATGATTGCAAGGGAAATACATCATTTACTTATGATGTAGGCGGATAATTGACGCAGGTGGCTTAGTTGCGCTACCGAGGCTACAATAATTAAAAACAATACATATTGACGCAGGAGCAGGTCATGCGAGCATTTTTTCTATTCAGCACCGTTTACATGGTTTTCGCCATTATCTTTGCGCCATTCTTTATGGATGGGGGCATGACGGGTTTTGTGGCCGTCACCCGGTCTGCGTATCTGTTGTGGCAAACTGGGAAATATTTTCTGATCGGCATATTGATTGGTTTGATTATCCTGGTTTTGACGGTGGATCGCGATGTGTTGCGGGCGCGGTTCCCTGTGATTGGATTGGCGCTGTTTGCCAGCGTATTCATTCATGCAGGGTTTACGGTGCTTAAAAACGTGATGTCCTTTATCACCCCCTATTTTGCCGATCCACTGATGGCCAGTGTCGATAAGGCGTTGCATTTCGGGGTGGACCCTTGGGTGATTGCCCATTGGATGGGAGACTATCTGCCCACCAACCTAATGATTTACAGCTATTTGACGGTCTGGGCGTTGCCCGCTTTTGCCCTACCGGTCATCATCGCGCTTACGGATGAGGACCGCGCCCGTATGATGCGCACTTTGATTCTCTATGCTGTGGCATGGATTTTTGTCGGCAATGTATTGGCCTTTTCGGGCCTGTCCGTCGGCCCAGTTTTTTATGACCGCTTGCTGGGCGGCGAGCGCTTTGCAGGCTTAACGGTGGCGCTGGTGGACAGCGGCGTTGCGGCCTCGGGGATAGGCGTCACACAAAAGGCCCTATGGGAAATTTACGCCGGCCATTCCGTGCTGATTGGGTCGGGGATTTCGGCCTTTCCCAGCGTCCATGTTGCGATTGCAACTGTGGCGGCGATCTATATGTGTGAGCGCAGTAAATGGCTGGCGCCACTGGCTGTAACCTTCTTGTTTTTCACGCTCTATCTGTCGATTTTCACGGGCTATCACTATGCGGTCGACGGATATGTCTCGATTATCGTCATATTTTGCGTTTGGTGGGTGTTACGGCGGCGCAATAACGCCGTGTAATGATTGACCCGCTGTGGCAGTTTCCGCTACGAACGAGTTAACGAATTCACCGCGTAAACATTATTGCGCGACAGCCAAGAAGCGAGAACAGATATGGCCGAGATAGAACGCGAAACAATGGATTATGATGTAGTGATTGTAGGCGCGGGGCCTGCGGGCCTTTCGGCGGCGATCAGGCTGAAACAGCTGGATGCGGATATTCAGGTTGTTGTGCTTGAAAAAGGCTCGGAAGTGGGCGCACATATTCTGTCAGGCGCGGTTCTGGACCCTGTGGGCCTGAACAATTTGATCCCCGATTGGAAAGATAAAGGCGCACCGATCAACGTGCCTGTGAAAAAAGACAATTTCTATATGCTTGGCGAGGCAGGAAAACTGCGCATCCCCACCACGCCGATGCCCCCATTGATGAGCAACCACGGTTGTTACATCGTGTCGATGGCCAACGTCTGCCGCTGGATGGCAGAACAGGCCGAGGAACTGGGCGTCGAGATTTTCCCTGGTATGGCGTGTTCCGAATTGATCTACGGCGACAACGGTCAAGTGACCGGCGTGGTCGCGGGCGAGTTTGGCAAAAACGCTGACGGGACCCCGTCGGACGCTTATGAGCCTGGCATGATCCTGAGCGGCAAATATGTGTTCCTGTCCGAAGGTGTGCGCGGCAGCCTGTCCAAGGAAGTGATCGCCAAATATGACCTAAGTGCAGACGCTGATGTGGCCAAGTTTGGGCTGGGGATGAAAGAAATCTGGGAGATCGACCCAGACAAGCACCGTGAGGGCACTGTGACCCACACGATGGGTTGGCCTTTGGGCAAAAACGCCGGCGGTGGATCATTCATCTATCACATTGACAACAATCAAGTTTACGTCGGTTTCGTCGTGCACCTGAACTACAAAAATCCATATCTTTCACCGTACCAAGAATTCCAGCGCTTCAAACATCACCCGATGGTGGCCGAGCTGCTGAAAGGCGGTAAACGCGTGGCTTATGGCGCGCGGGCGATCACTGAAGGTGGCTGGCAATCCGTACCAAAAACCGTTTTTCCGGGCGGTGCGCTGCTGGGCTGTTCTGCCGGATTGGTGAACGTGCCGCGGATCAAAGGCAACCATAATGCGATGCTGTCTGGCATTTCAGCGGCCGAGGCTGCGATTGCAGCGTTCAAAGAGGGACGTTCGGGCGATGAACTGTCCGCCTATGAGGCTGACCTGAAATCCGGCCCTATTGCCAAAGACCTGAAACGCGTGCGCAATGTAAAGCCGATCTGGTCCAAGCTGGGGATGTTGCCCTCCTTGGTTCTGGGCGGGTTCGACATGTGGGTTGCCAACGTCACAGGTTGGAACCCGTTGGGCACATGGAAGCACGGCAAATCGGACGCGTTGGCCACGGGCGAAGCGGCAAACTACAAGCCGATTGACTACCCCAAAGCTGACGGAACCCTGTCGTTTGACAGGCTGACCAGCGTTAGTTTCTCGGCCACCAATCACGAGGAAAGCCAGCCATGCCACTTGCAGTTGGGTGACCCCAGCTTGCCAATTTCAGTGAACCTGCCAAAGTTCGCTGAACCGGCACAGCGGTATTGCCCGGCCGGTGTTTATGAGGTGATCGAAGAAGAGGGCAGCGAGCCGCGTTTCCAGATCAACTTCCAAAACTGCGTCCATTGCAAAACCTGCGACATCAAAGACCCAAGCCAAAACATCACTTGGACAACGCCACAGGGCGGCGATGGGCCGAATTATCCGAATATGTAACGGATTTGTCAGTTTACGGGGAGCTCATTTCGGCCCCCCGCATTGATTTGGCGCAAACGAACGACTAGGTTTCAGTGATATAGCAGGTTCAAACATAAGGTCAGATCACTCGTGCCCATATCTCCACGTCGCTCCATTCTTGCCCTTGCCTTGGGTATTGCAGTCGCCATGCCAGCCTCATTTGCTACGGCTGACGGATTGTCCGGGGCCTATTTGGCGGCGCGTCACGCCAGCTTTTACAGCGACTATCGCGCCGGGGCCGAGTATTATACCAAAGCGCTGATCCGCGATCCGGCAAACGTGTCCTTAATGGAAAACGCGGTGGTGTCGTTTGTGGGTTTGGGCGAATTGATGCGCGCGGTACCTGTGGCGCGCAAAATGGCAGCGGATGGCGCTGTCAGCCAAATTTCGCGCATCGTGCTGCTGGTTGATTTGGCCCAAAAGCAAGACTACGACGGTATGATCGAAATGCTTGAGGGTGGTGATGCGATCGGCCCATTGGTGGATGGTTTGGCCATGGCCTGGGCTGAAATCGGGCGCGGAAATTTGGACGCCGGACTGGCGCATTTTGACACTGTCGCTGATGCCAAGGGCACCCGTGGATTTGGTCTCTATCACAAAGCCTTGGGGTTGGCTTCGGTTGGTGAGTATAAGCGCGCGCAAGAGATATTTGTCGGTGATAAAAACGGCCCGTTGCGGGTGACTGTCGGCGGTGTTTTGGCCCATGTCGAGATACTCAGCCAGCTTGATCGCAATGCCGACGCGCTTGAATTGATGGTTGATGTATTTGGCGAAGAGTTGGACCCGCGGATCACGCAATTGCGCCGCGATCTTGAAGCCGGAAAAAAGCTGCCGTTCCGCACGGTGCAAAACCCTTCCGAAGGCTTGGCCGAGGTGTTTTATTCGGTCGCCAACGCCCTGCGCGGGGAGACGGACAATGGCTATACGCTGGTTTACACTCGCATGGCAGAGTATCTGAAACCGACCCACATCGACGCGATTTTGATGAGCGCTGGTTTGCTAGAAGAGCTGGAGCAATATGAACTGGCGACCTTGGCCTATAACAAAGTGCCGCGGGATGATCCGTCATTCCATGCCGCCGAATTGGGCCGCGCCGCTGCCCTGCGCAAAGCAGGCAAAGAAGAAGCCGCGATCGAGGTTCTGGAACAACTGACCAAAAGCCACGGCGACTTGCCGTCTGTGCAATCGTCATTGGGCAACGCGCTGCGCCGGCTTGAACGCTATAGCGAGGCCGCCGAGGCCTATACCAACGCCTTGGTTTTGTCAGGCGCACCGGTGGCTGACGATTGGTTTCTGTTTTACGCACGCGGCATCAGCTACGAGCGCACGGACAATTGGGAAAAAGCCGAAGCTGATTTTCGCATGGCGCTGAAATTGAACCCGAACCAGCCGCAGGTTTTGAATTATCTCGGCTATTCGTTGCTGGAACAAAACATCAAGCTGGACGAAGCACTTGAAATGATCGAGCGGGCCGTAGCTGCCGTGCCAAATGACGGCTACATTACTGATTCACTGGGCTGGGCGCTATACCGCTTGCGCCGCTTTGAAGAGGCCGTGACCCATATGGAACGTGCCGCCGAATTGACGCCAGTAGACCCGATTGTGTCGGACCATCTGGGCGATACATTATGGGCCGTTGGCCGCCGACTGGAGGCTGAATTCCAATGGCGTCGAGCCATGTCGTTTGAGCCCGAAGAGGTCGATGCAGCCCGGATTCGCCGTAAACTTGAGGTCGGTCTGGACGCGGTGCTGAAAGATGAAGGTGCGGAGCCTCTGCCGGTGTTGGCGAATGGCGGTTAAGGTTTTCGCGCCAGCCAAGGTCAACCTATCCCTACACGTAACAGGCCAGCGCGATGATGGGTATCACCTGATGGATTCGCTGGTGATGTTTGCGGGGGTCGGTGATGTGTTGACCATCACACCAGCGGCATTGGGTGGGCTGACAGTTACAGGGCCAGAGGCCGAGGGCGTGCCAACAGACACCAGCAATCTGGTGATGCAGGTGGCCTCAAGGCTGTGGCAGGGCGCGCCCCTTGGAATACATCTGGAAAAAAACCTACCCGCTGCGGCGGGTATCGGCGGCGGATCGGCAGACGCCGCTGCGTGTTTTCGAGGGCTGTCGTGTCTAATGGAGCGAAATGATCCGGCGTTTGACACGGACCAGTTTGCCGACAATGCGATGGAGGAATTGTTAAACATCGGGGCCGATGTTCCGATGTGCATGGCGTCTGATTTTGCCCGAATAGGCGGTATTGGTGATCAGATTGAAATAATTGGGAACGCCCCTGATTTAGCGATATTACTCGTTAATCCACGTGTATCAGTGCCTACACCTTCGGTCTTTTCCGCCCTGGAGAACCGAAGTAACCCCCGCATGAATGCCATACCGCCCGAGCTGTCGGACACACCGGCTTTTGTGACGTGGCTGGCCGCACAGCGCAATGATCTGGAGCCCGCGGCCATTTCACAAGCCCCCGTAATTGAGACTGTGCTTGCGCAGATCAGGCAAACCTCCGGCTGTTTGCTGGCGCGGATGTCCGGGTCTGGGGCGACGTGCTTTGGTTTGTATTCGTCAGAGGCTGCGGCGCAACTCGCGTCATTACAAATTACAAATGTGCATCCGGATTGGTGGGTAAAGCCGACGGTTTTGATCAATGGCGCAGAAGCGGCGCCTCAGTTGATCCGCGCGACGACGTAGTCGGCAATATCGACCAGCATTTTGCGGATTGGATCGTCGGGCAACACCGATAGCGCCACCTTTGCCTTGCCCGCCCAGTCCAGCGCAATCTGGCGCGTATCGGTCAATGCGTCATGCTTGCCCAGCAAGGCCAGCGCATGTTCCAAATCGCCGTCAGCCTGTTTGCCCTTTTCGATGGTACGCACCCAAAAGGCATGTTCCTCATCATCGGCTTTGGCAATCGCTTTGATAAAGGGCAGCGTCAATTTGCGTTCGCGAAAATCATCCCCGATGTTTTTGCCAATCGCATCGCCACCTGTCAGATCCAGCAAATCATCCACGATCTGAAAGCTGATCCCCATCGCATCGCCATAGGTGTGCAGCGCCTTGATTTGATCATCCGACGCATCCGCGATCACCCCACCAACCTCGCAAGCGGCCGCAAACAACGCGGCGGTCTTGCCGCGCACCACTTGCAGGTAAATCTCTTCGGACGTGGCCAAATCCTGAGCTGCGGTTAGCTGCAAAACTTCGCCCTCGGCGATGGTGGCCGATGCGTTGGCAAGGATGTCGAGCACTTGCAGCGAGCCGGTTTCGACCATCAACTGAAAGCTGCGTGAAAGCAGGTAATCACCGACCAACACGCTGGACTTATTGTCCCACAACAAGTTCGCAGTCGGGCGACCGCGGCGCTGTCCGCTTTCGTCAACCACATCATCATGAAGCAATGTGGCGGTGTGTATGAACTCGACCGTGGCGGCCAAATGGACGTGGTAGGGGCCCGCGTAGCCACACAGCCGCGCGGTGGCCAATGTCAGCATCGGGCGCAAACGCTTGCCGCCAGCTTCGACCAGATGCGCGGTGACTTCGGGGATGCGCGGCGCGTGTTTTGATGCCATGCGTTCAGCGATCAGCGCGTTCACTTGGTTTAATTCCGTCGCCAAATGGGCGCTCAGGCGCTCGTGTGGCTTTGCTGCGATGTTATCTAGTCCCATCATTCTCTCGTCAGGCGGCTCGACAAACCGGCGGGTTTGCCATTATGTGATTTCTTATGAAAGAACTCCTGCGCACCACTGACATTACCGTCATAGCTTTTGCCAAAGCGCTCCTTCATGGCGAGGGTATAGACTGCTTTGAAATGGACGTAAATATGAGTGTGCTTGAGGGCGGCATTGGAATATTCCCGCGCCGCCTGCTGGTGCGCGAGAAAGAGTTGTTCATAGCCCGCTCCATTTTGCGCGACAATGATATCCCTTTCGAAGAGCGCGGCTGATGGGTTTTTCAGCTGATGACCTAAGCCGTGATTTATTTCTGAACGGCGCGCTGGAAATCTTGCAACCAAGGACCGGATATCGCGCCGGCGTGGACCCGGTATTACTGGCCGCCACCGTGCCTGCCTTTGCTGGCGACAGCGTTTTGGAATTGGGCTGCGGCGGAGGCGTGGCCAGCCTGTGCTTGGCAGCGCGGGTGCCCGGCGTGACACTTACTGGCATTGAATTGCAGGCGGACTATGCCGATTTAGCGCGGCGCAATGCAACGGCAAACGGGGTGCCGATGGAGGTGCACTGCGCCGACTTGCGCCATCTGCCCGACGCGGTTTTGCAACAGAATTTCAACCATGTCATCGCCAACCCGCCATATTATTTGCGAAAACATGGCACCGCAGCGACGGATGCGGGACGCGAGACAGCTTTGGCTGAGCAAACACCGCTTGCCGACTGGATCGCAGTGGCCACACGCCGCCTGAAACCCAAAGGGTTCTTGAGTGTTATTCAAGATGCTGAACGGCTGCCGGAACTGCTGGCCGCAATGGATGACCGGTTGGGGGGGGTAAAAATTCTACCCTTATCGCCGCGCAATGGCCGCCCCGCACAATTGGCGATCATTCAGGCCCGCAAAGGCGCGCGCGCCGCGCCGCAATTGCTGGCCCCCATCATACTGCACGAAGGCGACGCACATGATGGCGACCGCGAAAGCTACACACCACAAATCCGCGCGGTGCTGCGCAAAGGTGCGGCTTTGGCGTTGAACGGCGTTAACACAAAATAAAGTTTTCCAGTGTTTTCTAGGACCATCGGTCGCAGCCTTATGGTTTTTCGTGACAGAGCGCAAAATCTATGCTCGACTGTAGATACGGAAATCAAAATAAGGGAGAACAACTTATGACTATGAGTTCACACCTAAATGAACTTCGCAAAAAACACCAAAATCTATCGGATATGGTTGAGCAAGAGCAGCGCAACGCAGGCAGTGACGATCTGCATATCGTCGACCTCAAAAAACAAAAGCTACGATTAAAGGAAGAGATCTCGCGTCTCACGGCTTAGGGCAGTCAGCCTAGCTTAATCCTTGGAAATCTTGGCACTGGCGCGCGCCGCCAGTGCTGCACCTAGCGTGATCAAAAGGGCCGCAATCAGCAGCGCCCATGTGGCATCCGCAATGCCCGCCCCAATCAAAACAAATGTCGACAGCAATGGGGCCGCGTAGGAGGCAACGCCCAACAGTTGAATGTTGCCGTGTTTCACCCCGATATCCCAGACATAGAACGCCAGACCTACGGGTCCAAGCCCTAGCGCAAAGATCGACGCCCAACCAAGCCTGTTTTGAGGCCAAACCGTGGTTTCAAGCGCCAGATGGGCGACCGCAGACAAGACTGCCGTGGCCAGACAAAAGATCGCAACACTATCGGTGGGGATGTCGCCCAACCGGCGTGACAGCACCGAATAACCGGCCCAAGTTATGGCGCACAGCAGCGCCAAACCATACCCCACCATCGCGTCAGCCTGAAAGCCGCCGCCGCCATTCAGCACGATCATCGCCGCGCCTGCAAAACTGATCAGGGCCCCGATGATGTGTCCTTTTTTAAGCGTCTCGTTTGGTAATAGGCCCGAGAATAGGACAATCAACAACGGCCAAAGGTAGGCGATCAACCCAGCCTCGGCCGCAGGCGCGCTGCGCAGGGCAGAGAAATACAAAAAATGATAGCCAAACAGACCCGTGGTTCCGAATGCATAAATGCGCCAGTTGATCCGTGCTAATTGTCGAAAACTGCCGTTAAACCCCGTCCAAATCAAACCGATGGCGCCACCAATTGAAAAACAGATTGCGGTCAATTGTAGCGGCGGCACGGGGCTGGTGCCAACCGTGAACAGCGCCAACAAGGACCAGAGCAGGACTGCCGTAAACCCGATCAAAGTGGCGCGGTTTGTCATAAACTGATGTCTTTTTGGGCGATGAAGCGACGATCTGTGCGGTATTGGTGCATATTTTCGACCTCTTTTTGCACCCACTTAATGAAGGCTTTGATTTGCGGCCGATTCTCGGCCCCCTCGGGACAAACAACACGGTAACGGGCTGTTACAGCGATGGCCAGTGGAAATGGGGCCGCGCGCTCTGCCAGCGTGTCTCGCCCCAATACCACGCCAGTTCCAGCAATGGCCGAATCGAGCGCATGATCGGACTGCGAAAATCGCGGGCGACCTTCCGGCGGCAAGCCCAAGCCTTGTGCGAGAAACCAGGTGCCCCAATTCGAGGTTTGTTTGATAAAAAGGAAGTCGTCTTGATGCAGTAAAGTTGCATTGTGCATATCCCTTGATGATTGGCATTTTTCGGCCATTTCGGGGGACATCATCGGGGCCAGCCGCGATGGTGGGGTATGGTTTGGCGCTGTGCATTTTGCCATGCTGCATTCAGGTTGCCAAAGCCTTGGGACGTGAGTTCATTTCAGTTAAGTATAACTAATCTGAAGGAATGAAAGGTCTCGTTTGTCAGTTGTTTTTCAAAGTAGCATATTGGGTGAAGTTAAATAACTTTGTTAAACAAGGAGCAGGAAATGCTTGCAGTCGCATCAGATACGAGGGTTAAAGCCTTACTAGAAAAAGGTCGTAAGGAACGCAGCGATGCTTTCTTTGCTGCGTTCAGATGGCTTAAGTCCCCAAAGCTGACGATGAGAATAGCAAAACGGGCAGTGCCAAAACAGCACTGCCCGGGTTTAGTCACTTAGGTCAGATACTGCCCACCATTCGCGGTGAGGGTCGAGCCTGTGATGAATCCAGAGTCGTCCGAGGCCAAAAAGGTCACACAATGGGCGATCTCGTCGGCTTCGCCTAAACGCCCAACGGGAATTTGTGCGATGATACTTTCACGCACTTTCTCCGGCACGGCCATCACCATTTCTGTGCCGATGTAGCCCGGGCAAATAGTGTTCACGGTGATGCCCTTGAAGGCCCCTTCTTGAGCCAATGCTTTGGCAAACCCGATATCGCCCGCTTTGGCCGCCGAGTAATTCGCTTGCCCCATCTGCCCTTTTTGGCCGTTGATCGACGAGATGTTGATAACACGGCCAAAACCGCGACTACGCATTCCATTCCAGAGCGGGTGGGTCATGTTAAAAACACCGTTCAGATTGGTGTCCATCACTTCTTGCCACTGCTCGCGGGTCATTTTGTGGAACATGCAGTCGCGGGTGATGCCCGCGTTGTTAACCAGAACGTCAACCGGGCCAAGATCAGCCTCGACCTTTGCGATGCCGGCGGCACAGGCATCATAATCGGCCACCGACCATTTATAGGTCGCGATGCCTGTGTCTTTGGTGAACTGTGCGGCGGCGGCGTCGTTGCCGGCATATGTGGCGGCAACGGTGTAGCCTTTTGCGGCGAGTGCTTTGGAAATCGCTGCGCCTATACCGCGCGTACCTCCGGTGACAAGGGCAATTCTGGTCATGCTTAGCTCCAATCGAGTGCGTAATGAAGTTACGCTAGGTTGATCAAATGCGCAACATTATTGCGCGGCTGATTTTTTCTACCCGCGTTCGACGCAGAGCGCAACACCCATTCCACCACCGATGCACAATGTTGCCAGGCCTTTTTTGGCATCGCGACGGACCATTTCAAAAAGCAGGGTGTTTAGAATGCGGCAGCCAGAAGCCCCAATCGGGTGGCCAATCGCAATCGCGCCACCATTGACGTTCACCACTGCCGGGTCCCAGCCCATATCTTTGTTGACGGCGCAGGCCTGTGCTGCAAAGGCTTCGTTTGCCTCAACCAGATCCAGATCCTCCGGCTTCCATCCCGCGATTTCAAGTGCTTTGCGGCTGGCTCCGATTGGTCCAACGCCCATGATGGATGGGTCCAAGCCGACGGTTGCATAAGAGGCGATGCGGGCCATCGGCGTGATGCCACGTGCCGAGGCGTTGTCGGCTGACATCAAAAGAACAGCCGCTGCGCCATCGTTAATGCCACTGGCGTTTGCAGCGGTGACCGAGCCGTTTTCACGCACAAAGGCGGGCCGCAGTTTCTGCATGCTTTCGAGCGTTGCGCCGTGCCGGATATACTCATCCGCGTCGATGATTACCTCGCCTTTGCGCGTTTTAACGGTGAAAGCAGCGATTTCGTCAGCAAATTTGCCGGCTTTTTGTGCCGCTTCGGCTTTGTTTTGACTGGCGACGGCGAATTCGTCTTGCATTTCGCGGCTGATGTCCCATTGATTGGCAACGTTTTCAGCGGTTTGACCCATGTGGTAGCCGTTAAAGGCATCCCACAATCCGTCACGAATCATCGAGTCGATGTATTTTACATCGCCCATCTTGTGCCCTGCACGTAGGTGCGCAACATGCGGGGAAAGCGACATGTTTTCCTGACCGCCCGCGGCAACGATATCGGCATCCCCTAGTTTGATGTGCTGGGCGGCCAGCGCGACAGCGCGTAGACCAGATCCACAAACCTGATTGATCGACCAGGCGGCTGATTCGATGGGCAGACCAGCATTGATATGGGCCTGACGGGCAGGATTTTGGCCCTGACCGGCGGTTAAAACTTGACCAAGAATGGTTTCAGAAACATCTGACTTTTCGATACCGGCGCGTGCGACGATTGCCTCAAGCACAGTTGTGCCTAAGTCATGCGCCGGCGTGTTGGCAAATGATCCAAGAAAGCTGCCGACAGCGGTACGAGCGGCTGAAGCGATTACGATATCGGTCATAATTTGTGTCCTTTGTGTTGAAGATACGAAGGACAGATACCGCCCCCCTGCAAAAACTACCTATAGCCTAGAAGGTTTGTGCAGGTGCAGCAAGAGAGGGCTAAGCGTGCCTTTTTTTAGCAGGTGCACGCCACGGCGGCACCGTTGTTGGTGCCCCGAAGAAATAGCCTTGCATACAATCAATGCCGATTGATTCGAGGAAATGTGCGTCTTCTTCTGCCTCGACACATTCGGCAACGGTGAACATTTCAAATTGCTCGGCGATTGAAACCAGCGCCTTGGACAGCACCTGATTGTCGGGGTCGGCATGAATGTTGCGAATAAATTGTCCGTCAATTTTGACGATATCAAAGTAGAAATCCTTAAGGAAACGAAACGCGGTATAACCTGCGCCGAAATCATCCAATGCAAAGGACACGCCATAATTTTGCAAATCCGACATAAAGGAGGTGACAAGTTCTGGCATCAGCATGGCCGAGGATTCAGTAATTTCCAGTATCAGCCGCTCGGCCACAGTCGGATCAACCTGCATACCGTGGTTCAAAGTATCCATCCAACGCTTGTAACCGATAGAGCGGGCAGACATGTTGATCGACAGTCGTAACCCCGGTTCTTCGGTGAGGGCCTCTAGGCCCATTTCAAGCGCAAGGCAGTCAATGATACGACCCATCTCATCGGTCTCCACCACTTCGATAAAATCGCGGGCGGGAATGATGCGACCGGTGTCGTCCAACACACGGATCAATCCTTCATAAAAGGCAGGTCGGTGCAGGCGATCGGCGCGCACAATAGGCTGATAGGCAAGCATCACTTGTTTACGGCGCAACGCATCGCGAACCATCTCCAGGGTATTTTTGTCGCGGGACCGGATCGCAAAATCCAATGGGTTGTCCAATTCAGGAGATAAATCCGGTGTTGAAAAAATCTGAGTTGCAGGCATTTTGTCCTCCGCGACATGTTAGGTCACAATGTGGTCATGACACTTAAGAACAGGTAAATGTTCCCATTTAGTTCTAATTTTGCTAAAAGGGTTTCGAGCTGCATAACGCAATGAAAGTAGGGTATTTTATGGAAGATAGCTGTACATGGGTCGGTAGTGAGCCAATTTATATTTCATACCATGATGAAGAATGGGGGGTGCCGGAATACGACAGCCGTGCCCTTTGGGAGAAACTGATTCTGGACGGTTTCCAGGCCGGACTGAGCTGGATCACCATTCTAAAGAAGCGCGACAATTTCCGAAACGCCTTTGCCGGATTTGATCCTGACGTGATCGCGGGCTGGGGCGAAGCGGATGTGGAGCGGCTGCTGGGGGATGCGGGCATCGTCCGCCATCGCGGCAAGATCGAGGCGACGATTGGCAACGCCAAGGCATGGCAAGTGATCGAAGCACGCGAGGGGTTCGACAAGTTTCTATGGAATTACATGGGCGGAAAGCCATTGCAAAACCGGTTCGAAACTATGGATCAGGTGCCTGCGCAGACATCGCTGTCGGTTCAAATTTCAAAGGACCTAAAGAAAGAAGGCTTTCGATTTTGCGGTCCGACCATTGTCTACGCCTTTATGCAGGCCGTTGGTATGGTGAATGACCATGTTGTGGGCTGCGACTGTCATGACAAGGTGGCAAAACTGGCACGGTAACGCCGCTCAATCCTGACGGTTTTCCTCGCGACTGCGAAGAATGCCCGTCAGGGCTTGATGAGCGCATTGATGATGGCCAGCGCGCTATTGCTGTCCCATTCCGCATCGCCACGCAGGCGGGCAATCTCGCGCCCGTCTGGATCAATGATCACCGAAATCGGCAAGCCTAGAACGCCCATATCACGGGCCAATTTTTGTTTCGGGTCCAACAAAACGGGCAATTCGGTGATCTCGGCTTTGGCAAAGAACTTGGTGATCCCTGGCAAGGTGTTGCGCCCCGTGGCGATGGTCAGCACCTCAAACGTATCCCCGCCCAACGTTTCCTGCAGGGCATTCAACGACGGCATTTCCTTGCGGCAGGGTGCGCACCATGTCGCCCAGAAATTCACCAAAATGTATTTGCCGCGGTAGTCCGACAATTGATGCGCCCCACCTTCCGGATCGGTAAACACCTTGTCGGATACAGGCGCGGGTGCGCTATGAAACACCAGCTTTTTCATCAACCCTGTGCGCAGGGCCTCAAGCTCGGCCGTATCGGCCACCGCAGTATTTGCACCGACCGCAAGGGCGGCGTATAGGACCATAGAACGCAAGATTCCCATTTTATTCCTCTCAGGGCCATACACATGACCAACAAATCAAAAGACACCAGCAATGCCAACACCATGTGGGGCGGGCGGTTCGCCGCTGGACCTGACGCGATCATGGAGGCCATAAACGCCTCGATCGGATTTGACCAGCGGATGGCCGCACAAGACATCCAAGGTTCACGCGCCCATGCCGCCATGTTGGCCGCCACAGGCATCATCACAGATACAGACGCTGCGGCCATAGGGGAAGGCCTGCTCACGGTGTTGTCAGAAATCGAAGCTGGAAAATTTGAGTTTTCCACGGCTTTGGAAGATATCCACATGAATGTTGAGTCCCGTTTGAAGGATTTGATTGGCGAACCTGCTGGCCGTCTGCACACGGCGCGGTCGCGCAACGATCAGGTCGCGCTGGATTTTCGCATGTGGGTGCGTGGTCAGGCCGATGCGGCGATTGAGGGGCTAGAGGCCCTGATGAAGGCGCTATTGGCGCAAGCCGAAGCCGGTGCTGATTGGGTGATGCCCGGTTTCACCCATTTACAGGTCGCCCAACCCGTCACATGGGGCCACCACATGATGGCCTATGTCGAAATGTTTGGCCGCGACATGTCGCGCTTTCAAGATGCACGCAACCGGATGAACCAATCGCCCTTGGGCGCTGCGGCACTTGCCGGCACATCCTTCCCGATTGACCGCCACATGACGGCCGAGGCACTGGGCTTTGACGCCCCCGCTGCCAACTCTCTGGATGCCGTGGCTGACCGCGATTTCGCGCTGGAGTTTCTGGCGGCCTCGACAATCTGCGCCATGCACCTGTCGCGCTTTGCCGAAGAACTGGTGATCTGGTCCTCGGCCCAGTTCCGGTTCGTGGCACTGTCGGATCGGTTTTCGACGGGATCGTCGATTATGCCACAGAAAAAGAACCCAGATGCCGCCGAATTAATCCGTGCCAAAATCGGCCGAATCATGGGGGCGATGGTCGGCCTGTTCACCGTGATGAAAGGGCTGCCGCTGACCTATTCCAAGGACATGCAAGAAGACAAGGAACAAGTGTTTGATGCTGCCGACAGTCTAATGCTGGCACTGGCGGCGATGACCGGCATGGTCGCCGACATGAACGCCAATGTGGACGAGCTGGAGCGCGCCGCCGCCACTGGGTTCTCAACCGCCACCGATCTGGCCGACTGGTTGGTGCGCGAGTTGGGTATGCCGTTCCGCGAGGCACACCACGTGACCGGCACGCTTGTCGGTATGGCCGAAAGCAAGGGTTGTGATTTGCCCGAACTGACCATTGAGGATATGCAATCGGTTCATAGCGCGATCAACACAGGCGTGTTTGACGTGCTGGGCGTGCATAATTCAGTTGCCAGCCGGATGTCTTATGGCGGCACGGCGCCTGCCCAAGTACGCAAGCAAATCGCCCGCTGGAAAGAGGAATTGGCATGAAACCTGTTATTGCAATAATCACTGTTTTGTTCGTTGCGGGTTGCGGCGCCGATGGCGAACCCGTCCGCCCCACCAAAAATGCAGGCACGACACTTATGCCTCCAGGGTCAAGGACAACAGTCAAAATTAGCGGCACTGCGCGGTTTGGTGTGACGTGGCGGGCCCGATAGGCCCGCTATAACACCCAGCGAAAGGCGCGTTTCAACTCGGCGACGGCATCTTGATCGTACCAACGCCCATGCGCTAAAATGATGCGCTCTGGCCCCCAGTCAATCATCTGCTCAATGGCGGCCCGCAACTTGCGTCGCCCCTTTGAGAACGTCATCTGCATATCACGGGGCATTTTGCCGTCAGGGTCTTGAATGCCCCCAAATCGAGTCAGGATCCGCATAATCCGCGACAGGTTCCTTGGCTCAAAATTCTCGATCAGATCGGTCAGGATCAGGGTGTGCGAAGCGACGTGAAAAAACACGGCCTCGCGGTGAATCTTGCTGCCCTCAACCACCATCTGTTTGATCTGCCCCGCCCATGCGTCGGGGGCCGTTTGGCTCAAATCCTCATCAAAGCGCATGTTCATGCCGTGCTTTTTCGCCCGCGCAACCACACCGGGGGCGGCATAGGCGCGCGCCTTTGGAAAAGCGGCCTGCCATTCGGTGACAAAGGCATAGTGAATCCAGTTGGGCGCGATCAGGTGACTGACGGGACCAAGTGCCGCGATCTCGGACTTCAACGCGTCGCTGATCTTGGTTGGAGAATGCAGCCAGATATCGCCATTTTGCAGACGAACCACCGTCATGCGGGTTGAAAATGGCACACCGTAAAACCGGATCGACGGCCCATCAACTAGCCAGATGTCATCGGCCAAAGGTTTCAAAGTATTTAGCGGTTCATACCCAGCCATTAGATGTGCCCCAATCCTCGGTGACAAAGGATTATCACATAGTCCGCCAATATTGCATCCAGAATTTCAATAAGACCCAGCATCAACGGGATCGAGTCTGGCGTGCTGGGAAAAACATGGCCCAAGTCCAGTAGCACGACAAAAATATACCCCCAACCTGCGATAATCCCGCCTATGGCGGCGGCCCTGTTGCCACGCAGTAACCCGACTGCCGAGACAAGCGCACCAATTCCCAACAGGATTAGAAATACATTGAACCCCCAAAAAATGCCCCCCCCCGAGAGGGGCAAAACTGCGGGTCTCGATAGGTCCGCCGGGAACGAGAGTGACAAAGGTAACGACCAATAGAAGGAGCATTTTTCCAGCCGGCGAGAAAAACACCCCCGCATCAACAGCCAAAGACGCGATGCGGCTGCGTATACTGCAGGCCGCAATGCAGACCTATCAAAAACAGGGTTTTCACACGGCCAAGATGAGAGACAATTGCCATTGCAGCAGGCTTGGCCAAGGGCACGCTCTACCTCTATTTCAAAAACAAAGATGAATTGACCAACACCCTAGTGAAATGGATTTTCCAACAACTCGAACAAGAGTTTATCCCGCAGAATGAAATCCAAACGCTCGCCGACTACATGGCGCAGTTGCAATGGTTGTTGGACACCCCGGTTGATGCCCGCCGCGACACGCGGCTGTTTTTTGAAGTGCTTGGCCCCGGCTTTGGCACCCCCGAAGTGACCGCCGAGATCGCCGCGTTTTTTGAACGTATAGCCGCCAAAAACGCAGCCCTGTTGGAGCAGTTGATCCTGGCGGGTGAAGTGGGTCGTTCCAACCCGCACTATTCAGCGGATTGAACGGGGAGGTAAGGCCAGTTTGGAATCTCTTAAATGTCTGGCTGCGGTGTTTCAAACTGCAATCCCTGACCAGCAAAAGGATTCTGATATGACCCGCCGCGATGCAAACCTAACCGACGAGGACCAAGCCGCCCTGAAATACACCCATTACCTAAAGGCCAATGATGGTCGCCATAACAAAGACTATGACGCCTCCGACCCGGATATGCCGCAATCCGAAAAGAACGTGATCCGCGAAGTGCGCCGTCTCAAGAATTTCTACATATCCGCAGCGGGCTATTTCCCATTGGTGTTGTTCTTGTTGGTCATCAACCTGTTGACCAGCCCCGGCTATTTGTGGGTGGTTTGGCCAGCGCTTGGAATGGGCACTGGCATTGTGATGCAAGCGATCCGTGTGTTCGGGTTCGCCGGTCAATTCGGTGGTGACTGGGAAAAACGCCAAGTCGAAAAAGACTGCGCAACCTATAGCAACAGAACATGTGGCGCGCGTCAGAAGGATATAATGCTTTGAATTTTGTTAGTCGGCTCATTGGCAAACTCATTTTACGGGCGGCTTATTTGACACTGATCATTTTGTCCGCGTTATTTCTGGTTTTTCACGGATTGGTGATCGCGGAAGTATTGCCAAGAAACATCGTTTGGGGTGGCAGATTGACTGATGCCACGTTCCTGCCGTTGGAACTGTTGGCCGTTGTACTGAACCTGCTGCTGATGATGACTGGCGCCGTCACGGGGGAATTTGTGACGGCAAAGGCTGCCAAAGTGATTGTCGAACGGACCAAGTGGTTTTTGTTTTTTTGTTTTGGTCAACTCTGTTGCAGGCCTGTTTTCCCCGACAACCTTCGAGGTCCTTATGACGCCTGTAACCGCGCTCTATGCGCTTTGCCTCTTTAGGATAAATCGGTTCTCCAAAACCGCATGAACAATGCGACCTGTCAGGCACCGAACAAAGGGGCGGCTAAAATGCTTCGCTGCGCCCCCTTGTCATTTCTGGCATATTCTTTATCCGTTCTGCGCTAGGGAATACTGCCAACAGGACGTCACAATGGACCATTTTCTATATCAAAACGGAGTTTTGCACGCCGAAGATGTCGCCGTGCCAGATATTGCCGCCAAAGTTGGCACCCCGTTTTACCTCTATTCCGCCGCCACGTTGCGTCGCCATTTCCGGCTGTTTGATGACGCGCTTGCGGGCATGGACCATCTGGTCTGCTACGCGATGAAGGCCAATTCCAATCAAGCCGTCCTAAAGCTGATTGGTGATATGGGCGCTGGTATGGATGTGGTTTCGGGCGGAGAATATGCGCGGGCGCGTGCCGCGGGCGTTCCGGGCGAGCGGATCGTGTTTTCCGGCATCGGCAAAACCCGTGATGAAATGCGCGCAGCCCTGACGGGTGGCATCCGCCAGTTCAACGTTGAGTCCGAGCCTGAGATGGAAGCCCTGAACGAGGTCGCCTTGTCGCTGGGTGTGGTCGCGCCAATCACCGTGCGCGTGAACCCCGATGTTGATGCCAAAACTCACGCCAAAATCGCGACCGGCAAGTCCGAAAACAAATTTGGCATACCAATTTCCCGCGCCAGCGAGGTCTA
>DEIK01000009.1:111811-123091 GCA_002352425.1 Rhodobacteraceae bacterium UBA2776
CAATTGACCGACCTTGCCCCCTATGCTGCCGCTTACAAAAAGGTGGCAGAACTGACCAAACAGTTGCGCGCCGAGGGCCACACCATCAAGCGGTTGGATCTGGGTGGCGGATTGGGCATCCCCTATGAGCGCTCCAACGACGCCCCGCCATTGCCGATAGAGTATGGACAAATGGTCGAGGACACCTTGGGTGATCTGGGTTGTGAGATCGAGATCGAACCGGGTCGTTTGATCGCCGGTAATGCCGGTATTTTGGTGTCCGAAGTGATCTATGTGAAGCAAGGCGAAGACCGTCAGTTCCTGATCTTGGACGCGGCGATGAATGATCTGATCCGCCCCGCCATGTACGAAGCCCACCACGACATTATCCCCGTGATAGAGCCCGCCGCCGGCGTTGAACAAACCCCCTATGACATCGTGGGGCCGGTCTGCGAATCTGGCGACACCTTTGCCAAACACCGCGATTTGGCGCCGATGACGGCGGGTGAATTGATCGCCTTTCGCTCGGCGGGTGCTTATGGTGCCGTGATGGCGTCAGAATATAATTCGCGCCCGATGATCCCCGAAGTTCTGGTCGATGGGCATCAATTCGCTGTTATTCGGGCACGTCCAACCTTGGAAGATATGATAAATCGCGATACCATACCTGAATGGCTCTGATCCAAAGGGGCCGGAAAGCCAAGGTATGAGCAAACAGAACCAGCCTGACACGCGCGCCCTGACGGGGTTGGCATGGCCTCTGCGCCTGACCCGCCTTGGTATGGTTGCGGAACGGGCGACACAGGCATTTTGGCCGTTTTGGACCGTTTGTATGCTGGCCATCGCGCTGGTGATGCTCGGCGTGCAAGATTTCATATCGCCTCGCGCGGGGATGGGTGTGATGGCCCTGTTTGGCGCTGCTGCGATCTGGGCGCTGATCTATGCTGCGCGACTGTTTCGTTGGCCCAATGCTGCTGAGGCCGTTGAGCGGCTAGACAACACCCTGCCAGGCCACCCGATCACCCAATTAACCGACACCCAAGCCATTGGCACCCAAGACGCCGCCTCCGAGGCCGTTTGGAAGGCGCATTTGGCGCAGATGGCCGCGCGCGTGCAGGGGGCAAAACCCGCCCCCGCAGATTTGCGCGTAGCGTCCAAAGACCCCTATGCCCTGCGCTTTGTTGCGACATTGGCGCTGCTGGTGGCGCTGCTGTTTGGCTCGGCTTCCAAGGTCGCGACGGTCGGCGAAATTGCGACAGGGCAGGGTGGCACAGCCCTTGCCGCTGGCCCCAGTTGGGAAGGCTGGGTTGAGCCACCGACCTATACCGGCAAACCCAGCCTTTATCTGAATGACTTGCCAACGGGTGACATCAGCGTGCCCAAAGATGCACGCATCACCCTGCGCTTATATGGCGAAGTTGGTGCACTCTCAGTGCAGGAAACCGTGTCCGGAACCGACGCGTTCACCGATCCCGCAGCCATCAGCCATGAACTAACCGTTACACAAGACGGCACCCTGAGCATCGACGGCCAAGGCGGCGCGCAGTGGACGATTTCGATCCTGCCCGACATGCCGCCGGACGTGCGCATCGACGGCGAGTTGAAACGGGCAGAGCAAGGTGTGATGCACCAGCCTTTTGCCGCCAGCGACGACTATGGCGTGGTGCGTGGTTCGGCGGAGTTCCAACTGGATCTGGACGCTATGCAACGCCGCTATGGATTGGCAACCGCGCCGGAACCTCGCGCGCCGATCAATTTGGATCTTCCGATGCCCTTCACGGGGGATCGCAGCGCATTCTCTGAGGAACTGGTCGACAACCTGTCGGAACATCCGTGGGTCGGGCTGCCGGTCACGCTGACCCTGATAGTTGAAGATGCATCTGGCCAAACGGGACAATCCGTTCCCATGCAATTGGACCTGCCGGGCCGTCGCTTTTTCGCCCCGCTCGCCCGCGCGGTGATTGAACAACGCCGCGACCTGCTGTGGTCACGCGAAAACGGCGCGCGGGTGTCACAAGTGTTGCGCGCTGTCACCCACCGCCCCGAAGGTTTTGTGCGCAACAACGGGGCATATTTGATGCTGCGGGTGGCACTGACACGGCTAGAGGCGGCTGTGGCTTTTGACATGACCCCCGAGATACGCGACGAGATCGCGGCAGCCTTGTGGGAAATCGCACTGGTGTTTGAAGATGGCTCCTTGGCGGATGCCAAAGAACGCCTGCACCGCGCGCAGGAACGTCTGGCCGAAGCGATGAAAAACGGCGCCAGCAAAGACGAAATCGCCGAGTTGATGCAGGAATTGCGCGACGCCACCAAAGATTACATGCAGCAATTGGCCGAACAGCAACGCCAGAACGGCGACCAAGATCAGCAACAAGCCGAGAGCGGCGAGCGGTTCGAATTTTCGCAAGCCGAGTTGCAAGCCCTGATGGACCGGATTCAGGAGTTGATGGAAGAGGGCCGCATGGAAGAAGCGGCCGAACTGATGCAACGCATGAACGAGATGATGGAAAACCTTCAGATGGCCGAAGGTGGCGAGGGGGGTGAAAAATCCCCCGGCGAGCAATCTATGCAAGATTTGAAAGACACGCTGCGCGGCCAACAAGGCCTGTCTGATCAGGCATTCCGCGATTTGCAGGAACAGTTCAACCCCAACGCCAATCGCGGCGAAAGCGGTCAGAATCGCGGCGAAGCAGGCGGGCAGGGCGAAGGGCGCAGCCATGACGGGCAGGGCGACCAAGGACAGGGTGAAAACGGCGGCGAGTCCGGCGAACAAGGCGGCGGACAAACCGGCGAGGGCAAGGAAGGCTTGGCAGATCGTCAACAAGCCCTGCGCGACGAGTTGCAACGCCAAAAGGACGGGTTACCCGGAGGTGGAACCGCCGAGGGGGATGCGGCACGCGACGCTCTA
This sequence comes from Rhodobacteraceae bacterium UBA2776, assembly GCA_002352425.1. Taxonomy (GTDB): domain Bacteria; phylum Pseudomonadota; class Alphaproteobacteria; order Rhodobacterales; family Rhodobacteraceae; genus Profundibacter. Next base: position 114,702 of record DEIK01000009.1, read on the forward strand.
GATCGGGCCGAGACCGCAATGAAGGGGGCCGAGGATGCGCTGCGTGGCGACCGCTTGGCCGAGGCCTTGGACAATCAGGCGCAAGCGATGGAAGCCCTGCGCGAAGGTATGCGCAATCTGGGCGAAGCGATCGCCAAAAACGAGCAACAACAGCAAAGCCCCGGCCAGCAGGGCGAATCACAAGGGCGTGACAACGCCAACGCACGCGATCCATTGGGGCGAGACAACAACGGGCGTGGCAAGATCGGCACGGAGGACGATTTACTGCAAGGCGAAGATGTCTATCGGCGGGCCCGCGAGTTGTTGGATGAATTGCGCCGCCGTTCGGGGGACAAACAGCGTCCTGATCTGGAACGGGAATACCTAGAGCGTTTGCTCGACCGGTTTTAGGGGGAGGGCGGCCATCCCTATTTCCAGACGCTATTACCTGCCAACACTTGTCCACGAATTTCCGCGCTATGTTGACCACGTTCAGGCGCCGCATTTATTTCAGGAGCGACGTCTGAAAATCTAGGAGCCGCGGCGGCCTGAGGTGCTCCGTTGAGGGTTTGCCAGACATCCCGCGCTTTCATATGTGGATCAACAGCGGCCTGTTGTGGCGACAACACAGGCGCAACACAAGCATCACTGCCCTCAAACAACGCGGCCCAATGGCGCAGGGGTTTGGTTGCGAAAATCGCCCCAAGGCTGGCGGTCTGGTCCGGCCATAGCGCGCGCTTAAACTGGGACTTGAAAACCGGATCATCCTGCAATCCCATCAGGTCCAAAAACTGGGCATAGAACTTTGGCTCCAGACATTGAACGCTTAAATAACCGCCGCCCAAACATCTGTAAGTGCGGCTCCAATGTGGCCCATCCAACAGGCTTTGGCCGCGTTCCTCGGACAGATCGCCATTTTGTCCGATCGCCATCAGCAGGTTCATCATATGCGCGGACCCATCGACGATGGCCGCATCCACCACACAGCCCTTGCCTGTGTCGCGCGCCTTTAGGATCGCTGACAACAATCCAACCGCCAAATACAAAGCCCCGCCGCCGATGTCCCCCAACAGGGTTGCAGGCGCAAGGGGCGGTGCATCCGGTTCTGACGCGTAATAAAGCGCCCCGCTTGTGGCAATGTAATTCAGATCATGCCCCGCCATTTGTGCCCTAGGGCCATCCTGTCCCCAGCCGGTCATCCGCCCATAGGCCAATTTTGGGTTCAGTGAATGGCACGGTTGCGGCCCCAATCCCAAACGCTCCATCACACCGGGGCGGAAACCTTCGATCAACCCGTCGGCATCTTTGATCAACGCCTTGGCAATCGCCAGATCATCCGCATCCTTAAGATCCAGCGTGATAGACCGCTTGCCACGATCCAACAGACTTGTTTCATTGGTGACCGATGGCCCAGTTCCAGCACGATGCAGGACAATCACATCTGCCCCAAGATCGGCCAGTAACATTCCGGCAAATGGTCCAGGTCCCAGCCCTTCTATTTCGACGATTTTAATTCCGGACAACATAGGTGTGGCGCTCCAGTTTTAGGGCACTTTCCAGCGATCGAGACTGGAAAGGTCACCAAATAAGGAGATGGCGGCCCTTTGGTTTGACAGGGTTTAGGACTCTGGCGTGGCGCCCGACATTTTCGCGGTCGCCGATAGCATCATCTGGTCCAACCACTGCCGCAATCCGTCCACGGTCTCGACATAGCTGGTCATGAGCGCTTCAAGGGATGGCACCATAGCGGTGATCTGTGGCGCATAGACATAGGCCAAAAACAACAACGTTGCCAAAATGATGATCAACCCAAATCCCAGACGAAAGCCGCTGCGGCCGCGTTTCCCTTCGGCTATGGCTTCTTCGGTCTCGACAACGGATTCATTTTGCAGCGACGAATTGATTTCCTCAATGTCCGGCAAAAGGTCACTGCGCGACGCATTGGGGTCGGCTTCCGGCTCTATGCCGCGCAAACGGGCGGTGCGCTGGCTGACCGCTGCACCTTGGCTGGCATCGGCTTGATCCAGGCCAAGATCGGGCTGTGTTTCCACGCCGCCTTGGGCTTCATCCTGACGTGCTTCGGTTTCCAGAGCGGCCTCTTGGCGCAAAACATCCAGCACGGCTTCGTCATGTTTTTGTTGTTCGCGCTCTGTTTCGGCTTCTTGATCAGTGTCCGGTTCATCCTCAGAGTCACCCTCAGGCTCATCCCCAGTTTCAACTGTCTGCTTTGTTTCAGGCTCTACTTCAGGTTCCGGATCGGATTGATCATTGGCCTCTTCGGTCCTGTGGTCTTGATGGTCGCCAGCTTGCTCCTCATCCCCAATTTGATCGGCGGATTTTTGAAACCAGGTTTGCCCACAGCTGGAGCATTGCACATCACGCCCGTCTTTGGGTATGACACTGTCATCTACCTCGTATTGTGCATCGCAATTCGGGCATAGTAACCGCATGATTTTCCCCGTCCCAGCCACGTTCTGCGGCCAAACTATTACTGTTAACTATTTACGTTGTAACGCGGGATGGGCGAAGATCAATCCTTTTGAGCGTTCTTTATATTGAAACATTGAACAATCTTAGGCACAACTGTCCTCAAAACGGATAAGAAAGGGCGCAATGTGATCGAACTGCAAAATGTCGCCTACAGCTATGGCGGGGGGGAATTATTATCGGATATTTCGCTAAAATTGGCCCCTGGATCGTTTCATTTCCTAACAGGGCCATCGGGGGCAGGTAAAACCACCTTTCTCAAGCTGTGTTACATGGAATTGATGGCCTCTTCGGGTCTTGTGCAGGCCTTTGGCCGCGACACACGTGCTATGGATCGAAGCGAAATTGCCCGAAACCGGCAACGCATCGGCGTGGTGCATCAGGATTGCCAATTTCTGGACCATCTGTCCATTTCGGCCAATGTGGCGCTACCCTTGATGGTTGCGGGGCGCGATGTGAGCCATGAAGCCGAAAATCTGAATGATTTGCTGTCTTGGGTCGGGTTGACGCATCGCGCCGACGCGCTTCCGGATGAGCTGTCAGGTGGTGAGCGGCAACGGGCGGCCTTGGCCCGTGCAGTGATTATGTCACCGGATGTGGTTCTGGCGGATGAACCAACAGGCAACGTTGATTGGGAGATGTCAAAGCGACTGCTGACGCTGCTGGTCGAGTTGAACAAAATGGGCAAAACCATCATGATCGCCACCCATGACCTAAACCTGATCCGCGCCGCAAAATCGCAGGTCAATGCGCGGGTGTTGCGGATCAGCAATCAACGGCTGCAATTGGCAGGATCAGATTTGTGAAATTGGATATGGAACAGGTAGTTGCGCTGCTAAAGGGCGACACACAATCCGCCAAAGTGGTGCCACCCAGCGGGTACACGGCCACTTTGACACTTTTTACATCGGGCGCGATGGCGTTTTTGGTGGTGTTCGCGCTGGCGCTATCATTGGCCACGGGCCGATTGGCCGACAGATGGTCCAGTGAGTTGGCCCGCTCCTCTACCGTGCGCATATCGGCTCCAGCTGGTCAGATGGACGCGCAAACCCGCGCCGCCGCAGAAGTGTTGCGCACCACACCCGGTGTGGCCCAGGCACGGGTATTGAGCCATGACGAGCAAAAGGCACTGTTGGCACCGTGGTTTGGACCCGACCTGCCAATCGACAGCCTGCCAATCCCGCAACTCATCGAAGTGATCGAGGATGGCGACGGGTATGACGTTGAGGGGTTGAGATTGCGCCTCTCTGCCGAAGCGCCGGGTGCGGTTTTGGATGATCATACACGCTGGCGCAAACCTTTGGTCAAAGCGGCGGATCGTTTGCGCTCGCTTGGGCTGTTTTCTATCTTGTTGATCACACTTGCGACAGGCGCGATGATCACGTTGGCAGCGAATGCGGCCTTGGCGGCGAATAAACAGGTGATCCGCGTGCTGCGCTTGGTCGGGGCGCAAGACACCTATATCGCCCAAGCCTTTGTGCGCCGCTTTACCTTGCGCGCCCTAACGGGGGCGATTGCCGGATCGGTGCTGGGGATGATCGCCATGTTGCTGCTGCCCAGTGCATCCACTGCAGGTGGCTTTTTGACCGGGCTTGGGTTTCAGGGCTGGCACTGGCTCTGGCCGTTCATCATTCCGCCCTTTGCGGCAGGGGTGGCGTTCTGGGCAACCCGCGCCGCGGCCCTTCGCAGTTTACGGGAGCAAACCTGATGGCCTATGCAATTCAATGGCTGCGCAGCCTGATTTTTGCAACACAAATGTATCTGATGATGCCGCTTATGGCGCTGGTGTTCGTGCCCTTTGCATTGTTTGATCGCACCGCCGTTTACGCATTTGTCAAAACCTATGCCCGCTATTGCCGCTGGACTTTGGCATGGATCGCAGGGGTGAAAACCGAAGTGCGCGGGGAAGTGCCGACAGACGCCTGTTTGATTGCCTCAAAGCACCAGTCATTTTTGGACGTGATCCTGATTCTTTCGGTCGCATGGCAGCCCCGCGTGATCATCAAACGTGAATTACATTACCTGCCGGTGTTCCGGTTTTTCGGCTCGCGGATGGGGAATGTTCCAGTCAATCGCGGCACCCGTGGCAAAGCGGTCACCAAGATGAAGGCCGATGTGGAAAGCGGTAAAAACCTGCCCGGGCAGTTGTTGATTTACCCGCAAGGCACCCGCATCGCCCCTGGGGTTAAGGCACCCTACAAGATCGGTACGGGGTTGCTTTATGAACAAACCGAAATGGACTGCGTGCCTGCTGCCACAAATGTCGGGGTTTTTTGGCCCAAACGCGGGGTGTATCGCAAAAAGGGCGTGGCCGTGCTTGAGTTCCTGCCACGAATCAAGGCGGGTAAACTGCGGGCAGAGTTTATGGCAGAGATGGAACAGGTGATCGAGGAAGCTTCGGATCGATTGATGGCCGAGGCGGGGTTCAAGGGTTGATGGAATATCTGGACACAATTGCGGCGCTTGAGGCGATCTATGGTCAACCGGGCGAAGCGTCATTGGTTAAGGTCGCGCGTCAGTTGACGCCAACCTACCGCGCGTGGATTGAACGAAGCCGGTTTTGTGTGATTTCAACCGTTGGACCGGATGGCACCGATGGATCACCGCGCGGTGATGCGGGGCCGGTTGTGTTAGAGTTGGATCAGCATACATTGGCGCTGCCCGATTGGCGCGGCAACAATCGCATGGACACTTTGCGAAATATCATTGCCGATGAGCGGATTTCATTGATGTTCATGGTGGCTGGATCAACCAATGTTGTGCGGGTGAATGGCCGTGCGAAAGTCACCATAGACGCTGACGTGCTGGCGCGGTTTGAGGTCGATGGCAAACACCCGCGTTCAGTGATTGTCATTAAAATTTCCGAGGTCTATTCCCAATGTGCCCGCGCTGTGATGCGGGCCGGGCTTTGGGGTGACGGGGACATGTCTGATGGCCTGCCAACGGTAGGTGACATGCTAAATGAAATGACTTCGGGTGCATTTGACGGCAAAAGCTATGATCTTGCGTGGGACGCAAGGGCGAAGGAAACGATGTGGTAGAATTGACGTTAATCCGCCACGGTCAAGCCCAGACAGGGGCCAAGGACGAGGCCAGCTATGACAGCTTGTCTGATCTGGGCCACCAGCAGGCGCAATGGTTGGGCCAGAGCCTAGGCGATGTGCAGCCCTTTGATCAGGTGGTTTCAGGGGCAATGACGCGTCAGATTGAAACGGCGCAATCTATGGGGTTGGCCGGCGTGCCGCACAACACGGACGCGCGGTTGAACGAGTTGGATTACTTTGGGTTGGCCGAAAGCCTGCGGGTTAGTCACAACATCGAAATCCCACGCAGTATGCAAGCCTTCGCGCTGCATGTGCCGCAGGTTCTGGACGCGTGGCGTGACGAAAAGGTCGACGACGGGTTGGAAACTTATGATGAGTTTAAAAGCCGCATCATGGGCGCATTGCATGATGCAGCGGATCAGGACGGGCGCATTGCGCTGGTGTCTTCAACGGGTGTAATCGCCACCTTGGCGGCGATTGCGCTGGGCTTGGACATGGTCAAAAAGACCAAGCTGTTTTTGCGGGTGATGAATACATCTGTTCACAAGTTTGAACTGATCGGCGATGATTTGCACCTATTGCAGTTCGGCGCGATCCCGCATTTGGAACATCCCGACCGCGCCCATGCCCGCACCTACGGCTAGGCTCGGGGCCGCTCATCAAGCCTGACAGCTTTCTTCGCTAGGCGGCCAGACCTTTGGAGCCGATCGACAGGAACTTTTCGCGACGGTCTTTGACCAAAGCCTCGGGTTTCTTCTTGGACAGCTGTTTCAGGCTTGCCCGCAGCGCCTTGTCAACACTGGCAATGGCGGCTTGTTTGTCGCGTTGTGCGCCACCTGCAGGCTCTTTGATGATTACATCCGCCACGCCGAGTTGCTTCAAATCCTGCGCCGTCAGACGCAAGGCCTCAGCAGCCTCGCGCATTTTCTCGGCGTCTTTCCAAAGGATCGACGCGCAGCCCTCGGGTGTGATCACCGAATAGACGGAATGTTCCAACATCAACAAACGGTTCGCCGTGGCAAATGCCACCGCCCCGCCGGAGCCACCTTCGCCAATGATCACCGAAATCAGCGGCACTTTGACTTGCAGGCATTTCTCGGTTGAACGGGCAATTGCTTCGGATTGGCCGCGCTCTTCGGCACCTTTGCCGGGGTAGGCGCCGGGGGTGTCCACCAGCGTGATGATCGGCAGGCCAAACTTGTCGGCCAACTCCATCAGACGGATGGCTTTGCGATACCCTTCGGGGCGCGCCATGCCGAAATTGCGCTCAATACGCGATTTGGTATCATGGCCTTTTTCCAGTCCGATCACCATCACAGGCGTGTCGCCCAGCCGCGCCAGCCCGCCCATTACGGCATGGTCATCGGCAAAGTTCCGGTCCCCGGCCAAAGGCGTAAACTCGTTGAACAGTGCCTCGATATAGTCTTTGCAATGCGGGCGGTCCGGATGACGCGCCACTTGGCATTTGCGCCACGGAGACAGGTCCTTGTAAAGTTCAACCAACATGTCGGCGGCTTTTTTATCGAGCGCGGCCGCTTCGGCCTCGACATCAGCCCCCTCGCTCGCACGGGCCATCACACGCAGCTCTTCCGCCTTGCTTTCAATTTCCGCCAGCGGTTTTTCAAATTCGAGGTAGTTGGCCATGGGGTTCTCCGAAATACTGTTACACTGATATATGACTGTGTGAAGAATGATTTGCAACGGGGACAGTTCAGCAAGATTTGTCAAATGTGGATGTGGTTTGGTGATTTTAGGAACAGAGCGGAGTCGAGATGTCGAAATCATATGAAAAACGTCTGATGCGGGTGCTGGACTATATCCACGCCAATCCGGCGGGCGATCTGTCGCTGGACAATCTGGCAGACGTGGCCGCGATGTCACGGTTTCATTGGCATCGGGTGTTTCAGGCTATGACCGGCGAAACCTGCGCCAAGGCGATACGGCGAATCCGTCTATATCGGGCGGCCTGTTGGTTGATCGAGACCGATGATCCGGTGGCTGTCGTGGCCAAGCGCTGTGGCTATCCAAATGGACAAAGCTTTAGCCGTGCCTTTCACGGTGCTTTTGGCCTTCCGCCCGCGCTGTTCCGCAAGAGAGGTGACCTGACGTCGCCCTATTTGCCAATCAAAAAAGGAGAATACCCAATGTTTCCAGTCGAAGTTTTGAACGCGCCAAAGCGGCGCCTTGCGGCCAAGGCGCACATTGGCCCCTATCCAGAAATCGGATCTGCATTTCAGCAGCTGGCGGCGGTGTTCACATCACGTGGTTTATGGGATCAGGCGCAGGGTATGGTGGCAATTTGCTATGATGATCCAGAGGTGGTCGCGCCGGAAAATTTGAAGAGCCATGCAGGGGTCATCGTCAGGCCCGAATTTGCGGTTCCAGAGGGATTAGAGCCAGTTGACGTGCCGGACGGAAAAATGGCGGTGATGCATTACAAGGGACCCTATGCGGGGCTAAAGGCGGCTTATGACTATCTCTATTGTGATTGGTTGGGCCACACGGGCGAAGAGTTGCGTGATGCCCCGTGTTTTGAGGTGTATCTGAACGATCCGATGGACACCAACCCGGATGATTTACTGACGGACATCTGTGTGCCGCTAAAGATAAAGGAGGCGTTAAATGATCAAAACTGATTTCAAGAAGGTCGATAAGGCGCTGTATACCGGCAAGGTCGGACGGTTCGATTTGATCGAAGTGCCGCAGCAGTCGTATCTGATGATTGACGGGGTCGGAAACCCCGGCACAGTGCCGGCCTATGGGCGCGCCCTCGCAGCACTTTACGGGTTGAGTTACGGGTTGAAGTTTCACGGCAAGCCGAAAGGGTTGGACCATGTGGTAGGTCCGCTGGAGGGCCTGTGGTGGGCGGATGATATGAGC